>CAVHXL010000121.1:0-5173 GCA_963639885.1 bacterium | reverse complement strand
GACAGGTCGGTCAGGCTGCCGACGCGCACCATGAAGAACTCCTGCAGGTTGCTCCAGAAGATGCTTATGAAGTTCAATCGCTCGAGCAGGGGCACGCCTTCCGCCGCGCCTTGGTCGAGCACGCGCTCGTCGAAGGTCAGCCACGAAAGCTCGCGGTTCTGCATGTAGGGCGGCCGAGCGTTGCCGGTTGTCATTTCCTCAGCTTTCATGGATCCTTCTTTCTGCGCGGTTGCGCTTTTGCGCAGGGTGCGCACGTGATCGGTTCCGAGTTGTCCATCGGGCGCAACGTATGTCCTGCGTGATTCGCTAGGTGCGCGATGGGAATTCTCTTGATTCATATTTTAGTCTAACTACCTGTTCTTATGGGGAAGTTATCATTCAGGCCATTAAGAATATCGCGGGCTTTTAGAGGTCGCCGCCGATGATGCTGCCGGCGACCCGTCCGGGCTCAGCCCTGCTTCGCGGCGGATGCTGGGGGGACTGCGCGCGCATCAAGCACCCTCTCGATAAGGTAGCCTTCGCGAACGCCGTACTTGCAAACCTCTAGCTTGCTTGCCCCGAGCGTGCGGAACAGCTCGCTTATGATGATGCAGCCGGGAATCATGGTGTGCACGCGCTCTGCCGAAGCCTTCAATGCGCAATGGGCGAAGGCCGCGTCGCCCGTTTTGCAAGCGTCGATCACCTGGTTCACATCATCGGGCCCTATCGTGCGCGGTTTGCAGGCAAGCCCTTGCACTTGAGCCACGATCTTCATCGTCGCTCGCGCGCTTCCTCCGATGCCGTAGAGGGTTTCGGCGCGGTAGGGCGATAGGTCGCCGATCTCGGCGAGCCGCTCTCGGAAGGCCTCGGCGACGGCTTTCGTCTCCTCGGCGTTCGGCAGGATCGAGCTCACGCAGGTTGCGAACGACGAAAGCGACCCCTGCCCGATGCTGATGTCGTTGGAGTCGACACCATCCGCTATGCGCGAAAGCTCGGTCGATCCGCCTCCGATGTCTATGAGCGTTCCCCTTGAGAGGGCCTTGCCGCAACTTGCGCCGACGAACCCGAGATGAGCCTCATCGCGCTCGCTTAAAAGGGTGACGCGCAGTCCCGTGCGTTCGCGCAGCGTGTCCAGGACGTTCGCGCAGTTTTTCGCGTTGCGGATGACGGCGGTGGCGAAAACCTCGAGCGTCCTGCAATTGAAATATCCCGCATGCTTGGCAAGCGTCTTGAGGATGCCGACGGCTCTCTCGACGCCGTCGTTGCTGAACAGCCCATCCTCAACGAAAGCGGCCAGGCCGGCCATTTCCTTCTCGTTGACGATGCGCTTGAAATCTTTGCTGCTATAGACGGATTTCTTGTCGTTGACCACTTCGTAGACGACAAGGCGGATGGTGTTCGATCCCAGGTCGATAACGCCGTATTTGGCCATATGGTCGGAGGCTTCCCACTCGGGCGACGTGTGGCGTCGCGTGTTCACTTACCCGCTTATCATAGGGTACGAAGTGCTCAAGGCCGCTTGATTGATGAGACGGACGGCTATATTTTACGTTCTGTTGACGTTTCAAGTCGCGTTGCGCTTGGCGCATTATGGTGGGGAAGCGTTCGTTTGGTGATACGATAACCCCGTTCGGATACATGAAGAGAGAGGACTCCCTATGCTGGAGACCGTTGATTTCTCGCAAGATCCCCTTCCAAAGGAAGAATATAAGACCCGGCGCGATGAATTGATGAGCGAGCTTGTCGTCTTGCAGCAGAAGGCCCGTAGCGCGGGCGTGGGGCTCGTCGTGCTGTTCGAGGGGTGGAACGGCGCCGGCAAGGGCAGTCGCATCTCCGATTTGATGTACAACCTCGATGCGCGCGCCACGAGCGTGTACGTGACCGAGAACCTCAACGTTCTTGAGACCGCGGCGTTTCCCGGGGCGCCTTGGGGCGTTGGCGGCTTCTACCCCATGATGCAGCAATTCTGGCAGGCTCTCGGGATGCGCGGCACCATCACGTTTTACGATCGGGGTTGGTACACCACGGCCATGCAGCGCATGCTGTACTCGGAGTTCGGCGAGGCGAAGATCAAGCGCGGAAAGGTCAAGCACCCGAAGGCGTCCATCGCCGCGGCCGTGAAGGAGGCCGGCAAGCAGCGCAACATATCCGTGCTCCATTCGGCCTTGGCCAGCGCCGCTGAGTTCGAGAAGCAGCTCACCGACGACGGCTATGTTGTCGTGAAGTTCTTCGTCCATGTGACGAAGGAGGCGCAGAAGAGCCGCTTGACGAAGCTGCGCCAGGACCCGAAGACCGCCTGGCGCGTATCCGATGGCAAGCTCGCGACGCTTGGTCGCTACGAGGAGGCCTACCGTCTCTACGATAACCTGCTTGAAGGGAGCGATTTCGACTACGCCCCGTGGCATTTGATCAACGGCGAGGACAAGCGTCGTGCAAACCTGCAGATCGCCGAGACGCTTATCGACGCCTTGAAGGATGCGCTCGCTGCGGGACCGGACGAGGCCGCTGCAGCGGCAGCTGCGAAAGCGCAAGCGAACAGCGCCGGCGTTATCAAGGAGATCCCGATAGAGGGACGTACGTCCGAGCAGGCTGCCGCCATTGCCGCCGCGGCGCAGTCCGAGGCTGCCCGCGCTCATGCGGTCGCGCCCGCGACCAGCCGGTTCGCCTTGTGCAAGGGAGTGCCGACGGTTGCGGGGGTCGATCATTCGCTCGTCCTTGCGCCTGAGGAGTACAAGAAGCGCCTGAAGAAGCAGCA
Organism: bacterium; assembly: GCA_963639885.1. Classification (GTDB taxonomy): domain Bacteria; phylum Actinomycetota; class Coriobacteriia; order Coriobacteriales; family Eggerthellaceae; genus Senegalimassilia. Next base: position 2,439 of record CAVHXL010000121.1, on the reverse strand, counting down.
GAAGCGTTTGAACGAGCTGGAGCTTGAGATGTATCAGGCCCGAGTGCCGATGATGATTATGTTCGAGGGCTGGGATGCCGCTGGCAAAGGCGGGTCGATCAAGCGCATCGCCCAGGCGCTTGATGCTCGTTCGTATACCATCTTCCCCTCGCCGGCGCCCACCAAGCCCGAGCTGCTGCATCCGCATCTTTGGCGATATTGGACGCGTCTGCCGAAAGCGGGTCACGTGGGCATCTACGATCGAAGCTGGTACGGCCGCGTGCTCGTCGAGCGTGTCGAGGGCTTCGCTTCCGACGCGGAATGGGCGCGTGCGTACGACGAGATCAACGAGTTCGAGCGCGATATGGTGCGTTGGGGCGCGGTGCTGCTGAAGTTCTGGGTCGACATCAGCCAGGAAGAGCAGCTCGCACGTTTCAGGGCGCGCCAAGCGGATCCTTCCAAGCAGTGGAAGATCACCGACGAGGACTGGCGCAACCGTGACAAATACCCGCAGTATCAAAGCGCGGTCGACGATATGTTCCGCCTGACGTCGACCCCGTTCGCGCCATGGGTCGTGCTGGAGTCCGATGATAAGCGCTTCGCTCGCGTAAAGGCGCTTGAAACAATCAACGACGCGCTGGAATCGCGCTTGCATGGCTGAGCCGAAAGCGATATGATGCGTTTCGGTTTCATATATTGACTACATTGCTTACACGTATTCAACAAAACAGGGGGTCAAAATGGAATTTCTACCTGCATGGTCCATACCGGTCATAGTGGCGATCATCGTCATCATCATCGTTGCTTGCATCGTCAAGGGGTTCCTCGACGAGATGAAGAAGAAATAAGACCGTTCTCACGACCGTCTTACGTATGAGATTTGCGGTTTCGCGTCTGCGCGCCCCCGGTTTGGGGGCGCGTTGCGTATTATGGCTTGGTTAGGCAAAAGGCAAGGGTTTCCTTGCGCGCGGCTTTTGCACCAAAGGATGAAGGTGCAGCACCTAAGGGAAGGCGTCGATGGCAAAGCATAGTCGGAAACCCTCGGAGACGGCCCCGATGCCGGCGGCCTCTTATGGCCGTGGGGCGCATGCGGCCCACGCGGCTCATGCTGCAACGAAACGAAAATCCTCGGGTGGACCGTGGCGCGTCGTCTTCATCGTGTCCGTTGTCGTCTTCGTTATCGCTCTTGCGGCGCTTGCGGCCATCGGGTTCAGTTATTGGCAGGGGCAGCAGACGAATAAGGAAATCGAGGAGATCGGCTTTCCCGCGCCTGAAACCGTAAAGCTAGATCAGCTTGACTCCCTGACCGTTGATTGGGACGCTCTGCGCGCCATCAACCCTGACACGATCGGCTGGATATACATCCCAGGCACCACCATCAACTACCCTATCGTGCAAGGTGAGGATGATTCCTATTATCTAACGCACGACTTCAAGGGATCGACGGGTTGGATCGCCACGTTCGGCGCCATTTTCCTTGAGGCCGAGAACAAGGCGGACTTTTCCGATCCGAACAACATCATTTACGGCCATCATCTCAACGATGGGTCGATGTTCGCGCCTATCGCCGACTTCGCCGACGCCGATACCTTCAACGCGAATCGGACGATCTACCTGCTGACGCCGAAGGGCAACTATCGTTTGACCACGTTCTCCCTCGTGCATTGTGCCGCCGACGATCCGATAGCGCAGATGACCTTTACGGATAATGCTGAACGCGTTTCCTATATCCAGGATAAGATGGATCGCTCCGTCGTCAGCGTCACGGATGTTCCCGCTGCCGACAATATGAAGCGTACCTTCGCTTTATCAACGTGCGATAACCTGGCAAGCGATGGTCGGTGGGTGCTGTTCTCCTATGTGAGCGCATCCACCGCATCTAGCGCCGCCGGGCAAGATCTCAACGCCATTGCAAACGACGAGGACGCGGCAGCCGTCGACGATGCTGTCAAGGAGACAATCGAATGAGCACTTCCGTATTGCCAGGAGAGCGCCCCGACCGTCTTGAAGAGGAATGCGCCGTGTTCGGCGTGTTCGCCCCGGGAGAGGACGTTGCCCGCATGACCTGCTTCGGCCTGCAGGCGCTGCAGCATCGCGGCCAGGAAAGCGCGGGCATCGCCGTGGGGGATGGCGAGACCATCATGGTGTCGAAGGACCTCGGCCTGGTCACCCAGGTGTTCGACGAGGCGAGCCTGGCCGCGCTCGAGGGATTCGTCGCCGTCGGTCACGCGCGCTATTCCACTTCCGGCGCCGCGGCGTCGTGGGAAGCCGCGCAGCCGCATATCTCCGCCATCGACGAGACGCTTATCGCGCTCGCGCATAACGGTACGCTCGTGAACACGAACGCCCTGCGCGCGCGCCTGATCGACGAGGGTATTCAGCTGCGCGCCGGCACCGACTCGGAGGTGGCGGCGAAGGCCATCGGCAACGTCACGCAGCAGACGCACCACCTGCGCGAGG
>CAVHXL010000120.1:0-5474 GCA_963639885.1 bacterium | reverse complement strand
TTGTGAGGCGCGCAGAACGTCTTGGGTGTGTTCGATTCGCACGCATCTCCGCCAGAGAAGCCACCAGGGGCCCTTCAAGCGAAGGGCCCCTTTTCATTTCCCGAATGATCAACGCGGCGCGAAAACGCTGTTCACCACCCCGATGATCGTAACGGAGACGCCGGCCGCGAGAAACATCAAGACAAGCCTTTTCGCAAAGCCGAGTGAGGCAAAGCGAGGCGAGAAACGTTTCAGCGGACGAGGATCGCACAGCACTGCCGCCGGGCAAACGCACAACAGCCACATAGCCGCATATTCCCACACCCGCGCGGCGAAGGGGATCTGCGCAGCCTCTTCATTGGGGAATATGCAAGAGAGCGCGACCACGAGAAGGAATAGCGCGCTCATCGAGAGAAGGAGCGCGTCCCAAACCCGACCAAAAGGGGCGGATGCCCGCGCGAAAGACTCGAATCGAGCAGAGCGGCCCGAGCTATCGCGCGAGGGCGCGTCTCCTGCGGGCGGATTCGCGATCATAGCCGCATGCGGCGTCTCATGGGCGCTCAGCGCGGCCGGCGCCCGGCGCAACGCCTCGGGCACACCCGGCGAGACCGGCTCGATCGAAGATTCCCCTGCAGGTGAAAAGGCGCGAAGGGCCGCCGTCTTCAACTGCTCGGACGACGCATAGCGCGCCTGCGGATCGAAGGCAGCCGCCTTAAGCACCACCGCACGCAGCTCTTTGGGGATCTTGCGCTCGCGCATCACCCGATCAACGCTCGACGGCTCGGGGATTTGGCCGACCATCAAGTAGAACAGCAGCATCCCGAGAGCATACACGTCGCTGCGCACGTCGGTTTGCCCAAACCCGAACTGCTCAGGCGGGGCAAACCCGCGCGTCCCGAACTTCACGGTATCCGTCGCGGCTTCGCTATCGAACGCGCGCGTGATGCCTAGATCGAGGAGGATCACCGTATCGCCGAAAAGCATCAGGTTACTCGGTTTGATATCCCGATGAATAAGCGGTGGCGAGAAGCTGTCATGCAGCTCGGAGACCGCATCGCACGCGCCTGGGAAAAGCTCATGGGCAAGATCAACCGAAGGGCCTCGACGATACACCACATCATCAAGCGTCTTCCCGTCGATGTGCTCCATGATGACGACGCAGTACTCGCCCGCGTCGTAGCAATCGATGATATGCGGCAGGTGAACGAACCTCTTACCGGCGCGCTCGGCTTCAAGCACATGCCGCCATGCCGCGCCAAGACCATCTTGAGCACGGAAAATCTTGCGAACGAACGGCCCCATCTCGCCGCCGGAAGCGCCCACGAAGAACACGCGCTCGCATCGCGCATGCGCGTTCGCTTTGAGAACGGCATCGACGCGGAAGGAGTCGTCGCGCTGCAGGCAATCAAGGGTTCGTTGCAATTCGTCATCCATGGGCTCATCGTATCAGATTCGAGCGAGCGGCGGGCGATCGGGCGGGCAAGACGGCGGACATCGCCTGAGGACGGCAAGCCTCAGCTGATGGTCGCCTCCCCGAAGCGAAACAGTTCCTCGTCGGTTTTCCGCAGATCGCAGCCGCGCGAGATGCAGAAGATGATGATGGCGTCTCGCCTGTCCTTGCAATACAGCTCGCTATGGCCGGCCGCTTTCAACACGCGGTTCGCCTCGCGCAGCGTGCAGGAAAGCGCGAAGGCGAGCTGAAGAACCTTATCGCGCGAAGCCTTCCGCTGGCCCTTGAAGATTTGATAGCCGAACGTGGCGTCGAGTCCGGCCGCGCGGACCACTTCCGAACGCTTAAGGCCCTTTTCGGCAAGCAGCTGCGTGAGATAGACCGGCAAATCGCGATGCGCGAGGGCGTGCTCGTCGGCAAAAGCCGCGGGATCGTCAGCGTCAAGCAGCTCCTCGAGCAACTTCTCAGTTAAAGGCTCAACCACACGCGTCCCTTCCGCATTCGACATTCACATTCGAGATGCCATTGTAACGGAAGAGACGCGATTCGTATGGGGGGCCTGAGAGAGGCTATGCCACCACCCAGGTCACATCGTTCTTGTCGCTGAGCATCGAAGGTGAGTAGATGATCTTTGCAGCCTGGCCGTCGAATTCGAGAACGCCTGTCACGCTTCCGCCGGATGCCAGCGAACCGGAGTTAAGGCGAGCCGACGAGTCAGCCGCGTCGCCTCCGACCTCGTACGTCTGGCTACGCTGAGCTCCCTGGGCGTCCTGGGCCTTCCAGTCGTACCCGCCAAAACTAAGGGTCTCCGTGCCAGTGTTTTTATAAGTGACCGAAACGCTTGTAAATTCCTCGCCGTTGTAATTCGCCAGCCCGGTCGTAACGGAGTCGACGGTGATGGCCAGACCGTTGCTCAAGGTCGCGGTCGTCCCGATAGCAAGATCCTCCGTGCTTTGGGATGTCGGCTCGCCGGATGCACCCTGCGCAGCGGAAGATGCGGTGCCGGACTGCGACGTCGACGTCACTGCGGCGCCCGAGGCGGCCTCGTCGAGGGCCTTCGAGTACATGCTCTGCGTCGCCAGCACGATGATGACGGAGACGATACAGATAATCAGACCGGCGATGGAAAGCCCCTTGCCCTCCTTCGTCCCGCGCGCGCAGGCGATAACGCCGATGATGGCAAACACAAATCCGATCACGGCCAAGACGGCGGAGAAGTTGTTGATGATGGGCAGAAACGACGTGCACAGGGCGATAAGGCCGATCACGAAGCCGGCGATGCCCATCGCCGATTTGCCCTTCGGGGCCGCCGGCTGGGCAGAGACGTTGTTTTCCACGATTTTCCTTTCCCTCTGAATCATTCACATGCGAAAACGATTCCATGGTAGGGAAAGGACCAGGCAGATTCATTAGCTGCGAGCTAAGCGAGCGTCGCAAGGCCCTGGAAGTCGCAAGGAGACTTAGCGTGACATTGTCGCAGCTGATTTGCTATTTCTTGGACCGTTGACAAGGCTTTGCAAGACTCCGGAAGACGCACCGTGCAGGTTCCTTTGCACCGATATTCGTACCATCCCGGAGTCCAAGATGGATCAGATTCGACTATCTGGAAGCCCAACACCACCATGCGGGCATCCCCGTAACCGGATTCCCCGGCGATGACGCCCCGCCTCGCACGCAGCGCGCCCGTGCACGCAGCGCGCCCGTGCACGCAGCGCATCACTCCTTCAGAGCGGCAAACGGCAAAAACTGACGCCCCCTATCGGGGCCTGGCGCAGCGTGGCGCACGCCCTCGGCGACGACGCGACGATAAATGTCGTCGAGCACTTGCTCGCGATATTCGCGCTCCGCCACCGACAAGTCAGGCCACGCATCGACCGAGGGGATCCCCGCATCCTCACGCGTCACGCTTGCACCCCCACGGCTAAGCACGATGCCCCCCTATCTGCTGATTTCGCTCACGCGCGTTCGCCTCTTGCTTAAGGCTCGTGCCCAAAAGCATCGCGTTCGCACCGAAACGCGAGCGCACCGACACCATGGCGTCAGCGATGGCATCCTGCTTATCTTGATTGGAACGCTCATCGAACAGGGTCGGCTGCACCTCGTCTTTGGGCACGAGCCCCGAATACGATATGTTCAGGCGACGAATGGAAAGGCGTGCGTCGACGGTTTCGCGAAAGAGGGAAACGACGGCGTCGATTAAAAGGCTCGGCGTGTTCTCCGGCTTGGCAAGCTTGCGCGCACCCCCTCCCGATATATGCGGTGCGCACCAAAAACCCAGTTCCCAGTTCTGATGCGCGAAATTGCTATTCGAGTAGCCCGCACACACGCCAACCGACGATGCCACGAGCCCCTTCTCGACCAGCTCGAGCGCCGAGGCAAGCGCCATCTCGCGCAGAACCGTCTCGGCCTCGGCGAAGGTATAGTCGCGCATGAGCACCTGTCCGCTGTCGATGGAATGCCCGCGCGGTTTGTATCCGCGCGCCTCGGCGATGGTGCACGGTTCAAGGCCCCAGGCATGATCGAGCAGGTATTCGCCATTGACCCCGAACTCGTCGCGGATGACCTTATGCGGCAAGGCGCACACCCCGGCAAGGTCGTGCACGCCGTGCTTGGCCAGGCGCCGCGCGATGCCGCGCCCGATTCCCCAGATGTCGGTGATGGGCCGATGGAACCAGATTTCGCGCTTGAATGCCTCATCATCCAAGATGCCGATACCGTCAGGGGCATGCTTGGCGGTAACGTCGAGCGCGACTTTCGCCAGGAACATGTTCTGGCCGATGCCCGCCGTCGCCGTGATGTGGGTTTGCTCGAGCACGGCCCCTATGAGGCGGGAAGCGAACGTGCGCGCATCGGTCCGGTAAAGCTTCAGATAAGGCGTAGCATCGATAAAGCATTCGTCAATCGAGTACACGTGCATGTCGATATCGCTGACGAACTGCTGGTATATCCGGTTGATCTTGTTGCTTGTACGCAGGTACAGACGCATGCGAGGCACGGCCGTTATGTAATCGATGCCCTCCGGGATATCGCGCAGGCGGCATCGGTTCTTCACGCCGAGCGCCTTCATAGCAGGCGTTATGGCCAAACAGATGGTGTTCGCCGAGCGATCGGGATCGGCGACGACGAGATTCGTGGTGAATGGGTCCAGCCCGCGCTCAGCGCATTCGACGCTCGCGTAAAACGACTTAAGGTCGATGCAGAGGTAAATGCGATCCCATGCGGCGCTGGCGGGCGCGGGCGGCACGCTGGCGGGCGAGGGCGCGGGCGGGGTGCTGGAAGACGCGGGCGCCGCTTGATCCCCCGCCGCAAAAGGCTCAGCCATCGCACCCCCCAGTCAACGTTTCTTCATAGTCTGTTCGCTATACATTCGCGAACGCGCGTTCGATAATATCACAGCGATGGACTATTTGACGAAAGACGGCAGGAGAAATCGCGTACACAAGTTGTACGTTGACGTCGTCATGCGCCTCACCGACGAGGGGCGCACCGATCCGCTCGCGGTGCTCTGGCCCGATGGACGCACCTTCCGCATCGATGAGATACTCGCGCGCGGGCAGTTCGGGCCCGCCGTGCACGGTGCCCAGACGGCACGCTTTCATGTGCGCTTCGGCGGGCATGCGACGGACCTCTTCCTGGAAAAGCGCGCTGGGGTCGCGGCGATGGGCACGCCCGAAACGCTTCGCTGGTGGGTGTACGCCATCGACAGCACGAAATCAGGCACCGCGCCGAAGAGGGAGCGGAATGCCGAAGGGCTCTAGCCTCCGGCAACGACTCTCGCCAGCCCCCTATGCGCTCATCCCCAGCTCGAGGGCCTTCAAGTTCCCCGCAAGCTTATCGCGCTTGCGGGCGGGAACAACCTTCTCGACCGCTGCGCGGATGGTCTCCTCGGCGCAGAAGCGCGTCTCGGCGAACAGTTTGCCCACCAGGATGACGTTCGCCAGCACCTTGATGCCGGCCTCCTCGGCCATCTGTGTGGCGGGAACGGCGCACACGCGCACGCCGGGGATGTCCGGGATGCGCGGCACGAGCGTGCTGTCGACCACCA
>CAVHXL010000119.1:0-5565 GCA_963639885.1 bacterium | reverse complement strand
TGACGGAGATGCCGCGCTCCTTCTCGATGTCCATCCAGTCGGACACGGCGTGCTTAGCCGACGCCTTGCCCTTGACCGAACCGGCCGTCTGGATGCTGCCTGAATAGAGCAGCAGCTTCTCGGTAAGGGTTGTTTTGCCGGCATCGGGGTGCGAGATGATCGCGAACGTGCGGCGCGAGGATATGTTCTCGGCAAGCGTTGGCATGCGTCAACTTCTTTCGTTTCAAAGATACCGAACCGCGGCGCCCTTAGGGAGGAACGGTTCGACCGGTTGATCGTTTCATTGGTTCGCTATTGGCTTTTGACGGGTTGTGCGGAACAACGGGAATTGCCGTTGTTCGATTGCCCGAGGAACCATAAGCCTTCTAATTGTAGCGTACCGAAGCGCGAGCCATAAGGAACTGCACGGGTAGCCCATGAAGGGGTAGTGCGACGGAGCGCTGTACGGCGCGGCAGGGCGCGATCGGTCCTATCGCGCCCCGTCGAGCACGCTTTCCCAGCGCACGGGCTCGCTTCCGCAAGCCTGCAGCAGCTTATTGGCCGTCGAAAACGGACGCGAGCCGAAAAACGACTGCAAGTCGGCCTGCGCCCGGCGCGCCGATAGCGGCGAGGGGTGCGTCGAGTAGATGCGCGGTTTGCGCTCGGGTGCGCAGCCGAGCGCACGCTCGCGAGCGCCGTGCTCGGGTGCGCCGGTTGCGGCCTTTCGGGCAACCGAGGATGCGACGGCATTCATGTCGGCGGCTGAGCGCCTGATGGAAGCGTTTCCTTCGGGCTCTTGCGCTTTGAGGGAGGCTTTCTCGATCAGATCGATCGCCTTTCTCCCCCAGCCCATGAACACCACCGGCTGCGGCAGCTTGAAGCACGTCGAGATGATGTGATCGGTGAGCGTATCCCAGCCAAGGCGCGCATGCGAATTCGCATCGTGCTCACGCACGGTGAGCGTGGTGTTGAGCAGCAAGACGCCTTGAGCGGCCCATGAGGTTAAGTCGCCGCCCGCCGGCATCGCGCACCCGAGATCGGCCGCCATTTCCTTGTAGATGTTGCGCAGCGAGGGCGGAAGCTTGCATGAGGAAGGGACGGAGAACGAAAGCCCCATGGCTTGTCCGGGCTCATGGTAAGGGTCCTGCCCCAAAATAACAACGCGCACCGCATCGGGCCCTGTTAGCTCAAGCGCCCGTAAAATGTAATCCTGAGCTGGGTAGATGACCTCATTGGCACGCATAGCGCCCACGCATGAGAGAAGCTCGCCGGTCTTCGCGACAACCGAGGAGGGCGCGGCGTGAAGCCATGCCAGCACGTTGGCGTCGTTCGATATATTTTCAAGCGCAGCCATGGGTTTTCTCCCGCCCTTCGCGGTCAGATTCGCATCAAGCTTATGCCAGCAGCATGAACAGCTTCGCCAGCACAAAGCCGATGATACCGCATGCGGGGAAGGTGATGATCCAGGCAAGGAGCATGTTCTTTGCGATTCCCCAGTTCACGCGCTTGATGGATTTGCTTGCGCCCACGCCCATGATGGCGGAGGTGTTGCAATGGCTCGTGGAAACGGGCATGCCGGTGAGGCTTGCGAACAGGAGCGTGAACGTCGTGGAGAAGTTCGCGGCGACGCCCTGGTATTTCTCAAGTTTGACCATATCCATGCCGACGGATTTGATGATGCGCTTGCCGCCGACGATGGTGCCGAGCGAGATGGCGGCCGAGCAGATGATCATGAGCCACAGCGGAAACCCGGAGCTGTCGGGCGAGGACATGCCGTAGGACAGCGCGATGCCGAGCATGCCGATCGACATGAATTTCTGGCCGTCTTGGGCACCATGCAAAAACGACAGCGCGACCGCGCAGAGATCCTGGATGACGACGAACGCGTTGTTGGCAACCTGGCGATTGACCGTGCTGAAGACGAACTCGATGATGCGGGTGAAAACCCATCCCAGGATAAAGCCCGCCACCAGGGAGAACACCATGCCGTAGATGACTTTCACCCATTCGGAGGGGACAACGCCCGCAAAACCGTTGAGCGCGATGGCGCCGCCGGTGATGCCGGCGATGAGCGAGTGCGATTTCGAGCACGGGATGCCGAAAACCCAGCAGACGCATCCCCAAAGTATGGCTCCGATCATGGCCGCCATGAGCGCAAGCAGCGCCGCATCGGTGCTGCCCGAGAAATCGACCATGCCGAACATGGTTTTCGCGACGGCCGTGGAGATGTAGGTCATGCCGACCAGGCCGACGAAGTTGAAGACGGCCGCAAGCCCGATGGCGACGCCGGGCTTGAGGCAGCGCGTGGAAACGACCGTTGCAATGGCGTTGGGAGCGTCGGTTGCACCGGAAACGGCCGTTACGCCGATGACGAGTGCCAAGATAACGAACAGGATGGGCTGAGCCGTCGCCTGTTCCAGAAAACCCATGAACGTAAGAGCCAAGGAAGCACCTCGTTAAGCCTGATGGAATGTCATAGCCTCGTAATTTTACCGAAACATTACAGCTTGGAGACCATAATATTACGAGAGCGCAAGAATCCTTTACCATCCCTTTACGTTCGGGGGTCGCGCCGCGTGCTTGCGGGCTTTCGGCCCCAAGCTCGCGGCGCGAGCGCAGCCGTTCGGCTAAGCCTGTGCGCGCTCCTGCACTTCCCCGGTACGATAGGCCTCGATCAGCTCCTCAAGCTCGGTGATGCGTTCGGCCAGAACCGCCCCGTTGTCGGTGTCCGCGACCAACGCGCGCGATTCGCGGCGCTCGACGACGCGCCTTGAGCTATGGATGTCAACCTCCTCGGTCACCGCGGCTTCGGCCGATTTGAGCGGTTCGTGCGCCGCTAGGATGAACTCATGCGAGTTGCTGATGAGCGTGTAGCCTGCGATGCCGGTGGTGGGCTGATAGGCACGCGAGAAACCGCCGTCGATCATGATGACGCGCCCGCCGCATTTCACCGGGTCCTCGCCATCCTTCACCTTCACCGGCACATGGCCGCAGATGATATGCGAGGTTTGCGGGTCGAGACCGAAGTCCTCGAAAATGCCGCCGATGACCTGCGCGTCGTCGATGAGGTTGTAAAACGCGTTCTTCACCTCCTTGCGCGCGGGCTTCTCGGCGATGAGGTACAGCTCGAAGGTCGCCATCTTGCTCTTCGCGAACAGCGGACTTCCCTGACCGAGCCACAGATACCATAGAAGGTCGCGGCCGCGTTCGCGTTCGGCCTCGTCATGGCTGAAGAACGCCGCACGCACGTAGCGGTCGCAGGCGTCGTAGAGCGAGCGGCCCTTGTAGGTTTTGCCGAAGATCTCGACCTCCTTGAGGCTGCCGTCGTCGTTGAGCGGCACGCAGGCATGCAGCAGCAGGTTGGAGTCGCTGATCTTGTACAGGCTGCCGGCCTCCAGGAAGAAGCGCATGTGGCGCTGCAGCTTCTCGCTGCCAAGGAAGGCCGCCTCAAGGCGCGCCATGACCTCTTCCTCCTCGGGAGTGAGCGCGTAGGGGTTGGACGGATCAACCGTCGGGAAGACCTTGTCGGTGAGCTCGTATTCGACCCCGTCGAGCATCACGGTTCCGCGTTCGTAATCGATCTTGTCGAGCAGGTTGCGATCGTCGAGTTTGAAGCCCGGGTATTGCTTGATGAGCGCCGCCTCGACCTTGAACTGGATGATTGCCATGGCCTTCTGGATTCTCATGTTCAGCTCAAGCTCGGAGGGCGACAGGTTGGGGTTGCCCTTCAGCCCGAAGCCCGCGCACGGGTCGTCGCGGTACGCCTGCTGCGCGAAGGTTGCAAGCGGCAGGATGTTGATGCCGTAGGCATCCTCGAGGATGGATAGGTTGCCGTAACGCGAGCAGATGCGCACGACGTTGGCGATGCATCCGCGCTGGCCAAGCGAGGCGCCCATCCAAACGATGTCGTGGTTGCCCCATTGGATGTCGACGTCGTGGTGCGCGATGAGCGTTTCCATCACGGTGTCGGGTGCCGGTCCGCGATCGTAGATGTCGCCGATGATGTGCAGGCGCGAGATGGCCAGACGCTGAATGGCCTGGGCGAGCGCCTCGATGAGGTCGATCCCGCGCCCGGTGCGCACGGCGGCGTTGACGATGGTGTCGTAGTAAGCCTCCTTATCGGCCGCATCGACGTCGACGCCGATCAGCTCCTCGAGCAGGTAGGCGAACTCGTGGGGAAGCTGCTTGCGCACGCGGCTGCGCGTGTACTTGCGTCCGGCGCGGCGCACGACGGCCACCAGGCGCGGGACGTAGGTGGCGTAGAACGCAGCCTCGTCGTCGCAGGCGGCGAGCATGAGCTTGGCCTTCTCGCGCGGGTAGTAGATCAGGGTGCACAAGCTGCGCTTCTCGGCCTCGGAGAGCTCATCGCCGAACACTTCGTCAACCTTGATGCGGATGGAGCCCGAGCCGTTGCGCAGGATATGGCTGAACGCCTCGGCCTCGCCATGGATGTCGGAGGCGAAAAACTCGGTGCCTTTCGGCAGGTTCATGATGGCGCTGAGGTTGATGACCTCGGCCGACGCGAGCTCCAACGTGGGAAAGCTGCGGCTGAGCAGCTGAAGATAGCGCTTACGGGTGACGTCCATGAGGCCTCCTTGCACATGATGAATCAAGATGGGGTAATGGTATCGCGCATTGGTGCTCTTCGCGAAACATACAGGGAAGCGGCAAAGCTTTGGCGGCGGGTGCGCTCAGGGCGCGTTACAATGGTTCGCGCTATGGGCTCGCATGCACCGTTTTGCCGACGATGTATGCGAGCGGCGAGCGCCCGCATCCCGTTTGCGGCATTGGCGCGGGAGGTGCCGCCGATTTCGACACTGACGCAAAAACAAGGAGCATCACATGGAACGCATCGCAAGCTTTTCGGTCGATCATCGCAAACTTGAGCCGGGTATTTACCTTTCTCGCTCCGATCAGGATCCGAAAACCGGGTGCATCACCACCACGTTCGACCTGCGCATGACCGCGCCCAACCGCGAGCCGGTGATCGACACGGCCGCCGTGCATGCCATCGAGCACCTAGGCGCGACGTTTCTGCGCAACGACCCCGAGTGGTCCGATCGCGTGATCTATTTCGGCCCCATGGGTTGCCGCACCGGGTTCTACCTGGTTGCTTTCGGCGAGCTTGAGCCGGCTGACGTCGCCGACGTCATGATGCGCATGTTCGTTTTCTGCCGCGATTTCGAGGGCGAGATTCCCGGCGCGCGCCCGGAGGAATGCGGCAATTACCACGATTCAGACCTGCTGCAGGCGAAGTGGTGGGCCGCGCGCTACATCGACAACACGCTCTCGAAGCTTGACGACGCGCACACGCACTACCCCGCCCTGCTCGACTAGGGCGCAGGGCGCCCCGGGAAATCGGGAGAGTCGGCACGGGTGCTCCGGTGAAGCCGGCCGGGTCGGCGGGGCCGGGCCGGCAAGACCACCAGACCGCCGGTGCCGGCCCGGCGCAGCGCCGTCCGGGGAGTCCCCCTCAACGAAATAACGATCTGAGAAGGAAACGAGCATATGAATCAAGAAGGCAAGACCATCGGCATCATCGGTGCCATGGACGTGGAGATCGAGCTTCTGCGCGAGGAGATGTCC
>CAVHXL010000118.1:0-5573 GCA_963639885.1 bacterium | reverse complement strand
AACCTGTACAACCGCATGGGCCTGTACACCAAGCAGTTCGACTGGGAGAAGATGTGGGCCATCGCCGACGACATCGATGACCAGGCCGCGATCGACGCCAAGGCCGCCGAGATCATCGACACCTTCGACATCGAGGGCGGTGCCGAAGTGTCCGACAAGCCCATCCAGGACATGGCGAAGTACGTCGTGGCCTTCGAGCAGTGGGTCCGCGACGAGGAAATCGGCCTTGTTGCCAGCCACTACGACGGCTATGCGCAGGGTCAGGCAGGCGTGCTCGACTCCATGCTCATCCCCGCGTTCTCCATGCTCATCAAGCAGGGCACCGCATGCGCCGTGGAGGGTGACATGAAGGTCGCCATGGCCATGAGCATCCTGAAGACCATCGCCGGCACCGGCCAGCTCTCCGAGATGTACTCCATCGACTTCCCCGAGGACGTCGTCATCATCGGCCACTCCGGCTCGGGCGACGCCGACATCTCCACGGCGAAGAAGCCCACGCTCAAAGTCGTGCCGGTGTTCCACGGCAAGACCGGCGGCGGTTACCTCACCCAGTTCTACCCGGGCCTGGGCACCGTCACCTATCTGGGCATCACGCAGGACGGCGACGGCAAGTTCAAGTTCGTCGTGGCTGAGGGCGAGAACGTCGAGGGCCCGATCTTCACCTTCGGCGACACCAACATGCGCATGAAGTTCTCCATCGGCGCCCGCGAGTTCATGAACCGCTGGAACGAGACCGGCCCGACGCATCACATGGCGGCCGCGCTCGGCAGCCACACCGACACCATCTTGAAGGTGGCAAAGATCCTCAACGTCCCGGTCGACATCGTCTGCCGCTAAGGCGCAACCGCGAAACGCGGCATCAAAAGATCGGCATCCGATCACGAATGACGAAGGGGAGGCCTCACATGGGGCCTCCCCTTTTGCATGAGCGGGTGTTCATTTGCGAGCCGCCCGCGCCGCGCCCAAACGCCTGGCGCGCTATCTTTGCGCATGGTTCTTCTCCTTATCGGAGTACATGCGCTGATCGGCGATCTTTCGAACGGTTAGCGTCTGCTCGCTGTCGAGGGGGAAACGCGCGCAACCGATGCTCGTCGCCACGCTCACCATATGCCCATCGACCTCGATCGGTTGGCGAACGACGTCCTTCAACGTGGAAACCTTATCTGCCAGCTGGGCCTCGCCCAGCTGCGCCGAAAACAGGATCGTGAACTCGTCGCCGCCGATGCGGAACGCGAAATCCTCATCGCGGATGCACCCTTGGATACGGCAGGCCACCTCTTTGAGCAGCTGATCTCCGGCATCATGACCATAGGTATCGTTGATGGGCTTGAAACGGTCCAGATCGAGATACAGCAAGGTGAACGGCTGCTTTGCCGCCTCCTTCTTGTGCAGGACCTCGGCGAAGCAACGTTCGTTGAGCAGCCCGGTCAAGCCGTCGGTTCTCGTGATGTTCTCCAACTCCACGCGCCGGCCGATGTCCTGGCAGCTGAGCAGCACCTTCTTGACCTGGCCATCATCAGCCCATTCCACCGGCATCATGCTCATCACCTTGTAAACATCCCCTGCGCGCCCAGCATACTCGAAACGCACGACATCGGTCTTGCTGCGCAGAACTTCGCGCAAGTGCTCAGGGGAAATCTGCGAGCCGATTTTGACGTTATCGGGGTCAGACGTCACGATGTAGCGCTTCGAAAGGGTCTCGACGAAGTCCTGGTAGCGGCCGGATACCGGATACAGCGGCTCGTCGAATTCATGCTCGCGATACTCATAGGTATCGTTCTCCAAATCGCATACGGCGAAACGGTCGACGATGCGCGTGATGCCCTTGAACAGCTCATCGGAAAGCTCTTTTTGGCGCGCCAGCTCCGCCCGCTCCTCCTCCTTGCGACGCAGACGGCGACGCGACGAGAGCACAACGCCGCCGACCACGAGGGCCAGCGTGCACAAAAACAGCCCCACGAGCACGATAAGCGTGACCGATTGGATGTCCCTCATACCGGAATTGACCGCCTCATCATGGACAACGCCGATGATCGACCAGCTCTCGGTCGAGGAGGCCCGCCATACGACGATGTCCTTTTTGCCGGAATACGCGCATAATGCGCCGCCGGCCTGCCCGGACTGAACACCCCTTTGCAGTTCCTCAAAACTGCCGCGCTCAAACGAGACGCTGCCGCCGAGGAAAGTGAACATGTTGTCGATATACTCGTTGAATTCGGTTTTCGGCGACAGCGATAGCACGACATCGCCATCCTCCCGGATCACATAGCAGTCACTCACCCCGTCGAACACGTTGCTCGTGATCATTCCCTCGACAACCTCGTTTTCGTAGCTCACCGCCAATCCGGTGTAGGTGACGCCATCGATCACGATGGGCGACAGGGCGTGCACGGCGTAGACGATCTTGCGCTTGCCGTCGCTGGAGGTATAGCTGGAAACAGTGGGCTTGTTTTCCCGATACAGCTCGTCGAACACGCCGGCGATGCTGTCAGCCTGTCCCTGTCGGCCGCTGACCGTGAGGAATCCATTGCTTTCGTTGAACAGGTACACGTCGCTGAACATCCAGGAATCGTCGCGGTTATCGAAATCGCGCCAATAATCAACAGCCCAAGCGGTCTCCGCCTCCCCCTCTGCGCGGTCAAATAGCCCGTTCCACTCGGCGAGCATGTTCCAATTGCGCTGGGAGAACAGGGAGAACGTCTTGTCCACCTGCTCGTAGGTGACGAGCAGGTGATCGGCGCTTTCCTGGAAAATCCTATCCTTGATGTAACCTTGATATGCGGCGAACCCGCAAACGATGAGGACGCAGACGACGATGGGGATCACGATGAGAACGATACGCTCACGCATGGAGTGACCCCCACCGATTTTCAGTACCGAATCTCGCACTGCACAGCCCCCTAGATGGAAAGTCGGCGCGGGCTAGATGCCCGCCTCGCCGACTTCATAACTCTCAGCATCATATAATCGCACATCTGCAGATGCCGGGCGCCACGAACTTGATCGGCGGCTCATTTTACAGAAATGTGGCCCATCGCGAAGGCAGCCCAAAGACGCTGCCCCTGCTCCCCGAGCGTTGCTCGCAACCTGGAATGTGCCCGTTACGTGCTGGTTGGACTTGGCAGGCGCACCTCGTGGGAAAATCCCCCTCAAGCAACGACGATGCGGAGGTATCCCATGACAGGCTTTAAGGCCGTCCTCTTCGACAACGACGGAACCCTCGTGGATTCCCACGACCTTATCCTCGCGAGCTTCCATCATGCCGGACCGGCGGTGCTCGGCCGCCAGCTTACCGACGAGGAATACCTGCAGAAGGTGGGGCAGCCCTTAAACGTGCAGGTGAAGGATTTCACCGACGACCCAGTGCTGCAGCAGCGTTTCTGCGACGTGTACCGCGAGCACAACAAGACGGTGCATGATCAGATGATCAAAGCGTTTCCGGGAACCGCGCAGGCGCTCTCGCAACTCGCGGACGCAGGACTTGCCATAGGCGTGGTTACCTCCAAACGCCACGAAACGGCGGTGCGCGGGCTTGAGATCACGGGGGTGTGGCAGTATTGCCGCTGCCTGATCGGATGGGACGACATCGAGCGACCCAAGCCCGACCCGCAGCCGGTCGAAGCGGGATGCGAGATGCTGGACGTGGACCCTGCGGAATGCATCTACGTGGGCGACGCCCCCTTCGACATGCAGGCGGGCAACGCCGCCGGATGCGCCACGGCGGCGGTCACGTGGGGCATGTTCGACGAGGCGCGCCTGGCCGCGGAGTTGCCAACCTTCATTGCCCGAAGCTGGGCCGATCTGGTGCAAGGCATTCTGGATCTGCGGTAGTTCGGTGAATGCGCCCGCCTCACCCGCTGCGGCGGGTGGGTGCGTGCTAATCTTTCGCCACAACCGATAGACAGTTCGAAAACCTCCTGTCGATAAACAAAACTAGGTGCCCCCGCCCGCGGCTTGCGGGCTGTTTGCGCATGGTTGCGCTTTCGCGACCTGCGCCGGGCCCTCGTCGACCGGGTTTTCGCCGACTTGCAAAGGGGGCCGCCCATGTACGGGCTTAAGACCGAAAGCAGCTTCGACGCTGCGCACTTCCTCACCGACTACCACGGCAAATGCGAAAATCTGCACGGGCATCGCTGGCGCGTCGTCGCCTACCTGGCGCAGGATGCGCTGCAGGAGTCGGGCACGCACAAGGACATGGTCATCGACTTCGCCGACTTCAAGGGCGCGCTGCGCGAGCTGACCGAGGAGCTCGACCACTCGTTCGTGGTTGAGGAGGGCTCGCTCATGCCGAAGACCATCGCCTGCCTGGAGGAAGAGGGCTTCACGCTGTCCATGCTGCCGTTCCGCACCACAGCCGAGAACCTGGCGCGCTACTTCTTCGACAAGCTTGCCGACGCGGGCTTCCCCGTCTCGCAGGTCGACGTGTACGAGACCCCGAACAACTGCGCGATCTACCGTGCGTAAGGAGCGGGGCGCGGCAGGCGGCGCGGGCGGCTACTGCGCGGAAGCGGGCAACGCCGCGGGCTGCGCGGGCGCGGGCTGCGCGGTTGCGGGCTGCGCGGTTGCGGAAGCGGGCGGCGGCTCCGCCACGATGCCCGTCGTCGAGCGCTTCGTCAGCATCAACGGCGAAGGGCGGGCCGCGGGCAAACTGGCGGCATTCATCCGCTTCGCGGGCTGCAACCTGCGCTGCACCTACTGCGACACGATGTGGGCGAACGAACCCGGCGCGGCAGGGTCGGCTGAGGCGCTCGCCATCGACGACCTCGTCGAATGGGTTCGCGAAACCCGCGTCGATCACGTCACGCTCACCGGCGGCGAACCCGTGCTGCAGCCGTTGCTTCCCGACCTGGTTGGGACCTTGCTTGAGGAGGCGGGGCCTGACGGGCGCGGCATTACCGTGGAAGTGGAGACGAACGGGGCGACGGATCTTGGGCCCCTGATGAGGCTGCGGGAAAGATGCGCCCCGCAAACGCCGGGCGCACTTTCGCTCACCGTCGACTGGAAACTGCCCGCAAGCGGCATGGAGCAGCATATGATCGCCGGCAACTTCGCGCTGCTCGGCGAGAACGACACCGTGAAGTTCGTCTGCGGCAGCGAGGCCGACCTTACCCGCGCGCTTGAGGTGGCGCAAACGCTTGGACTGCCGGGGCGTGCGGCAGTGTACCTCAGCCCCGTCTTCGGGCGCATCGAACCCGCGACGATCGTCGAATTCATGCAACGCAACGACATGCGCTGGGCGACCATGCAATTGCAGCTGCATAAGATCATCTGGCCAAACGTAGAGAAGGGCGTGTAAACCATGACGGATACCGACACCAACCAGCAAGGCGCGGATAGAACGAGCGGGGCAACCGGCGTGAGCGGCGCCCCAAGCGATGCAACCCTCGGGGATGCGCGCGACAAGAAGGCGCTCGTGCTATGCAGCGGCGGCGTCGACTCCACCACGCTGCTCGCCATGGCCGTTGAGCGCTTCGGCGCCGACAACGTGTTCGCGCTATCCATCAGCTACGGGCAGCGTCACGAGAAGGAGATGGAAAGCGCGAAGGCCGTCGCCGCGCACTACGGCGTGCAGC
>CAVHXL010000117.1:0-5613 GCA_963639885.1 bacterium | reverse complement strand
ACCAGCTGCTCGCCGCGCTGGCCCTGCTGGCCGTGTGCGCATGGCTGGGCAACGCCGGCAAGAACAACAAGATGTTCTTCATCCCGATGATCTTCATGCTTGCCGCCACGTTGACCTCTCTCGCTCAGACGTTCTACGCGAAGGTGCTGCTGATCATGAAGGGCGGCGACATCTTCGCCTCCAGCTTGCAGGCCCTGCTTGCGGTGCTTCTCTTCGTGCTTGCTATCGTTCTTGCCGTTAAGGGCGCCAAGACCTTCATCAATCAGGCGAAAGCGAAGAAGGCTGCGTAAGGAACGTTTCGTAGGATCGAAAGCATGTCTTGAGGTCGGCATCGCTTCGCGAGAGCAAATGCACGTCGAGAGGTCGAGAGCATATTGCGAGATCGAGAGCGTGCTGCGAATCAAGAACGATCGTTAGACCGAGGCCGATCTTTCGGTAAATGAAATTCCCTGCCTGGGTTTGAGCTGCCTCCCATTTCTCGGACACGAGAAATGGGAGGCTTTTCCATGTGCGCTGATCTTAGAGGCGGCACGACGCGGGAGCAGCATGGGAAGGTTGGCGGCTGGCGGCGAGCTGTTTGAGCACGCTTAGGGAAGGGAAGGCTGGCAACTGGCTTTATATCCGGCACGACGCGGGCGCGGAGGAAGGTTGGCTGCGAGCCTTATTGAGGGCGGGCTCGGGAAAGCCGCTTTCGCGCTTTGCGGCCTTTCGCAAGGTGCGAGTTTTCGCTCGCGCCTTACTCCCAGAACAACTTGGTAAGCCCGATGCGGGTTTGCGTATTCGTTTTGCCGTACAGCGAGGTGAGGTGGCGTTGCACGACGCGTAGCGAAATTCCCAGGTCAGTAGCCACTTGCTTAAGCGGCCGATCGTCCGTGGTGACGGCGGCGAGTACTTCCGTCTCGCGGGGCGTCAGCCCGTAGCGTTCCGCAAAGACGGTGCAACGCTGCTCGGGGGTTGCCTGCGGTTTCAAAGCGCTTGGCTGGGTTGCCTCTGTCGCCGCTGTTGTTTCGGCACTGGCCGGCTTCAACTTCGCTGTTGCCCCCGTCGACTCCGTCGTCCCCGCCGCCTCGGCGATGCTCGCATCCTCGCCTGCTTGCGCGTCGGCGGTGTTCCCCTTATCTGAAATCTCGCTAGCTGGGGTTCCGTTGATCGCGGCTAGGCGTTCGTGACCGGGATGCAGGTCCATCATGCCGATGGCGAAGAGCAGCGCGTTGATGCCGACGAGCAACGGAAGAAGCGTCGCCGTGACGGCGGTGGGGTTGTTTGACTGGATGACAACCAGCGCGGGCGCGCCGACGGCGATGGCGGTCAGGTTGTTGAGCGCGCGTCCCATACCGGACCAGAAGTCGGGAACGCGGAAATGCGGTGCGATCCAGATGAACGAAGCCGTGTAGAACGTCATGAACGCGCCCGATGCAACGAAGTAGGTGACCTTGCCGATAGGATCGGGCATGCCGGATTGGATTCCCAGCACGGCTGCTGCGGCCAGGATTGAGATCCAGAATATGGTGATGCCCATGTAGCGCGCATGCTTGATATCGAACAGGATGCCGGCGAAAAGCCCGCCCGCCGCCATCAGGATCCGCGGATTGATGTCGGTGTACTGGCTGGTCCAGGGCGAGTATTCGTCGAATGTCAGATTGTAGAGCGTGTTGAACAGCAGTGCGCAAAGGATCATGAGCGCAAGCATGAGCGTCATCGCCACGGGCGCCGTCATATGGTTGAGGCGCCAGCCTATGGGCGGATGTTCCTCGATGTGCTTGTCGTGGCGCGTCGACCGATGCGACCTCATGGCATCAAGTACGCTTGCCGCCGGCCAGCTTCGAATGATGAGCACGCTGAGCGCCGTGATCCCGGCGCACAGCACGAACGCCTCGCCGATCTCGTTCGGCGTTAGCCCATAGAAGGGGATTTGCGCGACCATCGCCAGGGCATGGCTTGCGCCGATGAACGTGGCGCAGTGCGTGATAGAGCGCGATTGCGCGCAGGTTGCCCAGTAGACGGCGCCGCCCGCCAAGCCGATGAGCGGGAACGACACCATGCCGGCGGCGACGATCGAATACGGCGTCGGCCCTCCGGCAACCCCGATGAGGCCCGCAATGCCGAGCGCCGTGGCGACGGCTACGAAGGCGATGCGCCTCTTTTCGGGAATGAGACGGTTGACGAGCGGGAACGCCAGAAGGCCTACGGTGCTGGCGCCCTGGATGGGCAGCTGCGACAGGGTGGTGCCCGGCCCGCTGAGATGGCTCATGCGCGTTTGGAAGAATAGCGTTGCCTCGAGGAACACGAAGAAGAACAGGGCGAGCGCGCAGAACAGCGTTAGGTGCTTGGAGTTGATCTTGCGCATGCCCCTCCTTCTGCGTGCTTCGGTGCCTGATGCTGGTTTGGCCTTGTCGTAAAATTCCGTCGTGTCCTTTGAACCATGCCTTAATACGAGGCTGTGACGTGTGTGGTCCTTGCACGTCGGAGGTGGCGGCTTGCATGTCGGTCTTGGTCTTATGGAGCCTTCTTTGTTTCAAGCATTGTAGCGGTAAATTTGTTGCGAATCGCTTACATTTCAGCGCTTCTCGGCAATCTGAATAAAACTGGGACATTGGGCGCGTTCGGCTGCTGGCACACTCTTGTCGGCGGGCGTTCCGCGGGAAAGCCTCGGTGTGCGCTTGAATTGCTCTAAATCGGAGGGGGTCGTATATGCGCCCCCTTATTTCCCCTGTTCAAAACAACGTGCTGCCTATTGTTGAAGCGATTGGTCGCATGTGCGCCCTTCTCTGCGCGTGTTCAATTTGCGATACTGAAAACAGATGATGCGGCGGCAATTTCCCCTGTCGCATCGGACATGCGCAATGCGCGGTGCTCGCCTCGGCGGGGCTGCGCGGAAGGGGGACGACGATGGAAGTATCACGAGGGAAGTGGCGCGCAAGGCTTTGGGCTTGCAAGCGCAAAGGAATGTGGAAAGCAACGGCACGTTGGAAGGGGGCGACATCATGAAATCAAGCACGAAACGAACCATGAATCACAACGCGACCCGTCGCCTGCGGGTTGCGATGGCGATTCTCTTGACGCTGACGCTCAGTCCGCTCGTCGGCGGGCTGGCGTTCGCGACGGGCTCGACGGGCGCGGGCGACGGGGGGGGGTCGGCCTCGGGCGCGACAGCCTCGGGCGTTGCCGCCGCGACCGTCGACAACGCGACCGCGGTTGCCGATGACGACACCATCTGGAGCTGGAATGACCTCATTGGCCATTCAACGCAGAACGTCGGCCGCATTTGGACCGATAAATCCGTGGTAACCGAACAGATGAGCCACGGCACCGTCACGATGGAAAAGGCCGCCGGCTCGGATTTCCTGACGGCGCTCACCGCGCTGTCCTCGACATCGAACCTTTCGTCCATGTCTACCACGCCGCTCGACATCGTGCTGGTGCTGGATGCTTCTGGCTCTATGGATTATTCGATGGGCGACGATGATTCCCCTAAGCGCATAAAGGCACTTCAAGATGCTGCTAATTCCTTTATCGACGCCATCGCTACGCAGAACGAAGGTCTCGACGAATCTAAGCAGCACCAGGTTTCCTTGATTAAGTTCGCAGGCAATAAGAGGACCACGGTTGGTAACGATACCTACCGAGATGGAGGGTACTCTTACAACTATAGCCAAGTAATGAAGGCTATGACCGCCTGCACGAATGACACCAAGGCAAGCTTCGAGAGCCTAATCAACGCCATTAATCCTGCCGGAGCGACTAACGCTGCGGCGGGAATGGAGCTGGCTCAAGGTCAGACATCGGGGCGCAGCGATGCGAAGAAAGTGGTGATTTTCTTTACTGATGGTACGCCCACAACGGCAAGCGACTTCAGCGATTCCGTTGCAAGTGGCGCGGTAACCGCGGCAAAGACAATGAAAGATGCAAACACCACGATGTACTCCATTGGTATTTTCGCTGGTTCCGACCCCTCGCTTGATCCGACGGCGTCGACTGGCGTTTCCAGCGAGAATAAGTTCATGCACGCCGTTTCGAGTAATTATCCCAATGCGACATACGCGCAAAGTGGGCGGCGGTACACCTGGACCTTTGGCGATCGCGCGGAGAACAGCGACTTCTATAAGAGCGCGACGGATGCCGATGGGCTCAAGAAGATCTTCGACGACATCTCCTCGGAGATCACGCATGATTCCGGCTATCCGACCAAGACCACTGAGGGCTACGAGTCCGAATCCGGCTACATCACGTTCACCGACCAGCTGGGCGACTACATGCGCGTGACCGACCTGTCGACGCTGGTTTACAACGCTAAGGTGTACACGTGCGGTGAGCCGAGCACGACGGAAACCGAGGATGGCATCACCGAGACGTATCAGTTCAGCGGCACGGTGGTCGCCGGCGTTAAATCCGGTGACCTGAAAGACATCATCGTTACCGTCACGCGCTACAACGACGTGGCCACGGGCGACCTGGTCCAGGTCAAGATTCCCGCGACGCTCATCCCGCTGCGTAATTTCGAGGTCGACCTGACCAATAACACCATGAGCACGACTTCGAAGACGCCTGTTTCGGTGTTTTACTCCTCCGGCCTGAAGGACGAGGTTGCCGCCTTGTTGGTGCAGCCCGATGATGCTATGACGAAGTACATCGCTGCCAACACCGACGAGGACACCGGTAAGGTGAACTTCTATGCCAACAAGTGGAGCAGTAAGGACCTGGGCGACGTGACGTCCCAGTTCGAACCGTCCAGCGGCAACAGCTACTATTACTTCACCGAGGACACGCCGATTTACGAAGATAAGGACTGCACCACGCGCGCTGCGTCGATCGACGACGGGAAGACGTATTACTACCAGCATAGCTTCTACGAGCTTACGGAAGGCACGACTGACGAGCAGACTGGGACCACGAGCGGCACGCCCGAAGCGCAGACCGAGGTGCGCGAGTTCCCTGGCGAAGACGCTACGGCATTCGAGGGGGCCATCGGCACCGACGAGAGCGGATCCTACTTCAAGAAGGGGACCGCGCGTCTGGTCTACATCAACGAGCTGCATAAGGATAAGGGCGAGGGCAATAATGTTACCGGGACGGCGCCCGACGTTCTGAACCCGAAGTGGAACAGCACGACCTCCGTGGCCGACGCGACGATGGTCACCCCGCATCTGGGCAATAACGGCAAGCTCTCCGTCGACAAGCCCGCGACGCTTGAGGTTTCCAAGGCGATCACCGTGCCTGCCGGGTACGACGCGACAGACTTCGCCGACACCGGGTTCACCTTCGAGTTGAATGTGCCCAAGGCAGCGAACTACTCGTTCCCGGCTGTGGTGGTTGACGAGAGTGGGAAGTCGACCTGCGACGAGTTCGAGCTGACCTTCGAGGACGGCAAGGCAACCCAGACCATTAAGCAGGGCGAAACCCTACAGGTGAGCGGCTTGGGCGCCGGTTGGACCTACACGGTGACCGAGCCTACGGATAAGCTCCCCGACGGGTTCACGCAGACCGCGCCCGCGGATGGCGAGGGCAAGGCCATTGCTGCTAGCGGTGCGCTCGTTGCCGGCCAAACCGCGCAGGCAAGCTTCACCAACAGCTACGCCGCCACCGGCACGCTCTCGGGCGCGACCGACCTCGCCG
>CAVHXL010000116.1:1587-5996 GCA_963639885.1 bacterium | reverse complement strand
TGTTTCAACATCCTTTCATAGGTGGCTTCCCGGCGTTCCGGGCCGAATGCAAGCAGGTAGACAACGCCGGTGAAGGGGCGGAGGCGGATTTCACCGCCGCCGCAATGCTTGTTGCCGGCCGCCCATGCGCGGGCATTCCGGGCACTATTTCCGAAATCGGCGCAATAAAAAACGTCCGTGGCTTTGGAGCTACGGACGTCTCATATGGGCGAAACTACTTCACTGCTTTGAACAGCTCTGTATTGAAACACAAACGGGGGCAGCTTCGTAAGTGTTCGTTTCGTGAATTTGCACCTGATGCGTTTATGGATAGGGGCGAGTGAGCGCGAAACCTGGACGGGCGCGTTTGTCGCGAGCTGCTGACGTGCTGTCGTGCTCGAAACGCTTCCTGTGTTCCGCTCGCGAGTTCTCTCTTTGCGCACCAGCGCGCTTTCCGGCACCGCTTCCGGCTTGAGAACCTGTGCGTCCGCGCTTCCCGCCTACCCGTGCTCTTGCGCCCGCGAACTCGCGCAGGCGCGTCCCCGCCCGAGAACCCGCCCCCGCGCGCTTTCCGCCCGCGTATCCGTGCGCTTTCTGCTCGCGAATACGCGCGCTTGCCCCGTCTGTGCTAGGCTTGACGGCAACGTTCGGAGACGAGTAAGCGAGGAGGTCGCCCGTGGGCAAGCCGCACATACCGCTTGAGGAGCTGCGTGCCGCCGCGGCCGCCTGCCATCGCTGCCCGCTTGCCGATGGGCGCACGCAGACGGTTTTCGGCGTGGGCAACCCCGGCGCGCGCGTGCTGTTCATCGGTGAGGCCCCGGGTCGCAACGAGGATGCGCAGGGCGAGCCGTTCGTCGGCGCGGCGGGGCGCTACCTCAACGAGCTTTTGGGCTTGGCGGGCCTTGATCGTGAGGATGTGTTCATCGCGAACGTCCTGAAGTGCCGCCCGCCCGGCAATCGCGATCCACGCCCTGAGGAAATTCAGGCCTGCGCGCCGTTTCTGCGCGAGCAGACGCGCACCATCGACCCGGAGGTGCTGGTCACGCTGGGGAAGTTCTCCACGCAGTTCGTGCTGAAGACCGAGGTGGGCATTACGCGCCTGCATGGCCGCACCATGCGCGCCGGCAAATTCCTGGTGTTCCCCGTCTTCCACCCCGCGGCCGCCCTCTATGACGGGGTGAGGCGCGAGGCGCTCGAGAACGACTTCGTCACGCTGGGTCAGGTGCTCAAGCAGCTCGATGAGCACAGGGCGCGGGAAGCTGGAAAAGCCGGCGCTGCGGACGCGATCAGCTCGTCCGCCAACCCGGCAAACCCGCCCGCTTAAATCCCGAGCAAGCAACGAGCCGATAACATGCAACGAATCAATCGGAAGGATACTCCCGTGGCTGAATCGATGACCGCTTCCTGTGCGCCTGCCGCCGGCGAGGCGTTCGACCCGGATACGTTCGACCCCATCGCCTACATCAACGAGCCGCGCTGGCAGGCTTCGCGTCTGGGCCTCGAGCGCATCCGCGACCTGCTTGAGCGTTTGGGCCGCCCGCAGGACAAGCTGCGCTTCGTGCATGTGGCGGGAACGAACGGCAAGGGCAGCACGGGCGCTTACATCGCGAGCATCCTTGCGACCGCGGGCTACAGGACCGGCTGGTTCTCCAGCCCCTACATCGAGCGATTCGAGGAGCGTATCCGCGTCAATGGACGGGATATTCCGCTTAATGACCTGCGGCGCGTCACCCTTGAGGTGTGTGAGCATGCTGAGGCAATGGCGGTGGAAACCGGTGACCACCCTACGGAATTCGAGCTGATGACCGCTGTGGCGCTTGTGCATTTCGCCCAGGCGGGATGCCAAGTTGTGGTGCTCGAGGTGGGCCTGGGCGGCAAGTTCGATTCCACGAACGCAATCGATGCGCCCGATGTCGCGGTTATCTGCCGCATCGGGCTCGATCACACGGACTGGCTGGGGAACACCGTGTCCGCGGTAGCCGCCGAGAAGGCGGGCATCATCAAGGAAGGGTCGACGGTGGTTTCCTGGCCGCAGGATGACGCGGCGATGGCCGTGGTGCGCGACGCGGCGGAGGCGGCGGGTGATACTTTAGTGTGCCCGGATTTCGACCGGCTTTCCATTCAGCCGGTTCGCCACCTGCGTCCGGAAGAGGCGAAGCCTGGCCATCCCCTCGTCGTGCGCCCCTTTGCCTATAAAGACAACACGTACGAAACGACGCTGCTTGGAACGTATCAGCCGCAGAACGCGGCAGTGGCGCTCGAGGTTGTCTTCGAGCTGCGCGCCCGCGGCTTCTCGATTTCCGGCGAGGCGATTCGCGAAGGCGTTGCCGCAACGCGATGGGCAGGGCGTTTCGAGGTGTTGCCGCACGTTGCGGGCAGGCCTGCGGTGGTGGTCGACGGCGGGCATAATCCGCAGGGCGCAACGGTGCTGGCGCAGTCTTTGGCCGATGTGTTTCCCGCCCGGCGCGTCGTTTTGCTCTCCGGCGTGATGGCCGACAAGGATTATCCCGCCATGGTGCGCACGGCGCTTCCGCTTGCGGCGGGTTTCGTGGCGGTGACGCCTGACAACCCTCGCGCCCTCGCCGCGGTCGAGTACGCGGCGGAGGCGGAGCGCGCGGCTGCGGAGATGGCGGACGTTGTTGATGACCTGCCTGTCTTCGCAGCCGAAACATACGAGCAGGCGGTGGCGCGCGCCGAAGAGCTCGCCGGCCCCGATGGCGTCATCTGCGCGTTCGGCAGTTTGTACAGCATTCATGAAACGAAAGAAGCCCTGCGCGGGGCAGGGCTTCTGTAGCTTTGAGGAATCGTTTCACGCTGCAGTCTTGAAATCGACGTCGCATTCCAAGGGGAAGCGCAAATCGACTGCGAATCAAGCGTGAATCAACTTCGATTCAGGCGCGAATCGCGGCGCTGTTCTTACAGCGAATCGATGTACTCGACCAGCTGACCGACGGTCTCAAGACCCTCGGGCTCGCCGAAGTCGACTTCGCACTTCTCCTCAAGATCGCAGATAAGCTCGACCATGTCGAGCGAGTCGATGCCGAGCGATTCGAACGTGGAGTCGTCGTTGACGGTTTCGGGGTCGATGTCGAGGTTCTCCTCGAGGACTTCCTTGACGGTGTCGATGGTGGCCATGGCGGCCTCCTTTCTTTGTGATTTCAGCGAGTCGTATGGTAGCACAACGAAAACGCCGCCCCGGTATGCGGGGCGGCGCATCATCGACGCTTCATAGACTCATCCGCATCTGCGGAATATCTTCCAGTGGCCGTTCGGCTCAGCTGCAGGCGATAACCCAAGGTCGCCCTACGGCAACGGTTAGTCCTTCTGCTTGAGCAGGCCGTAGCCGCCGCCACCGCGGCGATACAGGACGTTGACCATGTTGGTGTCGCGGTCGGTATAGGCGAAGAAGTCGTGCCCGAGCAGGTCGATCTGCACAAGCGCCTCTTCCTCGGTGAGCGGCTGGAAATCGATTTCCTTGACGCGCACAACCTCGTCATCGGACGAAAGCTCGGCCATCAGGCTCTCCGGGTCGAACTCGCCGACGGGGATGCCGCCATCCTCGCGCACCTTGCGGTCGAGGACGCGGGTCTTGAACTTACGCAGCTGACGCAGGACCTTTGCTGCGGCAACGTCGATGGCGGCGTACATATCCTCTTCGGATTCCTCAACGCGGACGATGTGCCCCTTGGTGCGAAGCGTTACTTCGCAGACGGCGGGGTGGGCGTTCGCGGGATTTTTCTCAACGTACAGAACAACCTCGGCATCAAGCGGATTGATGTCCATGACCTTCATGGAGTTGCCGATCTTCTCTTCGGCGTAGTCGCGCAACGCATCGGTGACGGGCATCTTGCGTCCGGTGACGGTAATGGTCATAGTAACCAACTCCTTATCGCGGCGAATAAAAAAGCTCGACGGGATTTAGCCTGCTCACAGCCAATAAAACACCGACGACTGATTTAGCAAGCCGACTCCTTTCGTCGAACCGTTGAACAAAGCATAGCGCACTTTACCGGGTTTTGACCCTCAAATTTCGTTCTTATTGAACAACGTTTTAGCAACGTTCGTGCAACGTTTCCGGGTGTGTCCTAAAAGCTGCATGGTAAACTTCCCCGACCAAGAATATCGGGGTTCGCGCATGCCCTCGCGGCAGCGTGAAGCATCGGCGCATCGCCTGGGAAAGCCGGCTTGAAGCCGTGCCATCGCCGTCGTGCGCCGACCCTTGAGACCCTCCGACCGAAAAGGAAAAGCAACCCCATGAGCGACAGCCTTATCTACATTTCCGAGGTGCAGGGCCATCAGAGCCGTTACAAGAAGCTGATCCAGCTGACGCATTCCTCGACGCGCGCGGCCGGCGTCATGCTGCTTGCCGCCATCGTCGCCCTCGTGGTTGCCAACAGCGGCGCGTACGAACCGTTCGAGGAGTTTTGGCA
>CAVHXL010000116.1:0-1517 GCA_963639885.1 bacterium | reverse complement strand
ATCAACGATGTGCTCATGGCCGTGTTCTTCCTGCTGGTGGGCCTGGAGGTCAAGTACGAGGTGACGGTGGGGGAGCTTACCAACATTCGCCAG
Source organism: bacterium (assembly GCA_963639885.1). Classification (GTDB taxonomy): domain Bacteria; phylum Actinomycetota; class Coriobacteriia; order Coriobacteriales; family Eggerthellaceae; genus Senegalimassilia. The sequence goes on along the minus strand of CAVHXL010000116.1, from coordinate 1,424 downwards.
GCCATCCTGCCTATCATCGCCGCTGCGGGCGGCGTCTTGGCGCCGATCGCCATCTACCTGCTGTTCAACCTGGGCAACGCCGAGACCGCCGGCGCCTGGGGCGTGCCGACGGCCACCGACATCGCCTTCGCGCTGGGCATCCTGGCGCTTCTGGGAAACCGCGTGCCGGCCGGCGTTCGCGTTTTCTTGAGCACGCTTGCCGTGGCTGACGACATCATCGCCATCCTGGTCATCGCGATTTTCTACGGCCAGTCGCCCTCGGTCATGTGGCTGGCCGCCGCCGCCGTCGTGCTCGCCGCCCTCATCGCCATGAACCGCGGCCACATCTATTCGCTCGCGCCGTATATCCTGGTGGGTTGCGTGCTTTGGTACTGCGTGTACATGTCCGGGGTGCATTCCACCATCGCCGGCGTGCTCTTGGCGTTCACCATCCCGTCGGGCTCCCGCGTGAACCTGCGCAGCTTCGCGGCCTGGTCGGGCGGCAAGGTCAAGCAGGCATCCGAGGCGTTCGACCCCGATGCCCATGTCCTCGGGCAATCGGAGTACGTCGAAACCGTGCAGCATCTTTCCACGGTTGCCAAGCAAGTCGTCCCGCCCGCGACACGCCTCGAGCACAAGCTGTATCCGTGGGTGTATTTCCTGATCTTGCCGCTGTTCGCCCTCACCAACGCCGACGTCAGCTTCACCGGCCTTGACGTGGCGAGCCTCTTCGCATCGCCGGTGTTCTTCGGCGTGTTCTTCGGCCTGGTTGTGGGCAAGCCGCTTGGAATCATGCTCGCGAGCTTCATCGTCGTGAAAACCAAGCTGGCAAGCTTGCCGGAGAACGTGAATTGGTCGCATATGCTCGGGGCGTCCATCCTGGGCGGCGTCGGTTTCACCATGGCCATCTTCGTAGCCAACTTGGCGTTTGCCGACGAGGTGCTTATCGCAACGGCTAAGCTCGGCATCCTGCTCGCGTCGCTTGTCGCCGGCTTGCTCGGGTTCGTGTTCCTGCTCGTTCAGGCTCGCGGGGCGCAGCGAAAGGGCGTGGCGTTCGTGGAGGCGGCGAAGAACGAGGATGCGCTGCCCACCGCGGCACGCGAGGCGGCCCGTGATTCGCATGAGCTGCTTGGCGAGGCCGCCGGGGAATAGCCGCCTGCGTCCTGATGAGCGGATGCCCGATGAGGTCCCGTCGTCACCGATGATGAACCTGCCTGCGCAAACGAAGCTTGCCGGCAGGCGCGAGGCTTCCGGTGTGCTCAAGCTGCGCAGACGGTGCGCTTGTCAGCTGCGCTTGGAGTATACTTCCGACTCGTGTATTACCGCCCATCGAAAGGATAGCCATGGAAGCCGCCGCGATCGTGTTGGCCGCAGGTGCCGGAACCCGCATGAAGTCGAAGAAGCCGAAGGTCGCCCACGAGGTTTTAGGCCGCCCGCTCGTGCGC
>CAVHXL010000115.1:0-6013 GCA_963639885.1 bacterium | reverse complement strand
AGGTATTGGGTCATGGCCTTCCTTCTTCATGTAAACGAGCGCACGCCCGAAAAGGTGTGCGCAAAGGCTCGAATGCACCCGTTTATCATAGCAAACACCCGTGTCAGCCGACGCGTAACGGCGCCGATTCACGCATACAACCGCACGGCGTGCGCAAATAGGTTTCATGGAGAGAGGTTTGCAGGTGCGGGCGACACGGCACGACGTGGTGTTCGGCGGCGAGAAGAAGCTGAAGGAGAAGTTCGGCACGCCGTTTTCGCACGAGCCGGTGCTCCCCATCGGTGCACGTGCAACAAGCGCTCCCGCATCGCGCGGAAACGTTCTTGGAGCTAGATGGCGGCGTAGTGGAATGGCCGGTCACGTTCGTCTGCCGCGATCGCCGGCCGCACCCGCTGGCCACGCAGGCCGGCCGCACCCGCCGGCGGAAACAACAGCGGCCGGGACCCCGCCCTCGGCGGCGGCCCCGACCGCAACGTACCCTTTTAAAAAACTTACGCCAGGTCACGACAGGGTTTCATTGACGCAGCGCACGCGATTGAAGCGCTAGAACCAGGTTTTCTGACCCAGCTCGTAGGTTTGGTAAAAATCGTAATCCGACTTCGTCAGATACATGATGCCCTCAACCAGGCCGATGACCCCCATCACGAAGGCAGCAACGCCAAGCGTGACTATGCTGCCGAAAATGGACACCAGGAGCATGATCAGACCCTCTTTGGTGTAACCAAGATAGAACTTGTGGATGCCAAGGCTACCGAGAAGGATGCCGAGGATGCCAGCCGCAACTTTGCTCTTCTGAGCGCCAGCGGGTGCGCCCGCAGCGGGCTGGGCAGGCTGATAGCCAGGCTGCTGGACGGGTTGCTGAGGAGCCGCATATCCAGGCTGAACGGGCTGACCAGGGGCGTAGCCGGGCTGGGCCGACGCAGGCTGCTGGACGGGCTGAGCCTGCTGCGCGAGCGTAGCGCCGCAATTGGCGCAGAACGACGAGCCGTCGGCAACCTGAGAGCCACAAGAAGGGCAATTCATAGAAGGATCCTTCCATCGATAACGGGGAGCAAATCTACAATACCGTATCACTAAACCAACCGAGCAAAGCACTGTCAATACTAAGGGCGAGCCGAGCATTATATACTCAAAAGCCGGACCCCGATTCCGCTCGGGCAGTCAAGCACGATGCCCCGCGCCCCGGCCCCCGCGACCCGACCGCTCACGACCCGTCTAACCTGCGCATCCGCAGCTCAACATGCCCTCCCGGACCGCCCGCACCCTACGCTGGCCCACGGGGACCGTCTGACCATTCCGCATGGTAAGCGCACCGCCGCCCATCGCCGAGACCAGCTCGATGTTCGCCAGATAGCTTTTATGGCAGCGCACGAACGTCCTGGGCAATTGCTGCTCGATATCGGCGAGCGCAGCGTAGGCTTCAATCCGCTGCCCATCGAGACACGAGACCAACAGTTCTAAGGATAAAAACAAGCGGACGAACGGACGAAAGGAATGACCGCTTCGCCTATCGAGCCTTTCCCGATCTCACCAACCGAGCAACCAAAACAAGCGCGCAAACCGCGAGGATGATCCCCCCGACCACTCGCAAGCAATCTTCGATTTCAGGCAGGGAAAGCCCCGCGAACACCGAGGCGCCGCCCTGATCGGAAGCGGCCTTGCCAGGCGTCGTCCCATCCGCACCCGCAGTCCCCGACCCCGCATTGCCCGCCGCGCCGGACTTCGCATCCACGCGCTCGCATTCGACCACGTAGCGCTGGCTGTTGTAGCCGTACGGATGGCACGTCACAAGCGTCACCATGTCCCGGTCGGACTGCACACCCACCGCCGCCGTGTCGGACGGGTCGATCACCTTCGTCCGCACCACCGTGTAGACAAGGTCCTCCCACAGCGTGCGCACGAAAACCTGGTCCCCTACCGAGACCTTCTCGATGTCACGGAACATCGCGGCCCTCCCATAGCCGCGATGCCCCGCGATGACGCAATTGCTCGACGTCTGGCCAAGGGGCGCGGACGACCCCGCGACCACCGTGGCACCCTTCGCCATGTGATCCTCGCTCGCGCCCAGGTACAACGGCAGCTCGCAGTCCATCGCGGGAATCTCGATGGAACCCACAAGCCCGTCACCGAGCCCCTGCAAGCCGAACACCCCGGAAGCGTCGTCGAACGCAAATGGGTCGGAAGTGATGACGACCTCACCGGATGAGACCTTGGCGTTGTAGCTCTCGAGCAAGGTGCGAGCCCGTGCAAGCTCACTTGCGCTTGGCAAAGAGGAGCCGTCTGCGTCCGCGGATCCCCCGCCATCGGCCTGCGAACCCCCGCCCGCACTCGCCGCCCGCCCGTCGCCCGCGCTATCATCGCCAGACGAGGAAGAACGCAGCTCGGCCACCTTGGCAATCTCCGCGTTCATCGCCGCCTGATTCCAGGCATTCACAGCCACCGGACCGAACAGGCAAACGGCGCCGGCGATCAAAAGCACCAGCGCGATAACGGTCGGCGCGATGCTGCGAGCATCACGCCTCCCAACAGTCGACCTATTGCTGCGAACCGCCCTCATGATCACCGCCCGCGCTTCTTACGTGCCATGCGCACGACGCGCGCCGCGGCCACGGCAACCAAAATACCCAGCGCGACGAACACGCCGATCAAAAACGGCGGGAACGATTCTCTACCCGTCTCGTACGGGAACGGAAGCCCCGTGTCACCGGCAGCCTCACGATCAAGCCAATCCTGCGGGACCTCGCAACGCTCGGCATGCACCAGCAGGCGATGCGAGTTCACGCCATACGGCGTGCACGTCACCAACGTGATCAAATCCCGCCCGTCTTGAACGCCAAGGCTCGTGGTGTCGTTGGGCAACACGACCTCGGTTGATGTCACGCGATACGCATGGTCTTCACCAAGCACCTGGATTATGAAGTAGTCGCCCACGGAAAGTTGATCGAGTTTGTCGAAAATAATCGCCGAGGGAAGCCCGGTATGACCCGCGAGCACCGCATGCGTCGAGGCGCCGCCGACGGGAAGCGAGGTGTTCACCACATGCCCAACCCCGTGATCCATGCCCGAGCCCTCGGTCCCGTGCGCGACCGGGAGGTTCACGCCAATGGACGGAATGACGATACGCCCCATCACGCCGTCGCCGTTGAGATTCAGGCACGCCAGGTATTCCTCGTCGTTGACGGTCGGCGCATCGGGGTCGAACGGGTCGATCACGTAGGTCGATCCCGACAGCAGGCGCGCATTGTAGTCCTCGGCTTGTCGCATGTAGGCGCTCAGGTCCTCCTGGGGCGTCTGCTCGATGGTTTGGTCGAGGCTCTGGGTCACCTTCGCCTGCTCGAGCTTGTTCAAATAGTCGCTCGCGAACGGATAGGCGATCATGCACAGCCCGGCGATCACGACAAGTACGGCCACCACAATGGGGGCAGTGCGAAGGCCCCGGCGTTTCGCACAGCCACGCCCGGCAGCATGACCAGCGGACATGTCGGCGTGACGCCTGGCGGCTTGGTTGGCGGACACGCCGGCGCTGCTACCAGCAGCTCGACCGGTACCGAACCCGGCGCCGGGGGCGGCAACATTCCTGTCGCCATGACGATGCCGCCCTGCGGCGCCCTCGCACCGACTCAAGTCCGCCTCAACGACAGGAAAAGGGGAAGAGGAATCAATCCCCTCCCCCTGGAATTTCTTTTCTTGCTGAATGGGAATTGCCACGTATCAGCTTTCTAAAGCATTAATCCTGATTGCGACGACGGGAGCGGAGAATGACCGCCGAGCCGCCCGCAACGAGCAGGATACCACAAGCCGTCAGCGCAATGGTGCCTGCACCGCCGGTGGTGGGCAGCGCGCCAACCGGCGCGTCGATTTTCTCGCCCGCGTTGTTGAAGTTGACCTCGATAACGTCGCCCGTCGAATCCGCATCGCCATTGGCGGTACCCGCATTCAGCTCGACCCTGAAGGGTTCGATCTTCTGGAAACCGGAGGGGACTTTGGTCTCGGTTACCGTATACGTACCGGCTTCGAGGCCGTTCACATACACATAGCCGTTAGCGTCGGAAGTAACCCTGCCGTTATCATGATATTCGCCATCAGCATCGACATAGCCCACGGGCATGCCGTTCTCGTCGGTCACCGTGAACTCAGCACCCGCAAGTGCCGACTTGTTGTCATTGGTGCCGCCATATTTCTTGAAATAGAAACCGTACGTCTGATCCTCGGTGTCAGTCTCGTCGGTCTTCACGTCCTTTTCCTCATAGGGGTTCGGGTTGAAGGTGCCGTACGCTTTGTTGTTGACCTTGCCCGTCTCAAGATTGATGCCGGTAACCATGGCGCTGTAGTTGATCGTCACCGCCTGACCAGGATTGGCAAGAATATATGCCTTGGTGAACGCCACCGTGTAAGTGCCGTCGACATTTGCGGTAAGGGTGTAATCGGTGCCTTTCACCAGCGTTTTGTCCCCAGCCGTCACAACGAAAGAAGTCGTATCAACGGAAAGGCCGGCATCGGGCACGTCGGTGATGGAGTAAATTGCATAGGTGGCATCTGCCGGATAGCTCGGCACGGTGCCATTGATAATGAACGAGGCGGTATCGCCCACAGAATACTTATCGGTAGACTGCCCGGCGTTGCCGTTGGGGTAAACAATCTGCTTAGTCGGCGGGGTGACGGGCTCAACCTTTGCAGCGGCTTCGGCAATGGTACGCGTTTCGTAAGCGCCATCAGCGTTAACGCTGGGCGAGGCATCAACGAGCAACGTCTGATACACCTTGGTGTTTCCGCTGTTGGAGGTAACCGTAACCAACCAATAGCCGGAATCAAGGGTCAGCGTTGCCTTGCCATCCGCTCCGGCAGTCGCGTTGGTGGTCGTCTTCGAAGTCTCAATGACCTTCGCCGCAATAGCATTAGCGACTTGGCGAGCATCACCGGTTACGGCAGAGATCTCTTCGACGGTATCGTAGGCATCCGGCAGCCCGCTCACCTTCGACGTGTAGGTGAGGTTGTTGTTGGCATCGATGTCGGCGTCGAAAATCTGATACGCGTGGACCTCGTCGTCCTTCGCGATGCCCGTGAGCGTGAACGTGGAGTCATCGACATCGTTCGCGCCCGCCGTTTTGGCTAGCGCCGCGCCCGACGGGATCATAAGGCCCGCCGCCAGCACGGAGGCGCACAGGACACGAGCGGCCTTGTTCGCACAGGTTTGCATTTTCATTTTGCTCTCCTTCCAGAGAAATTGCACTCGTCTTTATCTTCAGCCGGGCATGCACCGGCAAAAAGAACATCGTATGGCGCTGGGTGCCGATCGTTAGCGCTACCCGGCCCGATGCCTTGCGGATCCGATGCGTCGCCGCAAGTGCAGTTCGTAGGACGCGGCGCAAAGGGCCCCTATGGCAATCAGCCCAACTCCGCAGCTCATGACGCCACGCGCGCCAGGCCCAGCCGTTACCGGCAAGGAGGGAATCGCTCGATCGGCCACCGTGATCTGGTTCGGCGTGTTCGGGGCCTGCAAATTCGTACCATCGGCGTTACCCACACGAATCATGTTGCCGTCCGAGCCACCAGCAGCGCCCGCCACGTCGTAGACGTCGATCCGGTAAACCTTGCTGTCAAGCTCGTAGCCGGCAGGGGTATATGTTTCCTTGAGGTAGTACGTTCCCACCGTGAGCTTGCTGAATACGGCCGTTCCTTCTGCTGAGGTTTCGATCTCGGTAACCTTGTTGGCATCGATGAGATCATCGGCTTCATTGAAGGAGCCATCGCCATCGTCCTTGTAGAGTGCGAATTTCGCACCCCGAAGCGGATCGTTGGTTTCAGCGTCCACCTTGAGAAGCGTCACGTCGGTTTTGACGCGCTCGTTTATGACGGTTGGCGTTGTGCTAGCCAACATCGCATGATTGGCGCTGGTGATGGTTGAAGCCGTCAGATTGCCCGCGTTACTCGTGTAGCAGAGATTGAATGTAACCGTGGCGGCACCCGACATGGTGTGACCCGAAGGCGCCGCGGTTTCCTCAAGGGTGTAGGT
>CAVHXL010000114.1:0-6095 GCA_963639885.1 bacterium | reverse complement strand
CGCGCTCGAGGCTGTCGCGGTCCATCTGCCCGTGCGCCACGCCCACGCGCGCCTCTCCAGCAGCCGCCTGCACGCGACGCACCGCCTCCTCGATGGAACGGACCCGGTTCGAAACGTAATACACCTGCCCACCACGGGCGAGCTCGCGCCGTATCGCCGCGCTCACCAGGTCGGGATCCCACTCGCCCACATGCACCTCCACCGGGCGGCGGTCATCCGGCGGGGTCAATATCAGGCTCATGTCGCGAACGCCGGACAACGACATCTGCATCGTGCGCGGAATCGGCGTCGCCGACAACGTCAAAACGTCGATGGATTCGCGCAGGTTCTTCATCTGCTCCTTATGGCCCACACCGAAACGCTGCTCCTCGTCGATGATCACCAGCCCTAAATCGTGCGGGTTCACGTCGCGCGAGAGAAGCCGATGCGTGCCGACAAGCACGCTCACGCTGCCGTCGGCGAAACCCGCCAGCGCGCGGGCCTGCTGCTCGGGCGTGCGGAAGCGGGAAAGCACCTCGACCGTCACGCCGAACGGCTCGAAGCGGTCCTTGAAGTTAGAGTAATGCTGCTGAGCCAGAATGGTCGTCGGGCACAGCACCATGACCTGCTTTTCATCTTGCGTGGCCAAAAACGCCGCGCGCAGGGCCACCTCGGTCTTGCCGAACCCGACGTCTCCGCACACGAGGCGGTCCATGGGCTTATCCGATCGCATGTCCGCCTTCACGTCGGCGATAGCTGCAAGCTGATCAGGTGTTTCCTGGTATGGGAAGCTATCTTCCATCTCGCGCTGGGCTGCCGTGTCGCCCCCGAACGCATACCCCTGCGCGCTTGCACGGCGCGCATACACGTCGACTAGATCGAACGCGAGCTTTTTCGTGGCGGCCGAAGCTTTTTTCAAGGCGCGCGACCAATCAGCCGTGTTCAGGCGCGTGAGCCTTGGAGATGCGCCTTCCGGTCCGACATAGCGCGTCACGCGGTCAAGCTGCTCGACGGGGACGAAGAGCTTGTCTCCCTCGGAATACTCCAGAAGCAGATAATCGCGCGCCGTCCCGTCGATTTCGCGCCGAACCAGTTCCTTGAAATGCGCCACGCCGTGCTGAGCATGCACCACGTAGTCGCCCGGCTTGTAGGGAAAGGTTATCTCCGTGATATCGATATGCCGCGACGGACGTGCCGCGCTCGAACCTTGCGTGTCGGACACGCTGACCATCGCCAGCTTCGCCTTGGGGATGATCATGCCAAGCGGGATATCAACATCGACCACGTTGACGACCCCGCGCCGCAAGCGTCTTTTTCGGGCACCGTCGCTTGGAGCCAGGTCGGGGTTTCCCGCCTCGGCTGCGGCTTTATCGGCGGCCGCTTCGTCGGCATCGAGCCATTCCTGGACTGGCAAGCTTCTATCAACGAACGCGAGCATCATATCCGCACGCGAGCGCCTGTTCGGCGCGCTGAACACCACGGTATAGCCCTGGTCGATCAGGCTGCGAAGACGCCCGTAGAGCTTATCCGGATGCCCCGCGACCTCCACGCGCTTAACGGGAAGCTCCTCGTCAACCGAGCCGCCGACGCGCATGATGGACACATAGGTCGCCCGCTGCACATCGCCGAACGCCACCTTCGCCGGAGGCGCGATCAGACCATCGAGCGGGACATTGCTTCCATGGGCGCGCGTCGCAAGCTCCTCGGACGCATGCACCATGTCATCGAACAGGCTCCGCGGCTCGACGAGGACGGAAATACCGCCAGGGCGAAGGTAAGAGCCAAGCGTCACCGGCTTCTCGTACAGGTAAGTAAGAAGGATATCGCTTCCCTCGAAGCGCACCCCGCCGTCGATGTTCTCCAGGTGCTCGGCGACCTTGCGAAGCGCGGGATTGGTAGCACCTTGCGTTGCGAGCTTCTTTCGAGCTCGAGCTATCCCCGATTTGCTCGCGCGGAACTCGACTACGGGGAAGACCTCAACGCTATCGAGCGAGGAGATGGTCTGTCCCGTCGAGGGCACGATGCGTCGGATCTCGTCGATTTCATCACCGAAGAAATCGAGGCGAACCGGATAGGTCAGATTCCCGGGATATACATCAAGCGTTCCGCCGCGAACGCAAAAGGTCCCCGGACCATCAAGCTCTCCGGAATTGACGTAACCGCGCTCCTCGAGGGCGATGGGCAAATCGTCGAACGCGCAAACGCCCGCCTGGCTCATCTCGGGAATATCGGCGATCTCCCTGCCCGCGCTCAGCACGAGAGGGGCCGCCGCGCAGGCCTCCGCTGGCGGCAAGGTGCGCAGCAGGGATCGAGCCGAGGCGACGACTACGCAATCGCGTCCGCTCTGCAAGGCCCATGCAGCATGCATGCGTTGCGCGACGGTCGATAGCTTCGCGGGCTTTCCTCCAAAGGGCAAGTCCGACCGCTCAGGATAATGGAGCACCTTCGCCTCGCCCAGATAACTTGAAAGGCTCCGGGCATACGAGATCGCCGCATCCTCGCCAGCGACGACGACGAGCGTGGTTGCCGGTGAGGACGTGAATCGCGCGGCGATCAAAAACGGCCTGGCGCTATTCGCCACCCCAAGCGTCGCATCCCCGCCCGCATCCAGCTTTCCCCAGAATCCATTCAAGCACTCGGATCTCTCGAGGGTGAAGGCGAGCGAGTCGATAAGCATATAGGCACCTTTCCAAAACAGGATGCGACCGGAAAACCGCAAGCCCGTCGGGCATGGCGGCATTTTTTTGATAGGCAGGATTTTATCACTGGGCATCTTCTTTCAAGTCCACCCGAAGCGCTCAGCTGCATGCGAAATCAGCTGCGAGCAGACCCAGCTGCAAGTAGGCCCAGCTGCAAGCAGGTCCAGCCTGATGCAGGCTCAGCAGCATGCGAGCTCAGCCGCAAGCAAGTCCAGCTGAATGAGGTCTTGGCTGCATGCAGGATGCCGCCCTCGTCGCATCAACCGATTACGCAGCACGCCATCAACTTCGATACCTCTTGCGCACCGCCCGTCGCGATCAACATCCACACCAGAATTGCCTTATCCAGGCGTTTATAGAGGAATCCTGATTGATTGATAGCTCTATTGGGTATTCCTATAGGGTATAGAGTTCTTCTCTCCCAGCTGCCTCCCCCCCATCGCCTCGTGGAAAAGCAATGCTCGCCATACCTAGATATGGAACACATCTGCAAGTAAAAACAGTTTGCGGGACATTTGCCCGCTAATGCCCGGCAAGAGCAGCACGAGGCAACCATAAACGCAATAACACGTAGCAGCTGCCCGCATGAAGTTGCGAATGCGCCAAGCAGAGATCAAATCGACCTAAAGCGCGAATCATAGCGCCTTTGAAAACAGGCAAATTAACCGTAAGCGCAAACCACGACGCCACTGAAAGCTATAATCGTATGGAAGGAAAGAGGGGAACATGGCGCGAGAGCTGAAAGCTGATAAGGAAAAGCGAGCGATCGAGATCGCAAAACGCATGAACATGCACTACCCAGATGCGGAATGCGCACTGCATTACTGGGGCGATCCGTTCAAGCTCACCATAGCCGTGCTGCTCAGCGCGCAAACAACCGACAAAGGCGTCAACAAGGTAACCCCAACGCTCTGGGAAAAATACCCTACAGCCGCGGCGCTCGCGCAAGCAGAGGTTGCCGATGTCGAGAGCATCATTCGAACAATCGGCTTCCACCACTCAAAGGCTTGCAATTGCATCAAATGCGCCCAAATGGTGATCAGCGATTTCGGGGGAGAAATTCCCCGCGATATGGAACAAGTGCAAAAGCTTCCCGGCGTCGGAAGAAAAACGGCGAACGTGGTTCTCAACGAGGCATTCGGAATCGTTGAGGGCATCGCAGTGGACACGCATGTATTCCGTATAGCGCATAAGCTCAAGCTTGTCGGACCCTCGGCAGACACACCCCAGAAAACGGAAGATTCGCTCCTCAAGCTCTACCCAAAGCAATATTGGGGGCCCATAAACCATCAATGGGTGCTGTTCGGCCGCCAAACCTGCATAGCCCGTCGCCCTAAATGCGAGGAATGCTTCCTTAACGATCTATGCCCGAGCGCTGGAAGAAAATAGGCCGAACCAGGCAATGCCTCAACACATAAAGAGCACATGCGAGCGGTGTATACTGAAGTGAGGCAATAATAGAATCTGCAGCCCAACACCGAAATCCCGCGGCGCGCCTGCACATAAACTTCCACAAGGAGGCAGCATGACCGCAATCGGGGACATCGTGGTGTTCAAACATAACGTTTGCAAAATCGAGGATAAGCGGGAGAACTACTTCGAAAACAAGGATTATTGGGAGCTGCGAGCCATCTTCGAGCGCTCATTAAAGCTCTATGTAGCCTGCGATCAGGCAACATTGCCCAGCATGCGTCCCGTCATGAAGCGCCAGGAAGCGCTCGAGCTCATAGACTCCATAGCCGACGCGCGACCAGCAAGCATCGGGGAAGGCAGCAACAAGGCCAAAGCCGGAAATCCGCGCCAAATCAAGGAAACCTACGAGGCATATCTGAAAACCCTCTCGCCAAAAGATCTTGTCCCGATCATCAAGACCTGCCATGAGCGCTCAGTCGCTCGTGAGGAAAGCGGGCAGAAGGCAACCGCCATAGACAAGAAATATCTTGACCTTGCCGAAAACCTTCTCTGCGATGAATTGGCGGTATCCCTCGATATCCCCCGTGAGGAAATCCGCGAATTCATGCTCAAACGCATCGAGGAGGCAAAAACGATGGATACGAGTACCGCCAAGTAACCTACTTATGCCTGATAGGGCTTCCCATGCGCGCAAGCTCCCCCGCAAGAATTTCAACGAGAAGAGGAAGGGACTCGCTCACCGGCGCGGTCAACCCCATGCAAGCTTCAGCCGGAGAAGCGTTATGCACCTGCATCCCCAAGCAAAGCCCTTCGCAACGGTAACCCAAAAGCGAGGCAGCATCGAACAGGTCCACGAGCTTCAAATCATGAAGGCTCGCGTTGATGCCGGCATGCCGCGCCATGGCATCAGGAGGATAACGCAAAACGGTTCCAGCAGGTTCACCGGAATCATCCACGGCGTCAACGGTGATGATCAAATCGAATTCGCGTACGCGATCGATCATAGCAAGCGTCAGGCAGCCTAAATCGAACAATTCCACGGAGTCCGGGATATCCCAATTGGCGATAAGCTCGTCGTAAATGGCAGGCCCCAGCCCGTCATCGAGCATGAGCCTGTTCCCCACGCAAAAAATAGCGATACGCGAGGGCGCAAGCTCACAGGGAACGGCCTTATGGGAAAGCATGTAATCGTGAAGCGTTGCAGACATCTTGAACCTAGCTTGCCAAGCCGGGACGAATAGCGATGTTATACCAAGTGGCGAAGCAGATCATCGCGATGCCGATCACAACGCAAATGACAGCCCAAAGGCGCTCCCGATGGATGAAGGTGATCTTCGGAACGCCTCGACCATACGCACGATGAGCCGCATACGGTTGAGACAAGCGAGCAAAGAGAAACGTGATCGCGACAAGGGCAATCCCGACAACCAGAGCCAAGGCGATGGCGAGTGGCGATCGTTCGCTATAAGCTGCATAGAACATGTTGTCGGCAAAAAGCCACAAAGGGTAGAACAAGATGGCAACCCAGAGTCCATGGGCAGGACCCCAGATAGGAGGCAGGAACAGCGCGCCGATGCTCAAACGGGGAATCCCCTCCATAAAGCGCCCCTCCGCCAAAATCTGCTCATCGGTCAATTCCGGCATGAAAAACTCCTTGGGTAAGGGGCGAACAGAAAATTGCGGGTAACGCGGTAAATGCGTCCAGATTCGGCGAAAGGCCAAAGTCCGACCCAAAGGCGGCACACATCCGGCCCCGCTTGAAAAAGCCCGGGGACCACAAGATCCCCGGGCTTAACAGACAGCTCGTCAGCTGCGCTTAGTGCTTCGAATGACCCAGGTCGTCTTCGCCGACGATGACATGCTTGTCAGGGTCGTAAACCAGGCCGCCATGCTCCTTATGGAAAAACATGAGCAGCGTCGGGGCGATACCTTCGACATTAGCCAGGTAAACATGGATGAACATGAAGCAGATGAACACGAACATCATGAAGTAGTGGATGATGC
>CAVHXL010000113.1:0-6100 GCA_963639885.1 bacterium | reverse complement strand
GCGCGCCATGGTGAACGCCATCGACTAAGGGTTTGGGGACGCGGCTGCGGAGATGAATGAGGAATGCTGGCGGGGACGGCCATGGAAGCAGCCGTGGAACCGCCAAGCGAACGTCGCCGGCTCCACCCCGCTCACCCCCCACGTCCGCAAATTCCCCGCGTCCCAAACGCAAAACGCACGAACGCCGCCGAGCCCGCAAGCCCGGCGGCGTTCGCCGTTTCGAAGCCCTTCCCTTGACGGGCCCCCGCCCGTCCCCGACCGATCGTTTCGCTAGATGACCAGTTCCGCGCCCGGAATGCCGATCACATGCGCCACGCTTTCCACATGCAGATCTGGCGTGCCGTCGGCAATGGCGAGCGTCTGCGCGTCGCGGAAGTAGCGCGCAAGGCCGGTCTCCTCGACGATGCCCAGCCCGCCATGGAGCCAGATGCACTGCTTGGTCACGTCCACCGCCATTTCGCACGTGAAATATTTCGCCGTGCTGATCAGCGCCTTCGCCTTCACGCCGAGGGCCTTGTCGCCCGTCGCGATCACCTTGTCGGCCGTGGCCAGCGCCTCGAAGATGAGCGCGCGGCACTTCTCGACCTCGCCCCACATGCGCGCCATGCGGTGCGCGACCACCTGGCGTTTCGCGATCGGCTCGCTATCGTGCGTGCGCTCCTTGATGAAGTCCATGGTCTTGGCGAAGGCCGCCTCGGCACAGCCGAGCGCCACGCAAGCGCACAGGGCGTTGCCCGGCCCCATGCCGTCGAGCGGGTTCTTCGGGAAGCTGTACGAATCGGGCACGCGCACGTCGGTGAGGAAGTACGACCCCGAGCAGTTGCCGTTCAGGCCGAGCTTCGTCTCCACGCGGGAATCGTCCAGCCCCGGATCGCTCGTCTCGACGAAGAAGCAGCGCATCTCGCGGTCCTCGGTCATGCCCAGAAACGCCACCAGGTCGGACTGCGAGGTGTTCGTCACATACAGCTTGCTGCCGTTGAGCACCCATTCGTCACCGTCTTTGACGGCCATGAGCGGCCACTCGCTCAGGTTGGTCGAGCCCTGCGGCGGCGTGATGCCCGCGCCCATCACGGTCCAGCCGGTCATGATGCCCGGCAGATACTTCTGCAAAAGCTCCACGCGGTTGGGCGACTCCATCAGGTAGCTCGACATGCAGCTATCCACGTAATAGCTGATGGCGAAGGCGGGAGACACCTTGGCGATCTCCTCGGTCACGACGCCGACGGCCGTCAGGCCAAGGCCCGACCCGCCGATTTTCTCAGGGACGATCAGCCCGAGGAATCCCAGCTCGCCGGCCTTCAGGTACAAATCGCGGGGGAACTTGTTGGTTTCCTCCATCTCGACCACGCGCGGCGCGACGAATTTCTCGGCGAACTCGCGGGCGGACTCCTGGATCATCTCCATATCTTCGTTCAGGAAGAATGACATTTCTCTCTACCTCCCTTGAAAGGCATGCGCCCGCCAAGCCGGCTTGCCGGCAAGCGCATGGGGGTGTGCGAATGTTGAATTTGCCGCCCGCGCGATGCGGGTTGCGCCGGCGGGCGGCAGTGATGTTGGGGCGGATGACGTCGCGGGCCGGTCAAGCACCCATGCGAACCGGGCGGCTGCGCGAGCCCGGCGGGCGCAGGCCCTATTTCGCCATGGTCAGACGATCGACGTTGTCGCCGCCGCCGGTGATGCCCTGCGCGGCAAGTTTCTCGGCGTAGAACGCGAAGTCGACGACAGCCTGGTCGCAGGGGTTGCCGTTCTCATTGAGCGCTGCGGCCTCGGTAGTCACGACGCGCTCGGTAAGGTCAGCGTGCGGCAGCAGGTAGAAGCGTCCCTCGTCGATTTGATCGAGAATGAGCTGCGCCGTTTCGGGGGCCGTGAGCATGCCGAGGCGATCGCCGCTTTCGGTATGCGCCTGGGACAGCGGCATCTCCTTACCATCGCCTTGGATGTTGTGGTACTTCTCGCCGCGATGCAACGAGCTGTTGGCGATCTCTGATTCGAAGACGCCGGGCAGCGAGATGTTGTACTTCACTTTTGTCAGCTCGAACTTCAGCGCCTCGGCGTGGTAATTCTCAACCAAGCGCACAAGCGCGGTCTTGGTCACCGAATACGGGGCCCAGCCAGAGAATGCGGAGACGCCGGCGGTGGATGCGGTGGTCACGATGCGCCCGCCTTCAGGCTGCGTGAACATGAGACCGCCGAAGACGCGCAGACCGTAGAGCGAACCCCAGAAGTTGGTGTCCATGATCCATTTCCAGTCTTCCAACGTCGTCTTCATCAACGCGTTCGGCTGGAGCATGACGCCCGCGTTGTTGAACAGGTAATCGATCTTGCCGTACTCGGCCTTCACCTTGAACGCGAGCTGCTTCCACTGCTCTTCGGACGTGATGTCCTGCTGCATGAACTTCACGTCATAGCCCTTGGCCGTAAGTTCTTCTTCCGCCTTGGCGCCCTTTTCGGCCCTGCGGGCGGTGATGATGATGCGCGCGCCCCTCTCGCCGAGGATTTCGGCCAACGCGTAGCCCAATCCCGAGGTACCGCCGGTGACGAAAACGACCTTGCCCTTGTAGTCCTCCATGATGCACGCTCCTTTGCGCGTTTGCCGGCTTCGCGGATTCGCGTCGCGTCGCCGGTCCCCTTTCGGCGAATGCGAGGCACGGCGGCTCTTTCCCCTCAAGCTCGTGCCCGCGCCCTCGCCTCACTACGCCGCCCACGATAGTCGCGCAGCCCGCAGCAAGCCATACGCAAAGGGATGCGCGCTGTTCATTTGCTGAACACGGCACGGCGATTGTTCACCGATTGGGCATTCGGCCCCACGTGTCCAAGCGGTAAAATTCACGTATGGGAGCATTCCCCCTCGCGGGAAGGAGCACGCGATGAATCGCCATGATTTGATGAAGCGGGAACTCGGCAAAACGCTGATGGACCTCAGCGAGAAAAAGCCGCTGGAAAACATCACGGTTTCGCAGCTCGTGAAGGAGTGCGGCGTGAGCCGCGGGACGTTCTACAACCACTTCTTCGATATATACGACCTGATCAACTGGATTTTCGAGAAGGATATCGTCGAGCCGTTGCAGGAATACATCGCCGCGCACGACGCTAGCTGGTCGGGCATAACCCGGCAAAGCCTGGAGAAGATGTACGAGCACCGCCATTTCTACTGCCAGGCGCTTCGTTATACCGGGCAGAACAACCTACAGGATTACATGCGCAAACGCAATTTCGACAGCTGGAAAATGCTCATCGAGGGGTATATGGGCAACACGAAAAGCTTCGATCCCGACCTGCTGGAGTTCTACGAGCACTACACCGCCGAGGCGATAGCAAACACGGTGATCGAATGGGCGCGACGGGGCATGCGAACGCCGCCCGAACGCCTGGCGCACGTGGATTACGTGGCGACCCGCGGGATATACGGCCTGATAGATTCCGCGAACGAGGAAGAAGCTGACGCGCGGTGAAATCCGATGGTGCACGTAGAAGGCATAGCGCCCCCGACGATTCGGATGCCCAATCGGCCAACGCGCGGGACGCCCTGTGCCCAGACGGGCCGGCCAAGCAACCTTTCACCCGCGATATGACACTTTCCCGTGCGGCATCGATTTTTCCCCGAAAGCGTCCGCATGATGGCCTATAGTGCCAGTATGAACATTCACCGAATCGATAGCGCATCCGCATCGAGCCCGCAGCCGCAAGAGCACGGGCAAACCAAGGGGGACCTGCTCATGCGGCGAATCCACGTCAAGAGCATCAGCGTCGCGACCATCATCGCCACCATCGTGCTCGGCGCAACCTGCGCCGCCACGCTCGTTGCGGAATGGAACCAGTTCCAGGGACTGCTCAGCGCGAATGAGACCTACAGCGCATGCGAGAACGACGCCAGCCAGCTGCAAAGCGCCTCCGATTATCTGACCGAGCAGGTGCGTTTAGCGGCCATGAGCGGCGAAGAGCGCTACATCGACGCTTATTTCAGCGAAGCGAACGAAGCGAAGCGCCGGGAGCAGGCGCTCGCGGACTTGGAAGAGCGCCTTTCCGGCACCGATGCGCTCGAGCTGCTGCAGGCCGCCATGAATGAGTCGAACGAGCTGATGGGCACCGAGCTCTACGCCATGCGCCTTGTCGATGAGGCGCATGGCGGATCCGTCACGACGCGCTACGCCGAGCTGCAGGCGGTCGAGCTCGCAGCCGCCGACCGCTCCTTGTCAAGCGCGGACATGCTTGCCAAAGCGCAGGATCTTGTTTCCAACGACGCCTACGAAGACGCACGGTCATCGATACAGCAGCAAACTGGGGACTGCATCACATCGATAACGACCACCACGACCAATCAGCAGAACCGCGCAGCGAGCATCTTCGCGGATGTCCACCGCAAGCTCGTTCTCTTCGTGGTCCTGTTCGCCATCTCCGCCCTGACGGGGTGCTTCCTGGTGCGCAAAGCCATCGTGCTTCCGGTGGCGGAATTCAGCGAGCGCATCCGCAAAAACGAGCCCTTTCCCGTCATCGGCGCCGGCGAGCTGCAGATACTGGCCGAAACCTACAACCAGGTACGCGAGGAGAACGAATCAGCGCAAATGCTGATCAGGCATCAGGCCGAGCACGATGCGCTCACCGACCTGCTCAACCGCGGATCATACGAGAAGATGCTCAAGCTCTACGAATCCGGCGAGCGACCCTTCGCGCTCATACTCATCGACGTCGACGTGTTCAAGCAGGTGAACGACACTTACGGGCATGCGGCCGGCGACGCGATCCTGCAGCGCGTGGCGATGCTGCTGAAGACGACGTTTCGAAGCATCGACCACGTTTGCCGTATCGGCGGCGACGAGTTCGCGGTCATCATGGTCGAGATGACCCCCGATTTACGCTACACCATCGAAGAGAAAATCGCCGCCGCGAACGAGCAGCTCGCCAATCCAACCGATGGCCTGCCGAAGGTCTCGCTCAGCGTCGGCGTGGCGTTCACCGAACGCGCCAACCCCGGCGAGAGCATCTACACGGACGCCGACGAGGCCTTGTATCACACCAAGGAAAACGGGCGCTGCGGCTGCTCCTTCCACGGCGACTTTTAGAAAACGGGCGCTGCGGCCGCTCCTTCCACGGCGACTTTTAAGGGGTTCCAAGAGGTCTGGTTCGGGCACGCGCTGCGCGCGCCCGAACCAAAGAGGGCCGAGGCGATGCCTCGGCCCTCTCACGGGAACGTCCTATCTCGCGCTTTGAGGCTTTTGCCCTGCGCTTTACGCCTTCTCCACGCGCACGGCGCACACCTTGTATTCCGGGGTGGCGCAGATGCGGTCGAGGGCGGCGTTCGTCAGCCAGTTGGCGTTGCCGTCCTGGAAGTGGAACGGCATCCACGTCTGGCCGGGGTTCGTCTTCCCCGACACGTGGGCCGTCGACTGGATGGTCGCGCGGCGGCTCGTCACGTTCACGCGATCGCCGTCGCAAATGCCCAAACGCTCGGCGTCCTCGTCGTTGATCTCGATGAACGACTCGCCCGAAATCTCGTTGAGGCCCGGCGTCTTGTCCGTCATGGCGCAGGCGTTGTACTGCGCCAGCACGCGGCCCGTCGTCAGGATGAGCGGGAACTCGTCGTCGGGCTGCTCTGCCGAGGGGATGTACTCGGCCAGCGAATACGCGCCGATGCCGCGCGTGAATTTCCCCACATGCATGATAGGCGTGCCCGGATGATCCGCACTCGTGCACGGCCACTGCAAGCCCTGCCCGGCCACTTCGGCCGAGTCCAGGCGCGCATGGCTGATGCCGCGGAAGCTCGGCGTGAGCTCGGCGATCTCATCCATGATCTGCGCGCTCGTCAGGTACGGCTGCGCGTAGCCCATGCGATTCATCAGGTCGATGAAGATATCGGTGTCCAGGCGCGTCTGCCCCGGGATGGTCACCGCCGTGCGGATACGCTGGACGCGGCGTTCGGTGTTGCTGAACGTGCCCTCCTTCTCCGCGTAGCTGCGGCCGGGCAGCACGACGTCGGCGTACTTGGCCGTTTCGGTGAGGAACAAATCGTCCACCACCAGGAAATCAAGCGACTCGAGCGCGTGGATGACGTGCGTGGTGTCCGGGTCGGTGCGAACCGGGTCCTCGCCGAAGATGAACAGGC
>CAVHXL010000112.1:1540-6162 GCA_963639885.1 bacterium | reverse complement strand
GCTATAATCGAGTGCTGTTTCAAACGCAACAAAATGATATCTGGAGTTATCGATGAGTGAGAACGTCGCCAAAAGTCCAAAGCAAGCCGAGAAGGCCAAGCTACCTAAAATGCCGCGCTTTTGCCACTTCCTCACGGTTTTATTCGCCATAAATTTCGTCGCCACCATCGCCTATTTGGTGTTCACCTCACGCGACCTCGTGCAATACAACACGACGAACCTGGTCGACTGGCTCAATATCGTGCTCGAGATGGTCACGCTCTGGATGCTTTGGTGCCGCTTCAAGGTGACGCGCCCCTTCGTCATGTGCTTCAGCGCCTTCAACATCGTCGTGGGGTTCTTGAAGCTGTTCGTCTTCAACTTCAGCGATTACGCGGACTATCCTCAAGACGACGTTGCCTTGGTCGTTGTCACGGCGATCATCCTCTTCATTATCCTTTCCATGTTCGATATCGTGCTGTTCCTGTACTTCTGGCGTTCGAAAAAGCTCAAGGCGTACCTCACCAACGACTTCGGCATCGATCGACAAGCCGCGCTCGGCGAGCATGAGAGCCTCCAGATCAACCGCAAGTCCTGGCCGTTTTGGCGCAATATCGCCATCTACTACTGCTTCTTCTCCTTAGCTGGCCACTGGATGGAATCCGGCTTTTGCATGCTCATCCGAATGGGTCTGGTCAAAGGCGAGGTCGACCTGAACAACACGATGCTCTGGCGCGACTGGTTCTACCCCTTCCCCATGGAGGGCTTAGCGGTCGTCATCATCGCCATCGCACTGTATCCCCTCTTCATCAAGCTGCGAGACATCTGCAAATATCCCGCCGTCGCTTACGGGGCAAGCTTCATCATCAACGGCCTCGTATGCGTGACCATCGAATACGTCATGGGCATCTTCGTCAATGCCGACCTGCAGCTGTGGGACTACTCCAACATGCCCTTCAACCTCAACGGCATGATCTGCCTGCAAAACGGTCTCGGATTCGCCTTCGCGGCTTCGATCATCTGCTGGTGCGTCTACCCCCTGCTCGAGCGCGCATTCGCCAAGCTGCCGAAGAACGTGATGAACCTCATCTTCGTCATCACGCTTTCGGCCTACGCTATTCCCCAGGCGCTCTACCTGACCGATCCGCCCAAGCCTTACCGCGAACAGCTGGAGCAGATACTCGCCATGGATTCCCTCGACGAGGACGATCGGGCGTTCTACCAAAGCGAGCTGGACAAACTAGACGATCTTTCCCGCAGGGGCGTCACTTTAGCCGGCGCCCAGGAAAAGAGCGGCAACTAAAGGCTGCAGCACCATCATCGCCGAGGAGGAACCCATGGGCCTGCATATCCCGCACATCGAAAACCCGCGGCCGTACATCCCTTTCGGGCACAAGGATTTGCCGTCCTTGCCGCTTGGCGCTCGCCTCGCTGAGGTGTACTTCGGCTGCCTTGTCGCGGCCGCCTTCGCCATGGCAGCCTACTTGAACCCCAATGTCTTCAGTTACGACCTTTCGCTGATCGCGGGGATTTACATCAGCGGCGCCTCATGCATGTGCATCTGGCTGCTGCAGATTCGCTCACGCCGCGCACGACCGGTTTGCGCAAGCGCCATCGTTGTTATAAACATCCTTCTCATCTGGGATTTTTTCGCCAACGGATCGATTTACACGCTTGAGCGGATCGTCACGCCGGGCATCGCCATCGCCGCGTTTTCCCTGGAAGCAGCCTGGGGGGCGGCAAGCCTTGCCTGGCTTGTCTTCTCCCCGAAGGCGAAGGTGGCGCTTGCCTGCGACTACGACTACGCTGATGTGCCCGGAGGCCACACGTGGGAGCTTCCTCTGCTCAAGCGGTTGCGCACCTGGGAATTTTGGCGTGATCTGCTTATTTATTTCTTCGCGTTCTCATTTCTGGGGCACTGGGCCGAAATCGCCTTCTGCTGGCTTATCCGTTTTGGAGTGGTCATGGGCGACTACGACCCCTCAAACCATATGTTGTGGGATCAATGGCTCTTCCCCTTCTCCGCCGAAGGTATCGCGCTGGTGATGATCGTGCTCGTCTTGCACCCATTCAGCCGTTGGATCCTGAAAAAGTGCGGCGGCCGCGTTGCCGTAGCCGTCATCATCAGCTTCCTCGCAAATGCCCTGGTATGCACTTCCATCGACTTCACAACCGGCATCACGGCAAATTACGACTACCATTTATGGGACTATCGTGCCCTGCCGTTCAATTTCATGGGTCAAGTGTGCCTGCAGAACTCCATGGTGTACTCGATCGCGGCAACGCTTATCGTCTGGGTTGTCTACCCGCTGATGGACCGAGCTTCCCGCCGCTGCCCGAAAATCCTCGTCGATGCCGCGTTTTGGTTTCTCGCGGGAGTCTACGGATTTTGCGCGTTGCTGCACTTTTTGTACTACACGACTTCAGGGATGATCATCGGTTAGGCCACGGCGGCGCTCCTGCTGCCGACACATAAAGGCCGCGCCCGCCGGCAACACCATCGCACCGCGCGCCCATTGCCCCGACGTGAAGAGATTTTCAACATTCCGTTCACAGTCGGTAAGGCATAGGCGGGCATGGTCTATACTTTTGCAGTTATTATTTTAAATGAACGCAGGTCAAAGGCCTGCTTTGATGAGGCGGATAACAAGCATGCTCGAAAGCAAACTATTGACCCTGGCAGTACCAGCCTACAATGCCGAACCTTTTCTACACACATGCCTTGACACGCTGGTCAGCTCAGGATCCGACATAGAGGTGCTCGTCGTCAACGACGGGTCCTCCGATGACACCATCGGCGTCGCACGAGCCTACGAGCAAGAGCATCCGGACATCGTACGCGCCATCGACCAAGAAAACCGCAACTGGGGCGGAGCCGTGAATCACGCGCTAAAGCTCGCTCGCGGAACTTATTTCTATATCGTCGACTCGGACGACTGGCTCGATCCGTCCGCCCTCAACGAGGTCATGGGCATACTCCGTACCCTCCAGGAGCAAGACGGGCCCGTCGATCTTTTCGTGGTGAATTACATCTACAACCGCGTGGCGAGCAACGATCGCCACACTATCCATTACCGCAAGCTCATCCCCCATGGCAAAGTGGTCACGTGGGATGATTTACGCGTGCCGAAAATCGATCAGTACCTGATGATCCATAGCATGATTTACCGCACAGACGTCATTCGCGAGAGCGGGCTGGTGCTTCCCGAGGGCGAGTCGTACATGGACAGCCTGGTGATGCTCAAGCCGCTACGTTACGTGAAAAAGCTCTACTACCATGATTGCGACCTGTACTGGTACACCATCGGGCGCGAAGGCCAATCAATCGATGGCGCGCAGGTTGCCAAGCATGTCGACGAGCAGATCCACGCAACGCATCTGGCCATCGACGGCTTCGATTACCAAACGCTTAATCGCATCAGCCCGCGTCTGGCAAGCTGCAGCTTGCGCTACCTGTCGGCGATGATGACCGTATCCTCCATCACGCTCTATCGCATCGGCACGCCTGAAGCATATCGTCAAAACGATGATCTTTGGGATTACCTGCGCGAAAGCGATCACTACCTTTACGTGAAGCTGCATGCCTCCTTCGCCGGGCTCGTATACAAGAAAACAACCTTTGGCCGTCGCTTGGCCCTCTTCGGCTATGATGTTGCGGCAAGAATTTTCAAATTCGCTTAAGGGCTTAAGGAATTGATGGGATGACCGAGCAGAGCAAACATACAACGCCTCTCGAGAACGACGAGAGCAAAGCCGAGAAGGCCTTTCTCGAACCGAATCTGCTCGACGAGATAGCCCCCGAGACCGCAATGGAACGCCCGCACGTAAAGGGGCGCCTGCTCAATGCCTTCCTGTGCATCTTCGCCTTCGGCATGCTCATCGGATACCTCGTGTTCGCCGGCGAGGGCGAGGATCTCGCGAACGCGCTGTCATCCATGCAGTGGTCATGGCTCACCCTCGCCGTTATCATGGTTGTCGTGTACTGGGTGCTCGAATCGGCGTGCATGCAGATATTCTCACGCGACATGTTCCCGAGATTCAAGTTCAAGAACACCTTTCTCTGCACCGTTATCGGCCAATACTTCAACTGCATCACCCCGCTCTCAAGCGGCGGTCAGCCTTTCCAGGCCTACTACTACAACCGCTTCGGCATGCCCCTTTCCAAAAGCCTGCCGATGCTTCTCTGCCGATTCGTGACGTATCAGATCACCACAAGCGCTTTTTGCGCTCTGGTGCTCATCGCGCGTCTCCATTATTTCGTCGAAGACAACCCGGCGCTCACGACCCTGGTTGTAATCGGATTCGTAGGTGGCCTCGGGCTGCTTACGATGCTGCTGGCAATCGCATTTTGGCGAAGCGGCATTCTGAAGCTCGTTACGATCGTGTACCGGTTGCTCGCGAAACTTCGTATCGTCAAAGACCCCGACGAGAAGATCGCGAACACGACCAAAACAGTCGATGACTGCTATACCGAAATGCATTACCTGTTCAAACGCCCCAAGCTTTTTGCGCAAAGCATCGGGGTGACACTGGTGCAGCTGCTCGAGTATTTCGCGATCAGCTACGTGATCATGCGCGGCCTTGGCTGCGACGGCGACTTCCTTACCGTCATCTCCTGCCAGGCTTTTGTCTACATGATCTCG
>CAVHXL010000112.1:812-1530 GCA_963639885.1 bacterium | reverse complement strand
CCCGGTGCCATGGGAGCCGCCGAGACAAGCTATGCGCTGTTTTTCGGCACCATCTATCCGAGCGCATCGTTCGTTGCACTCTCGACGTTCATCTGGCGCTTTTTGACGTTCTACTTCCCCATCGTCGTAGGAATGCTCATTACGCTTGGCGTGAACAGGTCGTCTGCGATACAGGCGGCCGAACGGGAGAAGCTTGAAGGATAGCGTAATGCGCCCCCGCTCGCAAAAGGGCGCCGCATTACGCTGCGCCAAAGCATTCGCTTTCCAAATACCATGTAACTCGATGATCGGACAACGACCGCGAATCGCCCAACGAAAAGCTTGCGCGCAACCGATGCCGAAGCAGCCGCAATAAGAAACCAGTTCGCTCGCGCAGGCGAACATGAACGCCAATGATGGTCTTCAGGATCAGGACGTTCACTTAAATCGCGTTGCAACCAACCAGACAACGCACCGGAAAGGAATACTATGTCGAATTTCGAAGATCTCGGATTATCCGAGCTGATGCTTGAAGCGGTTGACAAACTAGGATATATCGAGCCAACCCCGGTTCAGCAACAAGCCATTCCGCTGGTGTTAAGCGGTCGCGATGTTATCGCCGCAGCTAAGACAGGCACGGGGAAAACTGCAGCGTTCTCTCTTCCGACGCTCGACAAGCTTGGGCATGCCAAGGGCAACAAAGGCCCCCTCGCTCTTGTGGTCACCCCCACGCGCGAGC
>CAVHXL010000112.1:0-716 GCA_963639885.1 bacterium | reverse complement strand
GTATGCGACACCATCGCGCAAAGCACGCATCACCGCATCCTCACGGTGGTGGGCGGCCTTTCCTACGAGCCCCAGATCCGCGCGCTCAACCGCGGCGTTGACGTGCTGATCGCCACCCCCGGACGCCTGGTCGATCTGATGGAGCAAGGTGCAGCTCATCTCGGCAACGTTCAAACGCTCGTGCTTGACGAAGCCGACCGTATGCTTGACATGGGATTTTGGCCGCAAATGAAAAAGATTGTGGGCTCGACCCCGGCTGAACGCCAAACGCTTTTGTTCTCGGCAACCATTGACGGCTCCATAACCAAAAGCGTCGGCAAGCTTTTGCATGATCCGGCGACGGTCGAGATCGCGCATAAAGGCGAAACCGCCGACACGGTCGAGCAGTACATCATCCATGTACAGCAATCGGTTAAACCCGCCCTGCTGAAAGGCGTTCTGGCAGAGCGCGGCCACAAACGCGTCATCATCTTCTGCCGCACGCGCAGCCGCGCGGACGCAACCTGCCGCCGCCTGAAAAAGGTTGGTTACACCGTAGAGGCAATCCACTCAAGCCGCAGCCAGAACCAGCGCCGACGTGCACTGGATAACTTTGCATCCGGTAGCACCGACATCCTCGTGGCCACCGACGTGCTCGCCCGCGGCATCGACGTCGAAAACGTCGAATACGTGATCAATTACGACCTGCCCACGCAGCCTGAGGACTACATCCACCG
>CAVHXL010000111.1:0-6195 GCA_963639885.1 bacterium | reverse complement strand
TCTTCGCCTGCAACCGCCCGCTCGTGACCGAGCACACGCTGGCGTTCTCGACCATCCCCCGCGGGGCGGATAGGGCGTAAGCACCCGTCGAGCCGCGAGGCCCCCAACCGCATCGCCATTCGAAATCACCGAACGCAAACGCCCTCCCCGATGTCGAAAGAGACGAACATCGGGGAGGGCGTTTCCTGACGCCGCTTGGCGAGTCAACCGGGCTTGAACTTGGACGATCCTAGAATTTCGCGATCTTACGCAGATCATTAAGCTTCACGTCCGGAGCGCTCTCGGCGGCGCGCATCAGGAAGTTCAACTTCTCGATCCGCTCGCCCGAGCGTGGGCAACCGTTTTTCTGGAACGGCACCTGCAAGCCGACGGACAAGTCCATCACCACGTCGTCAACCACGCCGCCGGAACGGCCCGAAGGACACGCCAGCAACCCGTGCTCGCGTGCGTAGTCGTACGTTTCGAAAGCCTCGGTCAACGTTCCCACCTGGTTCGGCTTCAGGATGAATCCGTCGACGGCGTCAAGGGCGACTGCGCGCTCGAGGCGATCGCGATTTGTGACGATAAGGTCATCGCCAAGGATATTGGTGGTCGTGATCTTGCGTTTCGCCTCGACGAAGCCGTCCCAATCATCCTCGTCGAGCAAATCCTCGATGAACAGGAAGTCGAAATCGCGTGCAAGCTGCGCGGTGTAGTCGACCAACTCGCTCGCGCTCACGCGATCGCCCCTCAGCAAATACGTCGCCGTTTCCCGGTCATACATCTCCGACGAGGCGCAATCGAGCGCGAAACAGAACTTATCTGCCGCACCGATCTCCTCCATACCCTGACGCATCACGGCCAAAACCTCGGCGGGATCATCGCTGAATGCCTGGTAGCCATACGATTTTGCGACGCCAGCCGGCCGACCGGTGTATCGCGCGATGGTGCCTTCAAGATGATTGAACAATTTCACGCCCAAGGCGACAGCCTCTTGTATATCGCGCGCACCTATGGGCACGACGATAAATTCGTTGAATGACTGGGTGAACCCATCGTAAACACCGCCATTGACCATGTTGAACGTGGGAACCGGCACGGTGGACAGCGGCTTGCCGGCGATCAGCTGATACAAGGGCACACCGGCGCATGCTGCCGCGGCGCGTGCAACCGCGATCGACGTCGAGTAGATGGCATTTCCGCCCAGGACGCTTTTATCCGCCGTCCCGTCCAGCTCGATCAACGCTCGATCAACCGCCCGAAAATCCTCGACCTCCATCCCCGTGATGGCGGGAGCGATGGTATCGATGACGTTGGCAACCGCCTTATGAACCGAAAGGCCCTCGTAATCGTTCGGGTCGCCGTCACGCAAAACTACGGCCTCGTGCACCCCGACAGATTGCCCGGTTGGGGCAGCTCCACGCGTTACCACGCCGTTCTCACAGGTCACCTCAACCTCTACGAGTGGCCGGCATTTGCAATCGATGATCTGTCGTGCATGCACCTTCGATATCTTCATGAATCGCTTCCTTTCAAGTATGAAACGGTATGCTCCGTTTTATCCCTACGGCCGATCTTCGCCTATCGCCGGCACGTACATCAAGTTCAAATCGCATAGATTCGTGCCGGTATTGCCCGTGCGGACCACGTCCCCGATCGCGTCAAGCGCCTCGAAGCACGCATGCCCGCGCAAGGAAGCATGCAAATCGATGCCCGCAGCACGAGCGCGCGCAGCGCTTTCGCTGTCGGAAATGCCGCCAGCCACGTTCGTCGTCCCATCGGTCCCTTCGGAGTCGATGGACAAAAGGCATGCACCCGGGGCCTTTTCAGCGGCGATAGCGAAAGATGCGCACATCTCCTGACCGCATCCGCCATGACCGCAAATAGAGGCATTGTCGGTGATGAGCGTTGTCGCCTCGCCCGCCGATATCACCAAGCACGGAGCCGGCATTGGATTGCCGTATCGCTGAATCTCCCGAGCGATGGACGCCATGATCGTTCCCACATCGCGTGCCTCGCCCTCGATAAACGAAGAAAGGATAAACGCGTTCATCCCGAGATCGCGGGCAGCCTCAAGAGCGTAACGAGGCGAATCCGGGACGGTGTTGAGCAAGAAGTACGTGTTATCGGGGAATGCTTTGGGGGTCTCCTTGTCGGGACCGGCGTTCATGATGTAATCGACGACGGACTTCGGTAAACGATCGGCCAAATCGTAATCGGAGATCACGCGGCGCGCATCGTCGAGCGTCGTCTTATCGGGTCCTATGGGCGTCGAATTGTACCGCTCATAGGGGATGGATATGTCATCCGTCGGCGGGTTACCCACGGCATCGGAAATGCCGAAGCCGATGAACTCGGCGCCGGAAGCCTGAATGCGTTGAGCCAAACGACCGCCATTCATTTGCGAGATATGGCGACGCACCGCGTTGATCTCGTAGATACCCGCACCCGACTTAAGCAGCACGTCGGTCGCATCCATCTCATCCTGCAGCGTAATCCCCTCAACCGGGCAGCTCATCAAAGCAGATGATCCGCCGGAGATAACCCCGATGAACAGATCATCCGGACCAGCCTCATCAGCGAGCTTCAGGCACTCAAGAGACGCCCGGTAGCCCTCCTCGTTCGGAATCGGGTGGCCGCCAACGTAAACCTCGGTATGGCGGAAAACATCGGTCGGCTCGCTGGACTTCACGATAGCGATGCCGCGGGTCAGATGATCGCCAAGGATCTCATCGACGGCCATCGCCATATGGTTGCAGGCCTTTCCCGAACCGACGAGATAAACGTGGCGTTTTTTCGACAGGTCCCAGCGCTTGGCCCCGATGCACAAAACATCGCCCTCCATATGGGCGATCGACTTGATCCTCTCGTAGGAATCAAGCTTCCTGAGCGTTCTTTCGCAAACATCGAGCACCGCCTGACGCGAGGCGGCGGCCCCGTGATCCTGCGCCTGATGCCTATTCCTGATCTTCTCTTTCGCGGGCATTGCGCCTCCTCCTCGAACGCACGCAGGCTTCAAGGCTAATAGCCTCAAAGCCTGCTGATCAATATCTACCGGTTTCGCATATGCGTCCCCATTAGGCCGACGCGCTATCCCTCGACCAGGTCACCTGCAGAAGCATCCTGGGCAGCCTCGTCCTCCATGCGGCGCAGCTCGTCGTTGTTCACGAACACCATGACCAGAACCGCGGCGATGAGCATGATCACGCCGATAACGATGAAGCCGGCGAATTCCTGACCGGTCTGCTCCTGCATCACGCCGATAAGCGTCGGGCTTGCAAATCCGGCAAGGTTTCCAAACGAGTTCACCATGGCGATGCCGACAGCGGCCGCAGGGCCGGTCAAGTAGTAGTCGGTCAGCGACCAGAAGGGACCGAACAGCGCATACACGCATGCGATGATGATCGCCAGCATCACCACGGAAAGGAACGACCCCGTCAGATTGCCGATGGTGGCCATTGCGATCGCGCAGAGCACAAGCGGGATGACGCAGTGCCATTTGCGCTCGCGCAGCCGATCGGAACGATGGCTCCACCAAACCATGGTAACGGCACCGAGCACATACGTCGCGGAAGTGAGCCAGCCGACCATCGTCGCCGACAAGTCGCCCAGATCATCGATGATCAAAGGCGTCCAGAATCCCAAGCCGTATTCGCCAAGCTCGACGGCGAAGTAGATCACGAGCAAGATCCACATACGGTAGTTGAAGAAAGCCTCTTTGGAGAAGTACTTCTTGGCCTGAACAGGCTTGCGTGCGGCTTCAGCCGCAAGACCCTTTGCCAGCCACGATTTCTCCTCATCCGTCAACCATTTCACATCGGCCGGACGATCGGGCAGGCACTTAAGGCAGGCGATGCCGCCGATGATGGACGGAAGGCCTTCCAAGAGGAAGATCCAGCGCCAGCTTGACAGTCCGAACCATGAGATGTTGTCGGAGATGTAGCCGGACAAGGGCGCGCCGATCATGTAGCTTACCGGAATGGCGAGCATGAACATGGCGATAACCTTCGCCGAGTCACGCCCCAAAAACCAGCGGCTCAGATAAAGCACCACACCCGGGAAGAAGCCAGCCTCTGCAACGCCGACCAGGAAGCGGAACACATACAGGGCCCAGATGTTCTGAATCGTCGACATGAGCATGACGATGATGCCCCATGAAATAAGGATTCGGGCAATCCATTTGCGGGCGCCGACCTTGTCCATGATGATGTTCGACGGAACCTCGAACACGAAATAGCCGATAAAGAATATGCCTGCGACCAAACCGTATGCGGCAGCCGATATGCCCAGCTCCTCGTTCATGGTCAAGGCCGCATAACCTAGATTAGACCTGCCAATATAGGCAAGCACGTAAAAGATGACCAACAGCGGCAGCAGATGCTTGGCGCACTTAGCGTACGTCGAGTCCCCTATTGCTCCGCGCCAACTAGCCTGTTTCGATGAAGACATGCCCACACCTTTCGATTCTGCGCGAACTACGCCTGATACGGATCGTCCCACAGGACGAGTTTTTGCCCGATACCCTTTTCGAGAGCCTTCTGGTAGCAGGTGTAACCCCAACCAAGGTCGAACACGGCCATGCCGCTTGCGATGAAGAAGATGCGCTCGTCATCGCTTTGACGCCCCGGCTTATCACCTAGGATGATGTGGCCCAAATCAGCTGCCTCTGAAAGCGGCTCCTTCTTGCCCGCATCGATCAGCTCATAGACAGGACCTCCGATCTGAGCCGCGTACCCAGCGTGATAATCCTCGGAGGCACGGGCATCCGCCACGTATGCCTCGTGAAGCTTCGTGTTGTCCCAAACAATGGTCGAATTCTCCCAAACCTCATCGGGAGCTTTCATCGGACCGGTCAGCAGCACGAGCGCGCCGGGCTTGAACCAGGAATCCTCAACGTTGAGCGGCGCCAAGCGCGAAGCGGCGGTGGTGACGATATCGCCCTCGCCGATTGCCGTGGCCAGATCATCAACGGCAACGGCCTCGGTAGAGAATTCCTCGCTCGCCCAAGCGGCAAACTTCTGCGCCACCTCGGGGAACAGGTCATAGCAAACGATTTTCTCGACACCAGGTTCCTGCGACATCACGCCGGCTAGGCATGAATGGTTGATCGCCCCGCACCCGACAACGGTGACGACCTTGGAATCCTTGCGCGCGAGGTAACGGCACGCAACCCCGGGAATGCTGCCCGTACGCGCCGAGGAAAGCAGATTCGCAGATTGGAAAGCGATCGGCTCTCCGGTCTCCTTGTCGTTGAGCACCACCGTGAGAACCGACCGAGGAAGACCGTGTTCCTTGTTGCCGGCATTCGAGCCGTACCATTTGTTTCCGCAAATATTGAAGCGGCCGCCCAGATAAGCGGGCATGGCGACGAAGCGACGATCCGGACCGGCGAGCGGCATGTTCGGGAACGGGCTGGACTCGGGAAACACCAACGCCAAGCCGTGCGAATTGTGGTTCGAGCCGCCCATCAGGTAGTCCCCCGTTGCCAGCAGCTTGAACACCTCCTCGCACACATCAACGCATGCGGCAGCATCATTCACGCCGGCGTCGATCATATCCTGTTCGGACATGTACAGAAACTCGGTCTTCTTACCCATGCAAAAGTCCTCCTTGCGATCATGGGCTCATCCATTGAGTGCCGGAGCCTGGGCAGAACTGCTCAAACCCTAGGGCGGAATTTACTTTATCCTAATAAAGCGAGTTTTTGTTACAGAAGGGTAAAAGGTCGTTTTAGCAGCAGGAACGGCAAAGGGCAGCACCAAGTGGAGACGATGACACCTTTCACCGACTGCATAGGGGCTATTGCATTGCAAATATGAATGGGGAAGCCCGCAAGCGCAAGGTAGCACGGGCGCGAAGAGGTGCGCGCCGAATCGGGCGGGGTCGTCTTCTTCGCCTGCAACCGCCCGCCTGCAACCGAGCGCACGCTGGCGTTCTCGGCCACCCCCCGCGGGGCGGATAGGGCGCAAAGACAAGGCCCCTCAAGACTAGAAGGCGGATTGTCTCCTTCTCTTGAGGGGCCTTACTGATCAGCCGAGCTCCAAGGATCCAGCTAGCTGGCCGGCTGCGCGCTTGCCGCCACGTCCGCAGCCTGCGTGCCCGCCGCGGCGCGGGCGGCTTCCAGCTCCTCGCGCTCGAGCACCTGCTGCATGGCCGAAATCGCGCATTCGAGCATGGAGTCGTCCGGTTCGTTGGTGGTGAGGTACTGCATCTGCA
>CAVHXL010000110.1:1789-6224 GCA_963639885.1 bacterium | reverse complement strand
AGGAAATGAAGAAGGCCCTGGAAGAGGCTGGCGCTGCTGTCTCCCTGAAGTAAATTCAAACCTATTCAGGTTTCGACTTTACGGGACCCGCTGCTTGCAGCGGGTCCTTTTTTGCGCCCTCCCTGCTTGTGCGGGAAGGCAATCCAAACAGCTTGGTAACGAACGGGTCTTATGCTTTCCTCGAGCATATAAAGTGAGGGGAAAACATCCGAGGGAAAGGAATGCCGATGCAGGCCGGGTATTTCAGCACTGTATGGCGCGACATCACGGAGTCGCCGGGATGGTTCGGTCGCCTTTGCCTTATGGGCCTTGTGATGCTCATTCCTATATTCGGGCAGATCGTCGTGTTCGGCTACGCATTTGGCTGGGCGCGCGATATCGCTTGGAACCTCAAAACCCCGATGCCCGCGAGAATTTTCGGCAATGAAGACGGCAGGCTGTACAGCCGGGGTCTGCATATGTTCGTCATATCATTCGTCTTCGGCCTTGTTCCTTACGTCATCGAGCAGCTATGGGCCATGATGGGCGGTGGCGGCGTCGGCACGGTCTCGAACATGGCTTTGGGCGCTTCTGCGGGCGGCATGATGTTCAACTTGCTTGCCGCCGTCGTCATCTTCGCGCTTTCGGTGTTCGGCGCTGTCTTCGCCTATACGGGCTGCATTCGCTCGGCTGTGTATTGCCGCCTTTCCCCAGGATTTCAATTGAGACGCCTCTGGTCTATGATTCGCTATGATGCCTCTGGAATCGCGCGCATTTTTCTGATGGTGTTCTTGGTGACCATTGTCGCCTCTGTGGTGTTTTGCGTTGGCGTCTTCGCGGCCGTCGTCGTTGTGGTGCCCGGCGTGACCATGTCCCCTGATTCCGCCTTCGCCCTTCCGCTTGCCCTTTGCGGCATCGTCTTGCTTCTTGCTCTATGCTTCGCTTTGATGGTGGTGAGCGCATTCATCACCCTTATCGAGGCTCGTGCGCTGGGTTATTGGGTTGCCCAGTTCGACGTTGCCTCTTGGCGTGGCGAGGATGATCCCATGCCATTCGAACTGGTCGGTACTTCGCAGGGTAGGTAAAGGTGTCGAACGGAAAAACTAGGACGACGCAGGGTCCCAAGCGGGGCAAGGGTGCGTCCTCTCGGGGCGCGCATAAGGCAACCGCGCAGACGAGTCGTAGGGCGGTCGCGCAGACGAATCGAAAGGCCGTGCATGCGGATCGCAAGACGACCGCGCAGGCGGATCGCAAGGCCGTGCCTTCGCGTGGCGCATTTTTGCCGGTGAGTCGCGCGGACATGGACGAGCGCGGCTGGGATCAATGCGACTTCGTCTTCGTGTGCGGTGATGCCTATGTCGACCATTCGTCGTTCGGCATGGCCATCATCACACGCATACTCGAGGCGAACCATTACAAGGTCGGTGTCATTTGCCAGCCGGATTGGCGCGATGCCACCAGCATCACGGTGCTCGGTCGTCCTCGACTGGGGTTCCTGGTTTCGTCGGGCAACATGGATTCAATGGTGAATCACTACACGGTGGCGAAGAAGCGTCGCAGCTCGGATGCCTACGCGCCGGGCGGGAAGATGGGCCTGCGTCCCGATCATGCTGCCGTGGTCTACGGCAACCTGATTCGCCGCACGTATAAAGATATCCCCATCATTTTGGGCGGTATCGAGGCGAGCCTTCGCCGTCTTGCCCATTACGACTATTGGTCGAACAAGCTCAAGCGATCGATTCTCCTTGACTCCGGCGCCGACCTTATCAGCTATGGCATGGGCGAGCACTCTATCGTGGAAGTCGCCGATGCGCTCAACGCTGGGCTTTCCATCGAGGACGTCACGTTCATCGATGGCACGGTGGTGCGCGTGAAATCGCTCGAGCATGTATACGATTACGAGCTGCTTCCGTCTTATGCCGACATGCAGGCCGACAAGCTCGATTACGCGCGCAGCTTCGACGTGCAGTATCGCAACAGCGATCCTTTCACGGGCAAGCGGCTGGTCGAACCCTATTCCGACCACGAGTTCATCGTGCAGAATCCGCCGTCGAAGCCTTTAACCACTTCCGAGATGGACGCGGTTTATCGCTTGCCGTATGCGCGCACGTACCACCCGATGTACGAGGATGCCGGCGGCGTGCCCGCCATCCGCGAGGTGAAGTTCAGCTTGACCAGCAACCGCGGATGCTTCGGTGAATGCTCGTTTTGCGCGCTGACGTTCCATCAGGGGCGTATCGTACAAGTGCGCAGTCATGACTCCATCATCTCCGAGGCGAAGAAGATGATCGACGACCCCGATTTCAAGGGATACATCCATGACGTGGGCGGGCCGACGGCCGATTATCGCGCTCCCGCCTGCGAGGCTCAGCTGCGGCGCGGAGCTTGCCGCAACAAGCATTGCCTTTTCCCGACGCCCTGCAAGAAGCTAAATGCCGACCATGGCGATTATCTTTCCCTGCTGCGCAAGCTGCGTGCTCTGCCTGGGGTTAAGAAGGTGTTCGTGCGCTCTGGCATCCGCTTCGATTTCGCCCAGGCGGACTCCGACGGCGGTCGCGCTTTCATCCGCGAGCTGTGCGAGCATCATGTGAGCGGTCAGCTGCGCGTTGCGCCCGAGCATGTCTCCAACGCGGTGCTCGCGGTGATGGGCAAGCCGTCCCATGAGGTCTACGAGCGGTTCGTCAGGCTATTCGATGAGGCGAACAACGCTTGCGGGCTTAAGCAGTTCGTTGTTCCGTATCTGATGTCGTCGCATCCGGGAAGCGGTCTTGATGAGGCCATCGAGCTTGCCGAGTACGTGCGTGACATGGGGTTCAACCCTGAGCAAGTGCAGGATTTCTATCCGACCCCATCAACTATCGCGACGGTTATGTACTTCACGGGGGTGGACCCGCGGACGATGGAGCGCGTCTTCGTCCCGAAGACGCCGCATGAAAAGGCGTTGCAGCGCGCCCTTATCCAGTATCGCGACCCGAAGAATCATGACCTGGTGCTTGAAGCGCTTCGGAGCGCGGGGCGGATGGACCTTGTCGGATACGGCCCGAAGTGCCTTATCCGGCCGCGCAAGGACGGCAAGGCGTCGTCGGGCAAGGTGACGCGCAAGGACGGCAAGGCGTCGTCGGGCAATTCGAAGAACAAGGGGCGGAAGGGCGCCGCAGGGGCATCGAGGGTTTCCGCGGGCGCGTCCGTTCGCGGTGGCAAGGCTTCGTCGGGCAAGATGACGCCGACATCAGGCAGGCGCGGCGCCACCACCGCCGCTCGTCGATCAGTTGGGCATGGCAATGCGCATTCACCTCGCAAAGGTGCTAAATCCTAGGGAAGTTAAGGGTATAATAGGTTTAGCTCTGTTAGACTAAGGGCGGCATGCGCAACCTGTGCGTTATCGCCATGCGGAAATGGGCGCGCGATTCGCGCGTTCCAATACTGCGCGAGCTTTCAAGCGCGTCTACGGAATTCCTCGCAGGTATTGACCTGCGATCGGCTCTCGGAGGGTCGAGCAAAGGCTCGGTTTCAATGGGGGAACGTTGAACGCGCGATTGCGGTTTGCGAAGTTTCCCGATGGCGATGGGTTGCACGATGGCTCTGGTTTGACGCAGTCATATACTGGCGGTAGTTTACGGCGGGTTCTCCGGAGGTTTTAACTCCGCACTCGAGGCACGTGAAAGGCGGCGATACGTGCGATGAAGATATCAACGAAAGGCCTGTATGCGGTACGCCTCATGCTCTATCTGGCCGAGCATGACGGTGGCGGCCCGGTCTCGCTGAAAGAGGTTTCCGAATCGCTTGGCATATCCAAGAAGTACCTCGAGCAGATCGTCTCGAACGTGGTAACTGCGAAGCTTGTGCGCTCCATCCGTGGCGCTGCGGGCGGTTATCAGCTGGCGAAACCGGCAAGCGTTATCACGGTGCTTGATGTGCTGCGGGTGACGGAGGGGTCGCTTGCGCCGGCTTCGTGCTTGGAGAGCGACACGTTCGAGTGCGACATGGAGACGCCGTGCATGGAGTTGGGGGTCTGGCGTGGGTTGTACCGGGTTATTAACGAATATCTGGGCGGCATCACCCTTCAAAGCGTTATCGACCAGAATTCAGCGGTAGCGGCCGACAGCTATTCGATTTAATGTGGGCGCAAGCTTTCGGGCTTGCGCTTTTCTATTTCAGGGCCTTAGGGAATTGAGCTCCCATACATGATGAGATGGCTGTCTTACCTGGTGAGGTATAATTTCCAAGGTAAATACCTATAACCTACCGGACAAAGAGGAAATTTTTCTCGATTCTAATATTGACAATGCCTACAGACATAGTAGGATAAGGCCATACACAAGAAGCGCCTACTTCAGGGTGCCCGACGAGAGGATGAAGACAATGGCAATCCACAAGAACGTTTCCGAGTTTATCGGCAAAACCCCGCTGGTGGAGCTGACCAACTACGAGAAGAACCACAACCTCGAGGCAACCA
>CAVHXL010000110.1:0-1778 GCA_963639885.1 bacterium | reverse complement strand
CGGCAAGGTCGAGCTGTTCAACCCGGCCGGTTCGGTCAAGGATCGTATCGCGAAGGCCATGCTCGACGAGGCCGAGGCTGCCGGCAAGCTGAATTCCGAGACCGTCATCATCGAGCCCACCTCCGGCAACACCGGCATCGGCCTGTCCGCCATAGCGGCGGCTCGTGGTAACCGCATTATCATCACCATGCCCGAGACCATGTCCATCGAGCGCCGCAACCTCATGAAGGCCTACGGTGCCGAGCTGGTGCTGACCGACGGCAGCAAGGGCATGAAGGGTGCCATCGCCCGCGCTCAGGAGCTTTCCGAGGAGATCCCGAATTCATTCATCCCCAGCCAGTTCACCAACCCTGCGAACCCTGCCGTGCATGAGGCGACCACGGGCCCCGAGATCTGGGCTGACACCGAGGGCAAGATCGACATCTTCGTTGCCGGCGTGGGCACGGGCGGCACGCTTTCGGGTACCGGCAAGTTCCTGAAGTCGAAGAATCCCGACATCAAGGTCGTCGCGGTCGAGCCGGCCGGATCCCCAGTGCTCTCCGAGGGCCATGGCGGCGCGCATAAGATCCAGGGCATCGGCGCCGGTTTCGTGCCGGACACCCTGAACACGGAAATCTACGACGAGGTGCTGCCGATCACCGACGAAGAGGCCTTCGAGGCCGGTCGCGAGCTGGCGGGCAAGGATGGCCTGCTCGTGGGCATCTCTTCCGGCGCCGCCGTCGCCGCCGCCACGAAGCTGGCGCAGCGTCCCGAGAACAAGGGCAAGGTCATCGTCGCCGTTCTGCCCGACACTGGTGAGCGTTATCTGTCCACCGCAATGTTCAACTTCTAGGAAGCGAACGCGCGAACAGGGCAATCGCGAAGGCGCTACCCTGAGGCAAGCGGCTGGAAAAAAGCGAGCAATCGCGAAGGCGCTACCCCGTGGTAAGTGAGCACGAAGAGATAGCGTATGCCTGAAGGTGGTCAATCAATAGGCTGCCGACCCCAAAGGTCGGCAGCCTATTTTATCTTTGTGGCGCTTTGCGCTCGCATGGCCCAGCGCGCTGCAGTGCCACGCGCTTCGGCGTCGGCGTTTCGCCTTCGAATATGCGTACGTCTCTTGGCGACGGGCGCGAGGCGGTTTCGCGCAGCACGGTATGAAAACGCCGAAGGCGATAGCGGTCTGCCCTCTTGCTTGATTTCGTCGCGCTACACTGTTCCCTATAGGTTGCGATGGCATGCGGAAGGCGGTTCGATATGGATGCTCGTGATTTTGGGTTGGATGGGTACTCGATTGGTTGCGAGGAGCTGCACAGGGATGTTTCCCCTGCCGCTCGCGAAAGCGAGCCTCGATCGGCAAGCGCCCAGGGCATGATCGACTTCATCGAGGCGTGCCCGAGCATGTTCCATACGGCGGCGACCTTGCGCGCGCGCCTGGAGGCGGCGGGCTTCACCTATCTTCCTGAGAGCGCGCCTTGGCAGGTCGAGCGCGGTGGGCGCTACTACACGCAGCGCAACGGGTCGAGCGTTATCGCCTTCAAGGTGGGCGCGGTACTCGACAATTACCACTTCCAATTGACCGCATCGCATTCCGATTCCCCCACGTACAAGGTGAAGGCCCATCCGGAAATCGCGGGGCCCGCCGGATATTCGCGCCTGAACGTCGAAGCCTACGGCGGAGTCATGGACCATACCTGGTTCGATAAGCCTCTTTCGGTGGCCGGGCGCGTGATGGTGCGCGTAGACGGCCGCATCGAAAGCCGGCTGTTCGCCCCTGATGCCGACCTGCTCATCATCCC
>CAVHXL010000109.1:0-6324 GCA_963639885.1 bacterium | reverse complement strand
AGACCAACAGCGCCGCCATCGCCGCCGAGGTGCGCGGCTTCAACCTGCGCACCCGTGAGAGCGGCTTCAAGGAGTATCCCTTCGCCGGCATCGATTTCGCCGCCTTGGCGGTGTCGGTCGTGATGCTCGCGGCGGCGATCGCCCTGGCGGTGTTGGGCTGCTGACTCCGATGAGCTGAGCTCGGCTTGAGAAGTCGAGCTGCGAAGCCCGGAACCCAAATCCGCGAAGCCCGGCACCTAAAGCTGTAAAGCTCGGCATCCAAATCCCTGGGTGCCGGGCTTTTTGCGCGCTGCTATACGCTGCTATAGGACCTCGGGAACCTCGGGCGCGTCCTTGCTGCCGGTATCCGGGTCGTCCTCGCCAAGGCGGTCGCGGTAGTGGCGCTCGTCCTCGGGGGTGAACACGCTGAAGATGACGTGCATGTCGCCGGCGCCCGCGCCTTCCGCTGCCGCGTCCGCGCTCGCATCGTGCGCGTCGAGCCAGGCTTGAACGGCCTGCGTCGCGATGCTCGCGCCCTCTGCCTGCGGGAACCCGAACGCGCCGGTCGATATGCAGCAGAACGCCACGGACGTAAGCCCGTTGCGTGCCGCCGCATCCAGGCAGCTCACGTAGCAATCGGCCAGCTGCTTGCGCTGCTCGACCGTGGGCGCCTCCTTGCACATGGGCCCGACGGTGTGGATGACGTGCTTCGCGGGCAGGTTGTACGCCGCCGTCACCTTCGCGCGGCCGATCGGCTCCTCGTAGCCCTGCTGCTGCATGATGCGCGCGCATTCCAGGCGAAGCTGCACACCGGCGAACGTATGGATGGCGTTGTCGACGCAGTCGTGGCCGGGGATCCAGCAGCCCAGCAGCGCCGAGTTCGCGGCGTTGACGATGGCGTCGCACTCCAGCGCGCAGATGTCGCCGCGCCAAATGGAAAGGCGCCCGTCACCGGCGAGGCGCGGCAGATCCTCTGCTCGCACGAGGCCCTTTTCGGCAACCATCATCTTCAGCACGCGGTCTTGCGCGCGCAGGAACTCCGGTGCTGCGCTGCCTGGCTTGCGGGTGTTCACCAGCGATCGAAACTGATCCCATTGCTCCATGAACGCCTGGGGGTTGGCGGCAGGATCGATATGGCCTTGACCTGCGCCCCGTTCGTCGGAAAGCCAGTTCACCAGATAAGCCAGGTCTTCAAGAAGTTGATCAAGCTTGCTCATGATTTCATCCTCTCGTCGTCGTATCGGGTTAGCTTAACTCATTTGCGCGATGGAGTAGGCCGAGATGCCCACGACGCTCCACCCTGCTGCGACCGAAGGCGTACACCGAAAGGTGTAATTCCGTGTCGCGCAGGTGACGATGCTGCGCATTCGCTCCTCGGGAACTGCTCCGCGTGATACTGTCGGTTCAGTCGAAAAAGCAACAAGGGCTTTCCCGTAATGAAACAGTCGACAATCTAAAGGAGCATCGACATGACCGATCCGTACAACACCGACGACGCCGCCTCGCAGCCCACGCAGCCGCAGCCCACGCAGCAGCCTGCAGGCGCTGCATCGTCCGCTCAGCAGCCCACGCAGCAGCAAGCTCCTGTGCCGCCGCAGGTCGCAAGCCAGGGCTATCAAGCCTCGCAGCAGCCGTACCAGCAGCCGTACCAGCAGGCTTCTTATCAGCAGCAGCCGTACCAGCAAAGCTACCAGCAGACCAACTATCAGGCTCCCGTGAACGCCGCGAATCCCGCTCAGCAGGCAAAGCAGCCCAAGAAGATGTCTCCGACCGCGAAAACCTTCGGCGTCGCATTCGCCGGCGCGGCGCTGGCGTGCGTGATCGGCATCGGCGGATTCTCCCTCGTCAACGGCGGGAAAACCGCGAGCGGCAACACGGTGACGCTCGGGGCTTCCACGAATACGGAGATCACGGCGCAGGATAGCGACGACAGCTTGGCCGAAACCGTTGCGAGCAAGGCTCTCCCGTCGGTGGCCGCCATCGACGTTTACACCGAGGATACTTCCTCGAGCCTGTTCGGCTATGGTTACGGATCGAACGGTTCGAGCTCGAGCTCGAGTGATCTGACCGAAAGCTCGCTCGGCAGCGGCGTCGTGCTTTCCGAGGACGGCTACATCATCACGAACAACCACGTCATCGAAGGCGCGGCGGCGTTGAAGGTGACCGTCGGCGGCGAGGAATACGATGCGGACGTCGTGGGCACCGACGAGTCGAGCGACATCGCGGTGGTGAAGCTGCGCGATGCAAGCGGCCTGACCCCCATCGAGCTCGGTGATTCCGACAACCTGACCACCGGCGAGTGGGTCATGTCCATCGGCAGCCCCTTCGGCCTTGAGCAGTCCGTCGCCACCGGCATCGTGTCGGCCACGAGCCGCTCTCAAATCATGAGCAACTCGTCCTCCAGCAGCGGAAGCGACGGCTACGGGTATGGCTATGGCTACGGAAACGGCTCGTCGAGCTCCAGTTCCAGCTCGGGCTACACCATCTACCCGAACCTGATCCAGACCGACGCGGCCATCAACCCGGGCAACTCCGGTGGTGCGCTCGTTGACAAGAACGGCAAGCTCATCGGCATCAACACGCTGATCACGTCCTATTCAGGCAACTATTCCGGTGTCGGCTTCGCCATCCCCGTGAACTATGCGGTCAACATCGCGCAGCAGATCATCGAGGGCAAGACGCCCACGCATGCTCAGCTCGGCGTGACGCTTTCGACGGTGAACTCGCAGAACGCCAAGCGCTACGGCCTTTCCGTCGACTCCGGTGCCTATGTGACGGGCGTGTCCGCTGATTCCGGCGCGGCGACGGCGGGACTGCAGTCCGGCGACATCGTCACCAAGTTCGAGGGCAACAAGGTTGAATCCGCCAGCGACCTCATGCTCGATGTTCGTTCGAAGAACCCTGGCGACACGGTGACCATCGAGGTGAACCGCGACGGCGAGACCAAGACGCTGCAGGTAACGCTCGGTTCCGATGAGTCGTCACAGACCTCAAGCTCATCGAGCTCCACGCAGAAGAACAGCTCGAGCTCCGGGTCGAATGAGTCGCTGCTCAATCGCTTGTTCAACAATGGCAGCTCCTCCAGCAGCAAAAGCGATGCGTAGGATTTTCGAGTGATGAAGGGGCGGCCCGTCGATACGGGCCGCCGGTGCAGGCCGCCCGGGATCGCGAGATCCTTTCGGCGGCCCCGCGCAGGTCGATCCGACGTGCTCGTTCTGCGCGGGGCCTCTTCCAGCCCCGGTTCCCTTCCTTTCCCTTTTTTCCTTTTGAAGATGGCCTCCTCGCAACGGGGGCCATCTTCACGTTTGCGCGCGGTTCTGCGTTTCAGGGGCGATATGCTCGATCGCGAGGCGCGCACACTTTAGGTTCTAACTGGGTTATTCGTAATGCAGATAACCAAGGATTGATAAAAACTTGCTAAGAAGTCTCAGTATACCTATTGAACTACTAGGCATATAGGGTCATAATGCCATGCGGTATTTACAGAAGGACTGCGCCCGAATGCGGGTGCGGCCGAGAGGCACCGGCACCTCTCAGGACGGGAGCGCACCCGGGAACGGGGCCGTCTTGGCGGACCGGGATTGCGGCTTGGCCGTTGCGCACAGCAGAGCGCGCGGTCCTTAAGTGAAAGACGAGGAAACATCATGTCATTTGAAATCTTGGGCCCAGTGCTCGTGGCGCTTGTCATCTTCGCCGCGCTGCTGGCCTTCCTTCGCTTCTTGAAGTCAAAGGGTAAAAGCTTCACGTTCCGCGTGTTCACCGCGCTGGGGCTGGGCATCGTGCTGGGCATCGGCATGCAGCTGGCGCTCGGCCGCGGCTCCGATGCCGCGAAAACCGCGCTCGATTGGATGAGCCTGGTCGGCACCGGCTATATCGACCTGCTGAAGATGCTGGTCATGCCGCTGGTGTTCGTGGCGATCGTCGGTGCCTTCACGCGCACGAAGGCCGTCGACAACCTGGGCAAGATCGGCGGAAGCGTGCTTGTGGTGCTGCTGGTGACCGTGGCCATCGCCGCTCTGTTCGGCTGGGCGACCATCGCGCTTTCCGGCCTGGCGGGCGCCGACTTCACGCAGGGCACCGTCGACGCCTCCAAGCTTGAAACGCTGCAGGCCCGTCAGGACAAGGTCGCCGACACCACCGTCCCGCAGACCATCCTGTCGATGATCCCCACCAACGTGTTCTCCGACCTGGCCGGCACGCGCTCCACCTCCACCATCGCCGTCGTCATCTTCTCGGCCATCGTGGGTATTGCGTACCTGAAGCTGCGCGACCGCGACTCCGCGCAGGCCGAGTTCTTCAGCAACCTGATCGATTCGCTGTACGGCATCGTCATGTGCATCGTGAAGATGGTCGTGGGCCTGACCCCCTACGGCGTGCTGGCGCTCATCGCCAACGTCATGGCCACATCCGACTTCGCCGCCATCCTCGATTTGGGCAAGTTCATCATCTTCAGCTATGTCGCCATCATCGCCATGTTCTGCGTGCACCTG
Source organism: bacterium (assembly GCA_963639885.1). GTDB lineage: Bacteria > Actinomycetota > Coriobacteriia > Coriobacteriales > Eggerthellaceae > Senegalimassilia. The sequence continues at coordinate 1,855 of CAVHXL010000109.1, read as the reverse complement.
CTTATCCTGGCAGCGAACCGCGTGAATCCCGTGACGTATTTGAAGAAGGCCTTCCCGGTGCTGTCGTTCGCGTTCGTTTCGCGCACCTCGGCGGGCGCTTTGCCCATGAACATCGAGACGCAGTCCAAGGCGCTCGGCGTTGACGCCCCGACGGCCAACTTCGCCGCCAGCTTCGGCATGTCCATCGGTCAGAACGGCTGCGCGGGCATCTATCCGGCCATGATGGCCACGCTCATCGCCCCGACCGTCGGCATCAACGTGTTCGACCCGACGTGGGTTGCCGGCATGATCGCCATCATCGTGATCAGCTCCTTCGGCGTTGCCGGCGTGGGCGGCGGCGCCACCTTCGCGAGCCTCATCGTTCTGGGCACCATGGGCCTTCCCATCGAGATCGTCGGCCTGATGGCCTCGGTCGAGCCGCTTATCGACATGGGCCGCACCGCGCTCAACGTCAGCGACTCCATGGTTGCCGGCGTCACGTCCGCGAACTTCACCGGCGGGCTTGATCGCGACGTCTACAACGATCCCGAGGCGCGCATCACCGGCGACGTCGCCGCGGCATAGGGGCGACGCCACCGCAGCTGCACGGGGGGCGACGCTCCCGCAGCAAAGGCGCGCCACCGCGGCATAGGGATTCACATTCGGCGAGGCGGCTTCGGCTGCCTCGCCGTTTTTTCGCGAAACGAAGCGACCCGATTTGAGCGGACGCCTCGCTCGGGAGGATGCTCCTTTTCGCGTAGTGCGAGCCTTCGCCGTGACTTTTGCCAGGTGGACAAGGGGGCGGCGGTGGTCATGCGCGGCACCGCGACGCCGTTTCCGAAAACCGAGAGAAGCGTCGGCGAGACGGTGTCTCCGATTCGCCTGTAAAATTAAGATTGATACGCTTAGGAGACGGTTTGGGCGAACGAGTATCCGACCGAGAACCGATGCTGGACTTCTCGTAGCACGCGATGCGGCGCCCGATATGCTCGAAGACGTCCTTCGGCCGGTCGTGCGGGACGAGCGCCAAGAGGTAGCGGCTCGCATCGTTGACCCATGAGCGAGAAAGTGGGCATCTTGCCCTGTCGTCTATTATAATGCGCCTTGTATAATGCACCTTGCGGTTATGATGGCGATAGGAGTACCCATGAGGCAGTTTCTCAAGGAGTTTAGGGAATTTATCGATCGCGGCAATGTGATGGACTTAGCTGTCGCGGTCATTATCGGCGGCGCTTTTACATCCATCGTCACCGCCTTGACTTCGAATATCATCAATCCGCTCATCTCCGTTCTTGCAGGAGGCGGGGTGGATACGATTTCCGGTTTGGTGGTTCCGGGCACCGAAATCGACTTCGGTGCTTTTATCGGCGCCTGCATCAACTTCATCATCGTTGCGTTTATCGTATTCCTGCTCGTAAGGGCCGTGAATAAGGCGAAAGCTATCGGGGAAAAGATCGCCGGCAAGGCCGATGAGGATGCTGAGCCATCGCCTGTATGCCCTTATTGCTTGGAAGAAATCAAGGAGGGGGCTACCCGATGCCCTCATTGCGCCGGTTCTTTCGACGCTCCCGTGAAGGCGAAATAAAAGCCAAGGCTTGCTCGCATGCGAAAAAGTGCATCCAACCCGCTAAACGCCCTGAGCGTTTAGCGGGTTTTTTGTCGAGGGTCGAACTCGTCGAATCGAATCTCCGCAAGGTCGCTGGGATAAAGCGAAGGCTAAAGCATGCGAGGCGTGAATGTGCGCTTAGGGCGAAAAGCCATCGGGATCAAAAGGGAAGCCAAGGATGCTCATAGGCAGGATGCCGTTTTGGGTGAGCGCCCTTAAGAAGACGTTCCCTTTCGCGAAGCGCGGGCCTTTGCCTTAACTTTTGCCAGG
>CAVHXL010000108.1:0-6349 GCA_963639885.1 bacterium | reverse complement strand
TGCGCATCTCCGATGTCGTTGTTCGCCACATGATCGTGAAGCGCACCGACCGCGAATAAGGATACGATTTGAGGGCTTGAGCCCTCGGCATGAGAAGAGGTAGAAAACATGAGCATCAATCGAGTCATGATCAGCGGCAACCTTACGCGTGATTCCGAAAGCCGTCAGACCCAGAGCGGCATGAACATCTTGAGTTTCGGCGTTGCGGTCAACGACCGTCGCAAGAACCCGGCATCTGGCGAATGGGAGGATTATCCGAACTTCGTCGATTGCACCATGTTCGGTACGCGTGGCGAGAAGCTGCAATCCTACCTTACCAAGGGAACGAAGGTTGCTATCGAAGGCAAGCTTCGTTATAGCTCTTGGGAGTCAAAGGATGGATCGCGCCGCAGCAAGCTTGAAGTGATCGTTGACGAGATCGAGTTCATGTCGAGCCGCAACGGCAACGCAGGCCAGGGCTATAGCAATGGGATGTCTGCAGGTTATGTTCCCGCAGCGCCCGCCCCGGTTGCTCCTGTTGTGGATACCTCGGCTTCGGTCTATGACGAAGATATACCGTTTTAAGCGAAAGAGGTTTACCAAATGTCCGATTATGCGAAGCAGCCTCGTCGCAAGTACTGCCAGTTCTGCAAGGAGAACGCGGAGTACATCGACTACAAAGACACTCAGATGCTGCGCAAGTATGTTACCGACCGCGGGAAAATCAAGCCCCGCCGCGTGACGGGTGCCTGCACCCAGCACCAGCGCGATATCGCGAACGCCGTGAAGCGCGCTCGCGAGATGGCCTTGATGCCCTATGCGGTTCCTGCCATCAGCGGCCGCGGCGACCGCCGCAATCGCTAGGCGCAAGGAGGAACCATGAAAGTCATCCTGCTCCAAGAGCTTAAGGGCAAGGGCGGTGAAGGTGACGTCGTCGACGTTGCCCCCGGCTTCGCCAACAACTACCTGATGCCCCAGGGCATCGCCATCCTGGCTACGAAGGGCAACCTGAAGCAGCTCGAGATGCGCAAGAACAACATCGCCAAGCGCGAGGCTACGCGCCTGGCCGATGCCGACAAGCTGAAGGCCACGCTCGATGGCGCTTCCGTGAAGATCGACGCCAAGGTCGGCGAAGAGGGCCAGCTGTTCGGCTCCGTCACCGCCGCTCAGATCGCCGACGCCATCAAGGAGACCCTTGGTGCCGAGGTTGATCGCCGTCGCATCGAGGTCGGCCATGCCATCAAGACCGCCGGTGAGCACGAGGTCGAGATCTCCATCTATCGTGAGATCAAGGCCACCGTCAAGCTCCTCGTCGGCATCGATGAGATTGCTGCCGAAGAGGCTGAGGAAGAGACCGCTGAGGTCGCTACCGATGCTGAGGTTGCCGCTGAGACCGAAGAGGCTGCTGAATAGCAACACCTTTTAGGTAAGGGCAATTTGAATAAAGAATCCCCTGTACCGCGTTGGTGCAGGGGATTCTTTATTCTATATGGGAGAACCTTGTTGGAACCGGGTCGATTGCATCGGCATCCGCCGCAGGCACCAATCGCGTGAGGTATCATATTCGCCACGACGAAAGGACTATGCTATGCCTGCAACTGTTCCCTACAATCCCGACTTTGCCCCTGAAACCGCTCAGCCCGCCCGGCAGATCGAACCGCAGAATATCGAGGCGGAGAAATCCGTTCTCGCGGCATGTCTGCTGAACCAGGACGCTATCGAGGAAGTTGCAGCTCGATTGGTTCCTGAGAACTTTTATCGTGCATCTCATCAGCGAATCTTCCAATCGATGGTTGATTTGTACGTTCGGCATATCCCAATCGACCATATATCGCTTGCCGACAATCTTAATGCCGCGGGACAGCTGGAAGCTGTCGGTGGCAGGGCATATCTTGTCGAGCTGGCGGACAACACCTTTGCTCTGACGAACTGGCAGAACCATGTTGAGATAGTCAAACGCACGTCCATCCTGCGTGACCTGATCCGAGCATCCGGTGAGATCAAGGCGCTCGCTTACGACGCACCCGATGATCTGGGGGTTGTTGTTGAGGAGGCCGAGAAAGCCCTTTTCAAGGTTACCGAAAAGCGTGTTTCGTCGGCTTTCACGAAGATTGATTCCTTGCTGGTCGACGCTTTCACCGAGCTCCAGGAAATGGCATCGCTTGAGAACAAGATCTCCGGTGTTGCCTCCGGTTTCAAGGACGTCGACAACCTCTTCCATGGTTTCCGTGGCGGTGACCTGGTTATCCTTGCGGCACGTCCTGGCGTCGGCAAAACCGCGTTCGCATTGAACCTTGCGACGAGTGCTGCGAAACTGGGCGCATCCGTTGCGTTTCTGTCGCTCGAGATGAGCGCCTCGCAGTTGGTTCAGCGCGTTTTGGCCTCTGAGGCCCGCGTGAGCCTGTCCCGCCTACGCGCCGGACAGGTTCAGGATGCTGACTGGACCGCCATCATCGATGCATCGAGCACGCTCTCCAATCTGAACATACAGTTCGACGATACGCCGGCTTTATCCATCCTGGAGTTGCGCGCTAAGGCTCGCCGTGAATTGCGAGATGCTAAAAAGGGCCTGATCATCGTTGACTATTTGCAGCTTATGCAGCCGCCTACCGCACGCCGCGACGGCAATCGCGCGGTCGAGGTTGCTGAAATCTCGCGCGGTCTGAAAGTTCTTGCGAAGGAGATGGACATGCCCGTTATCGCCCTGTCGCAGCTTTCGCGTGCGGTGGAGATGCGTGGTAAGAAGCGCCCAATGCTTTCCGACCTGCGCGAATCGGGCGCAATCGAGCAGGATGCCGACATCGTTATGTTCATCGATCGAAGCATGGATGAGATGGAGGCCGAGAGCGACGATCGTCCGGATCTAGGTACCGCTGAGCTGATCGTTGCCAAGCATCGTAATGGTCCTACGCGCGATATCACGCTCGCGTTCAACGCCGAGTACACGCGCTTCATGGATTTCGTCGACGATTCACGCGTGCCCGACTATATTTAGCCGCACGTTATGCGCTGATGACGTTACACTCGAGGTATGACGACGAGCATTAAAATCCTCCATGCAGCCGATCTTCACCTCGGCGCGCCTTTTCGCGGCTTGGGCCATGTTTCGAAGACCTGGGCTACGCGTCTTACGCGCGCGATAACCGAATCCTTCGACCGAGTTATCGACATCGCGATTGAGCGCAAGGTCGACTTCATGGTGGTCTCCGGCGACATCTTCGATGCGACGAGGGCATCTTATGGCGACTACCTGTATTTTTTCGAAGGCATGAGACGCCTTGGAAAAGAGGGGATCCCGGTTTACATGGTGACGGGCAATCATGACCCGTACACCTCTTGGAAGCAGGGTTTGCTGCTCTTGCCTGAAAACGTTCACATGCTTCCCGCTGACCGGCCGGGCTTCGAGCTGTTTTGCCGCGATGGCGAGCCATTGTGCCTTATCGGCGGTCGCGGCTACTACAATCAGACCTGGCCGGCGGACAAGTGCATCGCTGAAGGGATAACGCGCGCGTTAGGCGAAGAGGCGCTTGCCGAGGCGTCCCCCGATGCCTCCAGCGCTCCTTTCGCGATTGGCATTCTGCATACGGGGCTTAACCTTGATCCGGTGAAAGCCCCGGTCAAACCATCCGTCATGATGAAAGCGGGAATGGATTATTGGGCATGCGGGCATATTCATCAGCGGTATGCCTACCCGAGCGAGGAAAACCCCCGGATCGTGTTTTCCGGCTGCATCCAAGGTCGGGACATCAAGGAGACCGGGCCGCGCGGCGTCTACGAGGTCACGCTTTCTCAAGGCAAGCCGCCGCATATCGAGTTCATTCCGACGGCAAGCGTCGTTTGGCAGAAGATGAAGGTGGATATTTCGGATTGCTCGACATTGCCTGGGGTTTCCGACCTTATCATGAGAGAGTTGTTCCGTGTTAACGGTAAAGCTCATTGCGAGGAGATGGTTTCCCGCATCACATTGAAGGGGGAAACGGCGCTTCATTCGGTGCTGGCGCGCCCTGAGGTTTGCGAAGACCTTCGCAAGCATATCAACGATTCCTACTCGGCGTTTTTCTGTGACATGATCATCGACGAGACCCGTACTCCTCGCGATAAGGAAGCCCTGCGCGAGGAAGGCCTCTTCCCGGCTGTCCTGATGAAGGTGGCTGCGGACCAGAAGGCCAATCCCGAAGATCAGGTAGCCTTTTTGCAGGAAGAGTTCCTGTCGCGCGGGCTTCAGTTCCCCGGGGCGTGCGCACGTAAGGTGGATAAGCTGACGGATCGCGCTGAGGACCTGGTGCTCGATTTGCTTTCACGGGGTGAGCAGTGATGGCGCGCAGGTATCTTGAGCAGGCGAAGATCAAGGCGTTCGGGGCGTACGCGAATCGTGCGATCGGCCCCTTCGGTCCTGGCATGAACGTCGTTTTCGGCGAAAACGAGGCGGGGAAGACGACGCTCTCGCAGTTTATCGGCGGCGTCCTGTTCGGCTGGGAGGATGCGCGGGGCAGGCGGAACACGTACAAACCCGAAAACGCCGAACGCAGCGGTTCCCTGGTATTCGTGAACGGTCGGAGCGGGGAGGTTTCGGAGGCGGGTCGCGTTCGCAACGTTGATGGTGTCACAGGGGACGCTTCCGTGGTTTCCGATATCGATCGTGAAACCTACAACACCATGTTCTCGCTGAATAGCGATGAGCTTAGGCAGCTTCGAAACACGACCGACGTGACCGCTAAGCTGTTGACGGCAGGTTCGGGTACCGAGTCGTCTCCCGCTTATGCGCTTGCTGAGCTGCAGGAGCGCCTTGCGGGTTATACATCTCGCGCGGCGGCTATGGAGCATTCCCTCGTGAATATCAACGCAGAGCAGGACGAGATACGCTCTCGAATAGCGGAGATATCCGATCGCACCGAGCGACTGAAGCGGGAGAACCAGGAATTCACCGAACTTGAGCCGCAGAGAAACGAGCTGCTTGCGCGGCTTGGGCGGGTAAACCGCACCATTGAATCCATGACGGCTTCTCGCGCGGAGCTCGAGAAGCTCCTTTCGGACATCACCTCCCTTGAGGGGCGGATCGCGGATTATACCGAGCAGGAGGAAACGATGCGTCGCGAGCATCGCGTCGCGATGCGAGAGCACCCCGCCGAGCTTTCCGGGATAACCGCCTCGCAGGAGGGACGTTTGCGCGATAGGATCGACGCGCTAGCGTCTGAAGAGGCAAAACGCGAGCATGCGGTCGATCTTGCCCGAGACAATTTCGCCACTTCGAAAGCGGCTTTCGAGGCCTTGCAGGAAGCGGATAACGCCGTGGTGGACGCATCCCGCGCGCGCAGGCAGCAAAGCGTGCAGCTGTTTTTGTCCATTGCGCTGCCGATTGTGTTCATGGTGGCCGGCGTTCCCTTGTTCATACATGGCCGTGAGGTGTCGAGCTTGTCGTTCACTGCCATGGGATTTGGTCTGGTCGCGGTGGCGGTGATCATGGCTTTTGCAGCGATAGTGCTTGTGATCAGGCCAGATAAAACCGAGAACCCTAAAAAAGCGCGTCTTGAAGATGCTCAATGGGTAATGCTGCAGGATCGCAAGAAGCTCGAGGGAACGCTTGGGGAGCAGAAATGCCTTGCTGCGCGTATCGAGGATGAGCTTTCGAAGATGGGGCTTGCAGCGGCTGAGGGGTCTTTGCGTCGTGCGAGGAGTTTGCTTGACGAGGCGAAGGAGGTGCGCAACGCAAGCCAGATCTATCAACAGCGGATGCAGGCGACGGTGTCGAGGAGAACATCCGACGAGACCGCGCTTTCCGAAGCCGTTGCTCGGCGCGATGAGATTTTCAGCGCCATGTCGCTTTCGGAGGACACTTTGGAGGCCCTCGATGCCGCGATAGATGCGCGTGGGCGCCAGCGTGAGGGGCTTGTTGAAACCTGCGAGCAGTTGAACAGGCGCTATGGTGAGCTGAAAGAGAAGTTGGAGCAGGCTTGCGGGGATCACGACTTTGATGACCTGAAGCTGCGGTACCAAGAGCTGCAGACGCGTCGTGAGCGCAGCTCCGTCGAGCTTGCCGAGCTCCTTCTTGCACGTCGTATGCTGGAAACCGCCGTTTCCTCGTGGGAAAGCAAGAGCCAGCCTGAGGTCTATCGCAAGGCTAGCGACCTGATGTCCCTGATGACCGAGGGGAAGTGGGTTAAGGTCGAGATGACGGGGGAGGGCCGGTTGCGCGTCACCGATTCGCTGCACACGCATCGCGAGCCGATCCATCTGTCGCTGGGAACCTGTCAGCAGCTCTATCTCGCCTTGCGGATCGCTCTTTTGCTGACCGCCGACAACGTCGGCACGGCCATTCCCATAGTCGCCGATGACATCCTGGTGAATTTCGACGCTCGACGTCGTTCGGGCG
>CAVHXL010000107.1:0-6382 GCA_963639885.1 bacterium | reverse complement strand
CGATGCCGTAGAAACGGTCGAACAGGTATTCCGCGTACTCGATGTCCTCGATTGCGTGATGCATCGCGTTCCCTCCTTCTCGAGCGGAAAAAGACATTCTAGACCCATTTCTGTTTCAAGTGGGAAAAAGAGCGAGAGGAAGAAGGGGTGCGCGGCGCGGCGGGCGCGATGGGCGCAGCGGGTACGATGGGCGCGAAGGGCGCGATGGGCGCGGCGGGCGCGGCGGGCGCAGAGCCGGAACAGGAGTGGACGCCGCGCCACGCATTATTTTGCGCGGCGCGAGCTTTCGCCCACGCCGCGCTCACGAAAAAGCATCGTTCTCTACACGTTGGCCGGGCGTTCCACGGCATCGTACTCCGCCAGCGATTCCGCGTACCCAGCATCAAGATAATCCGTCGAGTAATAGTACACATCGCCGTTCGATGCGACGGTGCGTCCGATGTCCGGATAATTGCCCGAGTCGCGCACGGCTTCCCAGGTCTGCTGAATCTGCTCATCGGTCATGGAGAACGGCGGGTTGCGCAAACACTCGGCTGCATAGGGACGCGGATAAACGCGCGAGTCCTCGCGCACGCATTCCACAAACGTGACCAGCGGGTTGTCCTCGGCCGCCAAAAACGCCCAGCGCGCGTAGTTGTCGGTCATGAGCGTCTGATCATACAAGTAGTAGCTATGCATGCCCATGAGCACTTTGATGCGGTTGCAGCTGATCTCCTTGCGAACCGGCGCGGCATTCTCGTCCTCCACCAGCACCCATTCGCCCTCGATTTGCTCGAGCCTGTAGCCCTCCGGGATCTTCAGGCCGGCGAAGGGACTGCCGTCGTCTTCACCGTTGGCGGGTTCTTCGGCAGGCTCGCTGGCGGAATCCGTCTCGTTGGCGGGCTCGTTGGCGGGCTCCGCCTCGCTGGCGGAATCCGCCCCGCGGGCCGGCCCCGCCGCATCGCCGTCATCGACGATGGCGGTGCTGACCGCTTGCGAAACCAAGGCCGCGGAAACACCTGCCCGCTCGACCGCGCCTTCCGGCTTGCCGGCGTCATCGCCCACGGCAGCGGACTCGCCGTCGGCACCACATTCGCCCGCCGCCGCTCCAGCACCCGCAGCCTGGGCTTTCGCCTTCGCCGCCTCATCGGCCTCGATCTGGGCCAAGCGACGATTCGGGATCTTCGGCGGCACTCCCACGGCATGCGTTGCCGAGCGCACGGCGGCGGCCTTCGCCTTCTCAGCCGCTATCTCGGCCGCGATCTCGTCAGCATGCTCCGCCTGGAACGCCTCGAGCCATTCATACACGAACATCTCGAAATCCTCGGCCGTCATATGATCCGGGACCAAACCGATCTCGGGCCAGCGCTCCGGCGTCACCAACTGGCTATCGGCGGACATGCGGCGAACGTCATCGAACACGTCCGCCAGCGCATTATGCTCGGCAAGCTCACGCGCGGCGGCTTCGACCTCGGGGTCAACTTGCTCACCATCGGGCACCGCAACATGCGCATCGGCATCATCGCCCGCAGTCGGCACCGCCTGCGCAGCCGCAACGCTTTCGCCAGCGGCAGCTTCGGCGGCCTCGGCAACTTCCGCGGCCTCCGCAGCCCCACCGGCAGCGGCCCCGGCGCCGACCCCGGCTTCGCCGGCAGCAGCCCCAGCGGCAGCAGCCTCGTCAACCCCGGCTTCGACCGCCAGCCCCGCGCGATCCTCCCCGGCCATCGCTACGCGCTCGCCTTCTGAGCGGCCTGCGCTTCAGCAACCAGCATGTCCACGCGGGTTGCGCGCAAACTGCAGTGCTCGCACATCAGGCACGCGATCGAAAGCTCATCGCAAGGCAGCTTCTCGTTCATCTCAGCCAGGCTCATACCGCAGCGGTACATCCAATCGCCCACCAGGCCGCGCACCGCCTCCACGGCGAACACCGGCGTGTGCTTCTTGTCCGTCGGCACGCCATCGACCGCGCGCTCCACGTCCGCCGGCGTCAGCGCCAACGCTTGGCTGAAGGTCATTCCCTCGATCATCGAGCACACCGCGCTCGCGCAACCGGTCATGGCCAGGCACCCGCGGCTCTTGAAACCAACCTTCACGAACACCGGGTCGGCAACGGAGTCATCGACTTCGGCGAACAGGCGCAGCGCGACCTCGCCGCGCTTGCTGCGCCCAACCATGCTCTGCACGTTGAAGTTCTCCGGTTTGCCGGAATTCTTGAAATTCGCGACGATGGAAAGCAGGGTGTCGGAATAACCCGCCACGCCGTTGTCCAGCTCGGTCTGGTACACATCCTTCGTGCGAATCAGCGCTCGATCCTCAGGCTCCACGTACAGGTTTCGACCCTCATCCGGCTCGTCAAATTCGATATCGTTCTCGTTCACCATTGGTTAACCCCCCTCAAATCCAAACCATTTGGTTACATTCCCGAATCACTCGCATGTTATGATGCCCATTGAGAAGCATCGCGCATACCCTCTTTTAGGGGGAAAACGACCAAATGTCATCGCCTTTTTGAGGGAATTGGCTATAACACCTGGTCAGACACGCAAAAATAGAATGAGGAGAAACGGTTGGGGAAGCCAGAACTTTCAGCCGAATACCGTGGTGGGGGAGTCGCCTGCGCGCCTGCAAGCACCGCACAGGAAAGCCCCTCTTTTTTCATGCGCACATTCCTGCCCCTGCTCCCTTCCATTTTGGGATTCGCCTTCGGGCGCGCCGGGCTCATCGTGGCAAGTTACGGAAGCTATCGAAGCACCGACGAAGGGCTGTTCACCGATGGCGCGATGATGGCGGCGATCGCCGTCATGATCGTGCTCGCCGCGCTCCTGTTCTTCACGAAATTCCGCTTCAGCAAACCGTTGACGAACGCGCTTATGCGCATCTGCTGCATCGTTGAAGCGGCGGTGCTCATCGCCATGCCGCTCACCGACTTCAGCAACGCGGAAACGGCAAGCCTTCGCTTCTGGCTAAGCGCGCTGATCACGCTTGCCACGGCAGGATGCATCTTTTACTGGCTTCGCCGTGCGCGCGGATGCGAGAGCCTCACCGCCACGGTGTACGCATTTGCCGCCATCGCCATCAGCGAGGTCGTCATCTATATCTGCGGCATTCTCGGCTTTTACGGATATTTCGTCGCAGCGGCCTTCGCGCTGCTTCAACTACCATGCGTAACGCTTGCCCGCACCCGCGCGAACGCCCACAACATCAGCTCTTTCACGCCCGCGCTTGATTACTTCGGCATCGTGGGCGACGAGGGCCACAGCAAACGCCTCCTTTCGGCGACGGCCCTAAGCCTAGGAACGCTTTTCATCGTCGTCGGCTTTTTGCGCGGCTACCCCGACGGCGCGGCCATCGCCTTCCAGCGCGAAACGCGCCTCGCATATGGCCTGCTCACCATCCTGATAGCCGTTTCGCTCATCGTGCTCGTGGCACGCAGGCGTCAAAACGTGATGACCGTCGGGCTTTTCATCTTGTTCGAAACCATGGCTGCCGGCGCATTGCTGCTCTACGCCATGTTCCCCGGCTCGCTCGACATCGGCGCGGTGCTCACCACCTCGCTCAACGCGCTCATGTGCGCATACATGTGGTACATCACCATCGCGTTCATGGGGTTCGGTTGGCGCGACCCGTACTACTACGCGCTCGGCGGATGGATCATCTGCATGGGCTGCCGATGCCTCGCGCGCGTGGCATTCATCACGATGCCGTTTCTTTCCGACGACGACATCCTCATCCATGCCTGCATGGGATTCGTGCTCATCATCTCCGTCCAGGTGGCGCTGGGATCGTTTCTCAACATCTCCCGCACCGAGGCCGAAGGCCGCGAGCGACGTTACAAAGCTCGCATAGCGCAGGTTGAACAGCAGCTTTCCCAAGCTGAAAAAGGCCGCGTCGTGATGATCGGGGCCGGAGAAGCCGGGGGCGACGGTTCTTGCGCCTCGTGCGATGCGGAATGCCTGAACGCCGGCGACATAGGGATGAGCTTGGCGGATATCCTTCCGAAGCAAACCACCGCGGATACCCAAGCCGGATTCGACGGCAGCAAGAGAAGCTCAACCTTCACGCGCCTCATGGGCCTGGACTCGGAAAGCGAGCATAACCTGGCTGCAGCGGCGGCAACCGCCAGCGCAAGCGCCGATGACGATTCGGCGAGCTCGCATCAGGCGGCCATTCGGCGGAAAGCGGAGGAAATCGGCAAGCAGTTCCTTCTCTCGGAGCGCGAAGTGGAGGTGCTCTCGCTTTACGCCCTCGGCTGGACGCAGAAAAGAGTCGCCGAGGAGCTGTTCATCAGCCCCGGAACCGCGCATGCGCACATCAAGCGCATCTACGCGAAAACCGATCTGCATTCGCGCCAGGAGATTCTCGACTACATGGAGCAATACACGGATTAGGGGCGCGCCGAGACACGCTCGACGCAGGGGCAGCCTCTGCGCAGGGACTGCCCCAGCACAGAGGCGACCCCAGCGCAGAGGCGCCGATTCCCCCGGACGACCCGCCGGGTCCGGCCAACGCCGGCCCGCCGGGCCGCCAACGGTCGTTTCAACCCCTATTCGTAATCCTTCTTCAGGGCGGCGAAAGCGGGCATGCTGTCCTCGATGGTCTTCTTGGCGATGCAGTAGCTCAGGCGCACCCAGCCCGGCACGCCGAAGCTGTCGGAGGGCACCAGCAGAAGCTCATGCTCCTTGGCCTTGTCGCTGAACGCCTGCGCGTCGGGCTCGAGCGCGCGCACCCACAGGTAGAACGCGCCGTCGGGCTGCACATACTCGTAGCCGAGCGCATCAAGCCCCTCGGTGAGGATGCGGCGGTTCTCGGCATAGGCGGCAACATCGGACGGCTCGTCAACGCATGCGGCGACCACGCGCTGAAACAGCACCGGCGCGCAGATATAGCCATGCGCTCGGCCGGCGCCGGCGACGGCGAAGAACACGCGGTCGGCCTCTTCGGCATCCATGGTATCGGAAACGTACACGTAGCCAACGCGCTCGCCCGGCAGGCTGAGCGCCTTGGAGTACGAATAGCACACGAGCGTGCGCGCATAGATGGTGGGCACGTAGGGTACCTCCGCGCCGTAGACGATCTCGCGATACGGCTCATCGCTGATCAGGTAGATTGGATGACCGAACTCCTCTTCCTTGGCGCGCAGCATGGCGGCCAGCGCCTCAAGGTTCTCGCGCGTGTACACGGCGCCCACCGGGTTGTTCGGCGAGTTGATGATGACGGCGGCCGTCTTGGCGGTGACGGCGGCGCCCATGGCCTCCACGTCAAGCTGGAAGCTGGGAACCTGCGTGGGCACCTCGACGATCGAGCAGCCCATGGTCTCAATCCACACCTTGTATTCGGGGAAGTACGGCGTGGGAACGATCACCTCGTCGCCGGGGCAGGTGATGGCGCCCAGGCTGATGGCGATGGAGGCGGCGGCGCCCACGGTCATGTAGACGTGCTCAGCCTTGGCCGGGATGTCCCAACGACGCGCGATGCTCTCCGCAACGGCGGCGCGCACTGCGGGGATGCCCGAGGCCGGGGAGTACGCATGCAGCTCAACGGGGGAAAGCTTCATCGCCTCGTTGATGGTGTCTGCCACCTTCTGCGGCGCCGGCACGCTGGGGTTGCCGATGCTGTAGTCGAACACCTTGTCGTCGCCGATTTCGGCCTTGCGCTTCATCCCGTACGCGAACAGCTCGCGGATGGCGGAAGGCTCGTTGCCCAGGTTGTACATGCGATCGTCGATCATGGGTGCTCCTTGCATCTCGTCGCGCCCGAGACCTGCGCCGGCCGCGACCCTTCTTCTAATGAGGGAACCTTACCACTTCGTCACAAGCAAATCGGAGGGCGAGAGGTCGAGTGGATAAAGTTTCACAACGCGAAGCCGCCGTGCTGCCTCAATTTCCGATCCTCGTTAACAAGCCGAAACGCACGGGGGCGCGGCGGTTGGGGTACAATGTCGCTGAAAGCGGGCGCCGCCGCATCCCCGGCGCGACCAACAACCAACCCGCCCGAAACCGCGCGATCGCGATCGCGCACAACGAAAGGGGTTTCCCATGGCATTCGGATACAAGCGTATTTTCGCCGCACTCGACGGTTCCTCGACGCAGCGCGCCGTCATGGAGCGCGCCATCGCGCTCGCGGCCGCCGATGGAGCCGAGCTGATCTTCGGCCACGTCATCGACTCCGTCCCCTATGAGGCATCCGGTGTCGACTTCGAGCTTCTTTGCAACGAGGGCAAGACTCGCATCGAGTCGGACCTGGCCGACCTCTTCGAGGCCGCTCGCAACAACCCGGAAATCCCCTCCGTGCAGCTGATGGTGCGCGCGGGGCGTATCACCGACACCCTGGCCAAGCAGCTCATCGAGCCCAACGAGCCCGATCTGGTCATCTGCGGCGAGCGCGGCCTGTCGAACATCAAGTA
>CAVHXL010000106.1:0-6398 GCA_963639885.1 bacterium | reverse complement strand
GCTGAACGGCGTCTGCTCGTTTAGCTGCTCATCCGAAAAAGTGCTCTACGAGCGCGTAGCTGCGCTCAGCCTGGGATCGGCCTTTGAGAATGGGAGCGCATCGGCGCTTTCCGTCTATGCGGCGGATAGCACCGCGGATACGTTTGCCACCATCGAGTCCGGTAATGCGGCTTCCGACGATGTCGCCGCGTCGTGGTTTGCCCCAGTTGCCGGATCGGTCTTTGATGGCTGGGCGGCTCGCGTGTCCGGAAGCGACGACCAAGGCAGAACCATCTCGTGGACTCGCGAGGCGCTTGTCGTCAACGAGAGTACGGGTGCCACCTTCTCGTCTCTTTTGCAAGCGTTAAACGCAGCTGCCAGCGGCGATTCGCTTGCATTGCTCGATGACGGTTCCGTGTATGGCATGCAGGATATATCTCAGACGGATTTGACCATCGATCTTGCGGGCCACAGCCTTTCCGTTTTTGGCGGCTCGGGCAATTCCGCGGCCATGCGGTTCTTGGGTGCGGGTACGTTGAGCATCATCGACAGCGCCGACGATAACTCGAAAGGCCAACTTTCGTTGCATGTCGGATCCACGCAGGAGCGCACGTCTCGAAGCGCCGAGCAGGCAGGCGCCTACAGCGGCATATCGGTTTTCGCTGGCACGATCTCCCTGAGCGATGCCGATGTGCAGGTTATCTACAACGGCGGCGGCGCGAATGCGAACGCCGAAACCGTTGAGGTCGTCGGTTGCTACCTTGCCGAGGGAAGCGCTTCGGTAAGCGGAGCCGCCCGGCTTTCGGTAAGCGGGGCCGCCGTCGATGGGGGAGCGTGCGCATCGAAGGCGTTTGCCCTGTATGCCGCCGAAGATTGCGCCGGTTCCGTCAACGTCGCAAGCACCGCGAGCGTTTCGGCGCAAAACGCAGGGGGGCTGATTCAGGCTGGTAACGTTTTGAATGGAAACGTTACCTCCAGTTTCGAGCAGGGGTACCAGGTGTTGCGGCGCATCGAGCCCGCAACTTCAAGCGCTTTGTATCAAGAGATCCTCCAGAAGTTCCGCGCGCAGGCCAAGCTCGACGATGGCACTGCAGGCTCCGATTACGGGTTCGGTGCGCGCGTCTACTATGTGGCGGCCATGGTGCTCGACGACGGCACGCTTGTTTGGGCGGTTTCCGACCAGGTGGCCGACAACGAGGAAACGTTGGAGAACATCACCCCGAAAGCCATCTTCGTGCAGTCCTATTACAGCATCGCGCCGAAAGCCGTCGGTATTTCGGCCGCCGCGGGGTCCGCTGCTTCTTTCACGGTTTCGGGCTCGGTGAGCGCGGCGTCGAGCGTTGGCGACGCATATGCCGTCTCGGCAGCGGGCAGCGGTTCCTGGGACGTTGACGGAGCTCGGGTCTTCGCAACTGGCGGGCAAGCATCCTACGAGGGCCCGAAGGCCGATCGTGTGGATCTTGCCGACTACATCAACATCGATAATGCGCCCGATCAAACTTCCCGATACTGGTTCTATCCGGCGCGCTGCGACGCTCACGAGCTTGTAAGCTGCGATCCGGTTGCCGTGGGCATCGACGCTGCGGATGGTGCGAACGTCTCGCTTTCGGGGACGCTTTCCATCACGACGAACGCGGCTTGCGCGCAGGACATTCGCGCGAAATCGTTTGTTGTCGGAGGCTCTTTCGCGTCGGTGGGCGATCGCGCTTTCACCGTTGCGAATCCATCGGGGGCGAATGCCTCAGGCTCGACGTTCGCCGTTCCCGCTTCGAGCGCGAAGCTCGATTCGTCATGGTTCGTCGATGCCTACGGCAAGCTTTCGCCCATCGTCGCATCGGATGGCTCATTGGCTTGGGATGGTCCTTACTGGATCGCTTTCCATGGCGAGGATGATCTCATCGCCGAGTACACCGACCTTATCGCTGGAGACCCCATCGCCCTTCCCGATCCCGCGTTGATGGAAAAGCCGTCAAGCGCCTATATCTCCTATGAGTTCCTCGGCTGGTCAACCGATGCGTCTGCAACCGAGGCCGAAATCGGCAAGGATGCAGGGACCCTGGTCGTTGCCGGCAGCGCTGATTACTATCCGGTCTATCGCGTTTCGGCTAAGACGGTCGAGGTCACGTTCTCCAATTTGCGCGATAGCTCCGGTGCCCTTTTGGATTCCGAGCGGGCGGAGGTTGGATACGGGGAAACGTTCGATCAGTCCGCAACGGGGGCCACGCTCCCGATACAGGGTGATTATCAGGCGGGCGACGCCACGTACCGTTTCGTCGGCTGGCGCGATAGCTCCGGCACCGTTTGGGATCCCCGTACGTTCTCATCCGAGGTGGAGTTCAACTATGAGACCATCAGCGACTCCGTAAACGGTGCGGTCTCCCTTTCCGCGTGCTTCGTCCGCGTTGCGCCGGGTGAGCATTTGGTGACGTTCCGTGTTGATGGCTCCGTGAAGTCTTACGCCGCGCAGGACGGCACCTTGCCCACGTATTACGAGGCGACGAATCGGAAGGCTGTCGCCCCGAGCAAGATCGTCGCGCAAAGCGGTTATCTATACAGCTTCGCCGGTTGGCACAGCGGGCATTTGAGCGGCTGCATGGTCGGGCCGGACAGCGTGGACTTCGGCTCGCTTTCCTCCCTTCCCGCCGTGAGCGCCGACGTCGTCTACACGGCATGCTTCTCGTCGGCCAAGCGGCAGGCGTACGTGAGGTTCTTCTGCTTTCAGCAGGTAGATGGCGCATGGGTTAAGACGACGACCAACCTCATCTCGATGGAGTACGGCAGCGACCCGATCTCTCAGGCGAGCGCTTACGCCAAGGTGGGCGATGCCCTTGACGTCAACGGCATCACCTATACCTTCCTCGGCTGGTCGACGCGCAAGGACGACAAGGAACCCCTGTACATCGATTCGCTCCCCGCGGCCACGATCACCGATTCCACCGGCGATGTTCCGACGTACTACGCTATCTATCGCCAGCTTTCGCAAACCGTGACGGTTAATTTCCATAACGGGGCTTCTCTTTATGCGACCGCCACTGACCGTCCGGCATCGAACACCGTGGCCGAAGCCTTTCAGTCCACCGGGAAGGGATCGCCTTCGTCCGCGGACGGGAAGAGCTTCCTCGGTTGGTCGACCTCCCCGGATGCCGCGAGCACCAATGCGGCGGGCAACGCATTGCTCTCGGCGCTTCCCGTAACGGATGGCGTTTTGAACCTGTACGCGGTCTACGGTGACGCATTCCGCCCGACTTTGACCTTTGTGTCCGAAGCGGGCAGCGTGCTCGCCGCGATCACCGTCGATTCCGGGGTGTCGCTTGCGAACAATGACGACATCCCCGCGGCACCTGCTGTTGCGGGACGTTTCTTCCAGGGGTGGAGCCAGCCTGACGGCAAGCTCGTGGACCTTGCGGCGGGCGTGAGCGCCACCATGCGACTTACGGCCACCTACGGCGATATCAAGACCAATGCCATCGAGGGCGATCCCGAGTCCACCGTGACGGGCTCGGTCGACGTTTCGAGGGCGACGCTGGTTTCCAAGGAGGCGCTCGGGGCCAACCAGGTTGTGTTCGCCCTGAACAACCAGAATACGGTCGACGCCACCTTAACCGCCCAGGCCAAGGTCAATGGCGACAAGATCATTTCCGACGCCGTGTACTCGGGCACGTACGTCATCGACAACGAAAAGCTCTCCGTTTCCTCCGATTCGGGAAGCGTTACCGTCACGGTGAGCACGGGGTCTGCGAACTCCTCCTCCAAGGTGCGCGTTTACTGGATGGATGGCGCAGGCGTCGTTCGCTACACCGATGCGCTGGATGCAGCGTCGGGCACCGTGAGCTTCGTGCTTTCCAATTACGCCGCGCTTTCCACGGCGGGCAACATCGCCGTGGCTGAAGTCGGCGCGGACACCTCGACCCTCAATCCGTCGAGTACGGTTTCGGGCGGGGGGTTGAACAGCTCCTCATCGTCGAACGGTCTTGCCGCTGCAACCACGGTCGGGGGGACGCTTGCCAAGGCAACCACCACCGATGGGACGACGCTTGAAACTTCCACGACGACCGTTTTGGAAGGCGCCGATAGCGTCATCGATGCCGCGAGCGATGCCGGGGCCGAGGCGCGTGATGCGATCGACTTGCTGCACGAGAGCACCGACGCCTCCATCGCCATCTCGGATATCGCAGGCAACCCGATCGCTTGGGCCGTCGTTTTGCTCATCATGGCCGCGGTGGGCTCGATCGCGTGGTATGCGCTCATCGGGCGCCGTCGCAGCGCTTCGGCGGCGGAGGCTGAAATCGATGACGAGGGCGGCTGGTCCGATGACGCCGAGGGTGCCGGCGGAAGCGGTGGCGCCCCCGCTTCCGGTGCGCGTGCTTCCACAGGCGGCAAAGCTTCTGCCGACCAGGCGGGGGGCATCAAGTTCTAATGGCAGTATCCGAGAAGAAAAAAGCGTCGGCCGACATCGAGCAGGAGCACGTCGGCCGCGCCACCATCACCATAGACGGCGAGGAATCGCCTGCGGCGGGAAACTCCTACGCCGCGAAGGCTAAGGCTGGGCATACGCGCGAGGCGCGCAACCAGAAGATCTTCATCATGGGGGTCGTGCTGGTTGCGTTGTACGCGTTCGCCCTGGTAATCCCTAAAAACATCATTGCAACCGCAACTTTGGCGGCAGATCATGGCTACACCATATCCTGGTTCATCTTGCAGCTTGAGGGCAACCTCAACGGCATCCTCGCCGTGCTCACGGGCAACGAGATAGACACCAACGGCTACGACGCCATGATGATCCGCTACGTGATGATCGCCTTCACCGGTGCGGGCATGGCGCTGTGCGGCGCGGTGTACCAGGGCACGTTCAGCAACGCCCTCGTGTCGCCCTCGACGCTCGGCGTGATGAGCGGCGCGTCGGCGGGCATGATCTTCTACGTCGTGTTCCTCTACGATTCCTCATCGACGGAGTTTCTGTCGTCCGCATCGGCGAGCACGAGCGCTATCCTAAGCGGTGCCGCCGGCTCGGACGATCCGCTCGGCTATATCCTGGGGTCCTACGGTCTTGCGCTCTGCTCTTTCATCGGCTGCATGTTCGTGGTGGCCATCGTGGTGGCGGTGCTCAAGTTCGGTCGTGGCGGGTCCTCGGCCATCTTCATGATCATCACTGGGCAGGTCATAGGCGGCGTCATCGGAGCCGTTACCAATTCGGTCCGCTACTACTACCTGACGGTCGACACCTACGGCGAGAAGGCCTCGCTTCTGCAGGATCTCATGATCGCATCGTTCTTCCGCAACTACACGTGGCTTGACCTCGTGGCCGTCGGCGTGCCGCTCATCGTGACGTTTCTCGTGGTGATGCGCCTGCGGCAGAAGATGATGCTGCTTTCGATGGACGCTACCGAGCAGCGCACGCTCGGCGTTGAGTCGAAGCGCACGCGTTATCTGGTGCTCACGTTGTGCACGCTGCTCACCGCGCTCATCGTGTCCTTCTGCGGCCAGGTGGGCTTCGTCGGTTTTTTGGTGCCGCATATGGCGCGCCGGCTGGTGGGACCTAATTTCAAGTACCTGCTGCCGGCATCGACCGTGCTCGGGGCCATTTTCGTGCTGGGCGCCTACACGCTGCTCATGATGACGCTCGGCGCCGAGTACGAGACGATGGTCGGCATGTTCATCTCCATCGGGGGCGCTGCGGTGTTCCTGGTGACCGCGCTTCGGGGAGGGGGGAACGTCCGTGGCCAATTCAAATAAGAAGGAGGCGGCAATGACCGCGAAGGGCGCCGAACGCGCCGAGCGTGCCGAACGCGCCGTATGTGCCGAACGCGCCGCATGCGCTGCGCCGGGATCCCAGGCGGCGCCGTCATCGTCGCGCGTCGGCTCATCCGAGGGCGCCACGGCGTCGGTTGCCGAAACGCAACCCGTCTTCGTCAACGCCACGGCCGCCGACATCGCACGCTACAACCTGGGCAGCGTCGATGCGCGCAACGTTCCCGATGACCGTCGCCCGCTCGGCACGGCGCTGCGGCAATGGGTTTCCGCCGCCACCACCGGCGCGCACATGAAGGCGGATCGCTGGGCGCTGCGCGCGAAGGTCATCTTCTCGATGATCGTGCTCGCGGAACTGGTTTACCTGTCGCTGGGCATCATGGGCGCCGCCGGGCAGAGCTACCCGTACAGCGGAGCCTATGCCACCTATGACCCCGTGCAGGTGGCGGCCGTCATCGGCGAGCATGCGTACAACTTCTTCGGGCCGCTTCTGCATCTGTGGGCCGCGCACGACAACACCTGGATTCTGGAGAACGTGCCCGGCTACTGGGCCATCTGGCATCGCGCCGGCGTCATCGGCATCACGCTTCTGTGCGCTATTTTGCTCGCGGTCGCGGGCATGCTGTACCAGAACGTGTTCAAGAACCCCATCGCCGGCCCGGGCATGCTCG
>CAVHXL010000105.1:0-6429 GCA_963639885.1 bacterium | reverse complement strand
GCATCACCTTGCCAAGGTGAGGGTCGCGGGTTCGAATCCCGTTGTCCGCTCCATTAAAAGTTTCGGCCAGGTTTTTCCTGGCCGTTTTTTTATCCTATTCAACACAAACATTCGTTCTGCTATTATCACTGAACGGAATGTTTACGGAAGGTAGGTTGTTGTGTCTCAGTCTTCTATCGTGATCAAGGGTGCGCGAGAGCATAATCTTAAAGATGTCGACCTGGAGATTCCGCGCGACAAGCTTGTTGTGATCACTGGTTTATCGGGAAGCGGCAAGTCAAGCCTTGCATTCGATACCATGTATGCTGAAGGGCAGCGACGTTATGTCGAAAGCCTTTCCAGCTACGCGCGCATGTTCCTGGGACAGATGAGCAAGCCCGATGTTGACAGCATCGACGGACTTTCCCCTGCTGTTTCCATCGATCAGAAGACCACCTCGCGTAATCCTCGCTCAACAGTTGGTACCACTACGGAGATTTACGACTATCTTCGTTTGCTATTCGCGCGTGTCGGCATTCCCCATTGCCCCGAATGCGGACGCGTCATCAAAAAGCAAACGACCGACCAGGTGACCGATGAGATTCTCGCACTGGATCCTGGGGCGAAGGCCATCATCATGGCTCCTGTCGTAGCGGGTCGTAAAGGTGAGTTCACCAAGCTATTCGCCGACCTTTCGCATGAGGGGTTCAGCCGGGTTAGGGTTGATGGCGAAATCGTCAAGCTTACCGGCGAACCCATCACGCTTAACAAGAAGATCAAGCATTTCATCGAGGTCGTCGTTGATCGCGTTCAGCTGAAGAAGAGCGCGACTGGTCGCGTAGCAGAAGCCGTTGAGTTGGCGACGAGGCTCGCCGAAGGTCGTGTTTTGGTGCAGGTTCTCGATCCCGACGGAAAGGCGCAAGGAGAAGCGGGCGGTTCGTCAAGCGGGGCGAAGGGGGGTCTGGGTGCTGGCGAGCATCTGTTCAGCCTTGCGCTTGCTTGTCCGGAACACGGACATTCGATGGACGAATTGCAACCACGTGATTTCAGCTTCAATGCGCCCTATGGCGCATGTCCTGATTGCTCGGGCATCGGCAGTAGGGAAGAGGTTGATGAATCGCTTCTGGTTCCCGACTCTTCGCTGAGCATAGCTGAGGGCTGCATAGCGCCGTTCAAGAACGGTAATTATTACCCTCAGGTGCTTGCCGCCGTTGCGAGGCATCTTGGCTGCGATGAGAACACGCCTTGGGAGGATATGCCGAAAAAAGTGCAGCGTTCGATCATGCATGGGCTGGGATCCGAAAAGGTTAAGGTCGATTACGTCACCGTTGATGGTCGCAATACCTATTGGTATCTCGAGTGGGAGGGTGCTCTAGCGGCTGTCATGCGTCGCTATCAGGAGGCGCAAAGCGACACCCAGCGTGAGAAGCTGCAAAGCTACTTCGCCATCGTCCCCTGCCAGACATGCCGGGGAAGGCGCTTGAGGCCGGAGATTCTCGCGGTCACCATCGGCGGGAAATCGATTCACGACGTCTGCGAGATGAGCGCTCTTGATTCCCTCGCGTTTTTCAAGTCGCTCTCCTTTAGCGGGCAGAACCTTTCCATCGCGGGTCCGATCGTCAAGGAGATCGTCGCACGCTTGCAATTCCTCGTCGATGTCGGTCTTGATTACCTGACGCTTGAACGTGCGACTGCGACGCTTTCGGGTGGCGAAGCGCAGCGTATCAGGCTTGCAACGCAGATCGGCGCCGGGCTTATGGGTGTCCTCTACATACTTGACGAACCCTCCATCGGTCTGCATCAGCGTGACAACGAGCGACTTATCAAGACGCTCGAGCATCTGAGGGACCTGGGAAACACCGTCATCGTCGTTGAACATGATGAGGATACTATTCGAGCCGCCGACTACGTCGTCGATATGGGGCCGGGCGCGGGCGAGCGAGGGGGCTGCGTCGTTGCTTGCGGCACTCCTGATGAAGTTGCCTGCGCGCAAGGCTCTTTGACTGCGGATTATCTTTCCGGGCGCAAGCTCATCGCCGTCCCCGAGCAACGTCGCGCTCCGCACCGGGGTGGCTTGAAGATTACCGGAGCTAATGAAAACAATCTCAAGAATATCTCGGTGGAGGTACCGTTCGGCACGCTCACCGTGGTCACGGGAGTATCGGGTAGTGGTAAAAGCTCTTTGGTGACGGATACGCTCGCGCCTGCGTTGGCGAATCGGGTCAATCGTGCTCACAAACGATGCGGATCGTTCCGGAAACTTACCGGCGTCGATAAGATCGATAAGGTCATCAACATCGACCAAACCCCGATAGGCCGTACTCCGCGCAGCAACCCGGCAACGTATATCGGCCTTTGGGACGATATACGCGCGCTATTCGCATCTACTCAGGATAGCAAGGCTCGCGGGTATGGTCCCGGACGCTTCAGCTTCAACGTGAGCGGGGGTAGGTGCGAGGCCTGCAAAGGTGACGGTCAAATCAAGATCGAGATGCATTTCCTGCCCGATATTTATGTCCCCTGCGAAGTGTGCGGTGGGGCTCGCTACAATCGGGAAACGCTTCAGGTTACCTATCGCGGGAAGAATATTGCCGATGTTTTGGATATGACGGTTGAGGAGGCTCTCGCGTTTTTCGAGAACATTCCGGCCATCAAGCGAAAACTGCAGACGCTCTTCGATGTTGGATTGGGATATGTGCGTCTTGGGCAGCCGGCAACCACCCTATCCGGTGGCGAGGCACAACGCGTCAAGCTCGCAAGCGAGCTGCACCGCCGCCAGACGGGGAAAACCTTCTATATTCTTGACGAGCCCACCACGGGACTTCATTTCGAGGATGTACGTCAGCTGCTGGTTGTCCTTCAGCGCCTTGTTGATGCGGGTAATACGGTGCTGGTTATCGAGCATAATCTCGATGTCATCAAAAGCGCCGATCATCTTATCGATTTGGGACCTGAAGGCGGTCAGCGCGGAGGATCGGTTGTCGCCTGCGGGACTCCTGAGGAAGTTGCGTCTGTGGAAGAGAGCCATACCGGCCGTTTCCTCGCTCGGTTGCTGTAGAATACGCGCCGGATGCCTCAATGCGGCATCCGGCATCGTTTAAACGAGGGGAGCGGTAAGGCATGTCGGGGGAAGCTTCTGCTGCACGCGGCTCGCATACGGGTCGCGGCATCATATGTGCGCTTGTCGGTGCTATTTGCTGGGGTTTCTCTGGGACGTGCGGCCAGCTTCTGATGAACACCTACGGTGCCCCATCCGAGTGGATCACCTGCGTGCGCATGCTTGTTTCCGCGGTTTTCTTCCTTGGTGTCGCGTTGGTTCTCAACTGGCATTCGGTTTTGGCGCTTTTGCGCGATGTGCGCTCCCTGCTTTCAATCGTTACCTTCAGCATTTTCGGAGTCGCGTTGTGCCAGATGGCGTATATGAATGTAATCCATTACACGTCGGCGGGCGTGGGCACGACCCTCGAGCAGTTCGGCCTTGTGTTCATCATGCTTTGGACATGCTTCCGCCATCGTAGATTGCCGAAGTTGAGGGAAGTAGCCGGCTTGCTTCTGGCCTTTGCTGGCCTGGTTTTGATAGCAACACAGGGCGACTTGACGAGATTGGCGGTTTCCCCGGCGGGGCTGGCATGGGGCATGGCTGCGGCTTTTGCTCTGGCGCTTTACACATTGATGCCCGTCAAGGTTGTCGGTAAATGGGGCTCGCTTTTGGTGACTGGCATGGCGATGCTTATCGGCGGCCTTTTTATGACCCCATTGGTGCAGCCCTGGCACATGTCTTTTGATATGTCTCTTGGGGCACTGGGGGCATTCGCGGCTATCGTTTTTGCGGGTACATGCGCCGCTTACCTGCTTTATCTGCAGGGCGTTACCGACGCGGGGCCCGTCAAGGCTGGGCTCCTTTGCGCGGTTGAACCGGTTTCCGCGATGATGCTTGCCGTTTATTGGCTGCAGACGCCCGTGTCGGGGTGGGATATTGCCGGTTGCGCTTGCATTTTATGCATGATCGTAGCCGTTTCCGATTTCAAGGTGAATTTCAACCGATCCGGGGTGAAAATGAAGCCTGCTGAAATTCGTTCCGGAATAGAGGCCCCCGCATTACCTGTTGAACCGCCGGTGTTTGCTGGACGCGCAACCCAACTTGGCCTTTATCGGTCGCGTTGCGCTTCGATGGATGACTTCGACCGATGCAAGGCTTTGCTCGTCCAGGCCCACGAAGCTTATGCCAAGCTCGGCATCGATGAGGGAAGATTTAAGCGCTACCCATCTGCCCGAAGGCTTGCGCATAGCATTAAAAACGGGACGACGTACGTCGTTGAAAATATGGATTCCAAGCTCATTGCGGTGTTTGCGGTCTCATTCTCCCCGGATAAGAACTATGCGACCTCTATTCGCGGATCATGGCTCACGCCGAGTGACTCCGATCCGCAGGCCTATGCCGAGCTTCATTGGGCCACCGTTGACGAACCCTTCCGCCGAAGAGGCGTCGGATCGTTTATGGTTGATCGTGCGTGTCGCATCGCGCGCGATGGCGGCAGGGTAAGTTTGCGTGCGGATATTTATCCCGAGAACGAACCAATGCGCTGGCTATTGGAGAAGCATCACTTCACGTTTTGCGGCACTTTCTCAGTCAAAGATACGTTCGGCCGCGAAAAGCCTCGCTCAGCATACGAGGTCATCGTGCGTTCGTAGCCCATTGGCTCTTCGTTTTCGAACCGGAATGAGGAGCGACCGCCCCCCTCGCCGCGGTTCTCCTAGCCCCTGTTCATTCATCGACTTGAGCTTGATCACCGCTTCATTATCGGCCTTGGCTGTGTTCTTTGCACGTTCGAATGGTTGCTTGCGCTATACGTGCTGACTATGGCTATACTTATCCCCATGTCTAGCGAAATGCGTGAAAAACAAGCACTCGTGGTGTTCGCCCTGCTTATCGTTTTGGGAATGAGCGGGCTTATCTGGTATCTCTTCGCCGGCCATTCCTGGAATGTGACGGCTTCGAATATCGATGATTCGGTTGGTCAGATGGAGGGCTACACGGCTATTCTGTATGCCGGCACCATGACTGAGGAAACTTCTGCGTCGTCAAAATCATCTGCTCTAACCGACTCCCTAAAAGCTGGTGTCGGTGAATCTTCGAATATGGTGCAAGACTCATCATCGGTTGCAAAAATCGAGAGTGGGGCAGTCGATGAAGCCCGAAGCTCGCAAGCGGGCGAAGTTGCGCTTCCCCAGGAAGAGCTTCATGAGGAGAAAACCTCGGCCAGCGTGAGCGCGGACTCCACGAGCGATCGGCAGAGTGTTCAGACTGAGTCGGCCTCTCGTACCGAAACTGCGGATACGGTGGCGGAGTCGGCCTCTCGTACTGAAACTGCGGATGCGTCAGCGGATTCGGCCTCGGAGTTGTCGGGCGAGCGTTCAACATCTTCACAGGATGATTCCCGAATGACCGGTTCCGATCAAAACGTCTTGCAAGGTTCCTCGTCTAAAAACTTGAAGAAATCGGTGAGCGTCGATGAGGTGCGGGACAGCTATGTTGATAAGTGCGCAGGCGTTCTCGTTCTCGATCTGTATCAACCGGAAAATTACTCTGAGGGCACCATTGTTAAGCGGGGCGAGCGTCGTATCGGCGTGATCTCGATCACGCGTCCGCTTAACGAGGTTTTAGCGAAGCGCATTCTGGCCCCGTTCCAAGAGGCGAAGGTCGATATGGTCGTTTGCATCGCGCCCGAAAAGTCTTATCTAGCAGACATTAGCGGTTTTGATATCGTGGTGTGCACCGGCGACGATTCGGTCTCGGTGATAGGGGAGACATCGAACAAGACATTCTTCGTGAACGCGCCGAGTGTTGGTTGCGTCGGTGCCACGGTCGTTTCTCCGAGCAATGTGGTTTCCGCTAAGGTGATCGACTCCCTGTAACAGCGGCAATCAAATCCTTGTAACAGCTTTACTTATGTGTCCGTCATAAATATTCTCATTTACGAATAAAGTATGGTTTTGTGAAGAAAGTTTGCAAGTTCCTTACACAAAACCTAGATTCTGTACCTAAAAATAATGCTCCAAAAGGGGTTATTTCGCCTAAATGCGCCATAAATGGTGCCATTTGCCGGAATGTTGCCTTCTTAATCTCATTTTCACTTCTATAATCCTTGCGGTTCAAATCGGAGAGGTTCTGTGGCCTTCCCGATGAGCCGGGCGCTGTCTGCGAAGCGTCTTCCCGCCACGTCTCCAAGGTGACTAGAGGGCTGCTCCGCGGCGCGTCATGCTCAGACGAGCAGACGAGTGCAAGACGAGTAGGAAAGGAGCTGAAAGGAATGAACCTTTCACGCAGGGGCTTTTTCAAGGCTACCGGCGCAGCTTTGGCGACCACCATGGCTTTCGAGCTCTCTTCTCAGACGCAGGCTTTCGCGGCCGAGTCTCAGAGTGAGTGGAAGTTGGTGAACACCGAGGAGT
>CAVHXL010000104.1:0-6488 GCA_963639885.1 bacterium | reverse complement strand
TCAGGCTGAAAAGCGACCTGGACTACAGGAGCCCGATGCAGTATAGGAGGGATTTGGGGCTGATCGCCTAACCCGAAACGGTCCAGGATTTCCACCGCAGTCCCTTTCTGAAACAAGGGCTTGACGAAACACAGATAGCCTGGCAAAAACTGTCCAAAAATTCTTAGCCGATCAACCCTTGCTCGTTTTGGGGTCGGGCGCTTCGGCTCCTTATGGGCTCCCGACCATGTCCGATCTTGCGAAGGCAATTGTTTCGGACGAGATTGCCGCTTCGTTTGAGGAGGCTGCGTGTCTTGTGGCGAAGTTGAGCGAAGGTGTTAACTTAGAATCTGCTATCAACGATTCTGTTGTTTCGGACGAGTTGCTGAATCGAATTCGCTTCGTCATTTGGGAAGAAATTCAAGCTTCCGACAGGCGCCATCTTGCGGATGCGATAGGGGCGCAGCCGACTCCTCTGGAAATCGCCTTGGGCAAGATTTTGGGGACTGCAGCCAGGAGAGCCTGTATTGTTACCACGAATTACGATCGTTTAGCTGAGATAGCTATTGATAAAATCGGGGCTACCTGTGTCGACGGCTTTTACGGTCATGTCTTAAGGGAGTTCAATCTCGATTCCTCCTCTACAAGGGCGACTACGGCGAGGAGAAGAGAGATGGTGGTCGATCTTTGGAAAGTGCACGGATCGATAGATTGGTTTAGATGTTCCGATGGGGCCGTTCTATCTATTCCATCTTGCGATGAAGTCCCGGCGGGATGCGAACCTCTAATCGTTCCACCAAGCAAGAGCAAGTATGCTGAGACAAGCCAAGACCCATACAGGGGAATTATCTCGCAGGCCGATGCTGCTTTTGGGGCAGCGGGATCTTACCTCTGCGTCGGCTATGGGTTTGGAGACGAACATATACATCCTTATCTGGAAAGGGAAGCTGAACGGGGCAAGCCGATCGTTATCCTCGCCAGGACATTAACGGATGCGTGCAGAAGCTGGTTGAAAGAGGCGAGGCTTGGGCGCTTCGTTGCGCTGGAACTGGACCATACGGGCAGCGAGAAAACGCATGTAATGATGAGTGACGGTGGGAGCGGGCCGTTTGATTGCGTTGTCGACGGTAGCTATTGGGATATCAAGGAGTTGGTGAAAATATGGTAGGGGATTCTTTGACGCATTTTTCATTTGGACGAGACGAGGCTTTTGGCGTTGTTGACATGGTTGATACGGCTACGGTGGTTATCTCTGTTGACGACCCGGTCGCTCTTACTCGCATCCAGGTGAACCGACTTGTCGCCATATTGGGAACTCGCGTTGGTGAGCTCTACATTGGCATGGTTTCTAAAATTGTGCGCAAGGCCAATTTGGAAGACCTCTGCTCCACTGGCGATATCGCCAGCTCCGCTAGCGATATCGTTAAGGTGCTGCTTGTTGGAACCTTTCGAGAAAAGGACGGAGCCGAAAAGAATGTGTTCAAGCGAAGCATTGCATCCGTCCCTACAGTTGGTGCTGAGGCTTTTCTCATTGAAAAAGATCGCCTCTCGATTCTCATGGGGGCTATATCGAGTGACGTCGACGATGGCTTCAAGCGCCTCAATATTGGACGCTACGCTATCGACGAAGAAACCCCTGCAATTATCGACGGTGACAAGTTCTTCCAAAGGCACGCCGCAATCGTCGGAAGCACGGGATCTGGCAAGTCGTGGCTTGTCGCGAAGGTTATAGAGCAAGTTGCAAGTCTCGATTCCGGCAACGCAATCTTATTTGACATACATGGCGAGTGCTCGTCCTTGAAAAGCGAACAGTTCAAGTCAATGAAAATTGCCGGTCCTAGCGATAATAATCCCGATGGTGAGCTGTTCCTTCCATATTGGTTGCTGAGCCACGAAGAGCTGATGTCGTTGATGCTCGACCGAAGCGACCAAAACGCGCCGAATCAAGCCGCTCTGTTTACCCGATTCGTACTGGAAGGAAAGCGAGAATACTTGATTGGGTGCGGTCATGAAGACGAAGCCCCGAAAATCACCGTCGACAGTCCAGTTCCCTTCAACATTGAAGCATTGGTTAAAAAGCTAGAAAACAAAGACGTCGAGATGGTTCCGGGGACTGGGGGTAGGGAGAAGCAGGGACCATATCACGGCAAACTAACCCGCTTCGTGCAACGCCTGGGAACTCGGGTGGGGGACAAACGCCTGAACTTCATGTTTTCGGATAATCCGGCTTTGTCCGACTATGATTATGCAGTGACGATGGCTAATGGCCTGATGAGACCCCTCGGTGCTGAAGCGGGAGTTAAAGTCATCGACTTTTCCGAGGTTCCATCAGATATCCTGCCTTTGATTACCTCTGTTCTTGCTCGGCTGGTCTTTACGGTGCAGCAATGGGCGGATTTGGGTCAAAGACAACCCATTGCCCTGTTCTGCGATGAAGCTCATCTTTGCATTCCCGCTGACACCTCTGAGGTGATGGGCGTTTCTGCCCGCTCCTCGTTTCAACGCATAGCCAAAGAAGGCCGCAAATACGGTGTTGGGCTTGTTGTGATTTCTCAGCGCCCTCATGAGGTCGATAAAACCGTTTTGAGTCAATGCAACAATTTCCTATCGATGCGGCTCACCAATGTCGATGACCAAAACACGATTAAGCGTCTTCTCCCCGATAACCTCGGGGATTTGGCATCTGTATTGCCTGTTCTGAACACGGGAGAGGTCGTGGCGGTAGGCGACGCTTGCGTGCTCCCCTCGCGAATTCTCGTCGGGGAGCCCGACCACAAGCCGATTAGCGCAACCGTTGACTTTTGGACCACGTGGTCTTCTGAGGCTGCGTCTCCCGACTATTCTTCTTCGATAAAGGCTTTGCGCTTGCAAAGCAGGTGACAGGCGAGCGGCGGACAACAGGTTCGATGATGCTGAATTTCTTGCCTCCATCTGGGTATATTGTTGACCCGAGCATCATGTGCCGCTCGGGTCAACCCTTCGAATGAGTTCAAGGCCAAACGTTTCATCGTCTTATCTCTTTGCGGTCGTTGTACCATTCATCGGATTCCACTACTTTGTTAAGCATTTGAAGGTGCAGGTCAAGGTAGCGAATACACAGGTGTCCGCATTCGAGCAGCATGGAGTTGATCTCTTCGTTTGGCTCCATGCCGAAGTTAAAGCCTACTTCGAAGTCATCGCCGGCAACTGCCATTGCGGCAACGACTTCGAACGAGTAGTGGGTGAGGCCCGAGGCCATGTCGTAGCTTTCCGCAATGGTTGGGTCAAATTGGCACAGTAGGCTTTTCAGCCTTCCGTCTGTAAGCTTCTTCCCTTTCCGATCTTTCAGCTTGTCAATGCGCCCATTGCTGAAGAACGTTTGGAGAAATAGATCTACATCATCACAGACAAATAGAGCGAAGGTTCTCATGCATGCTCCGATTTGCGCTCTAAGGAGCTGTGCAGCGCAAACGAAGTTGCGCGATTCAAGCATCGGAATCATGCCGTCAATAAGACGCATGCAGTATTCGCAGGAAACAGCCAGATAAAGATCCCATTCTGTGAAATCCCCGTTCATAAAAGGTATGACGGAATCCTTTTCTGCTATTCGACGCTTCCTGAGTCCTTCTACGATTTTCGAGATATTCTCGGAGTATTGAGCATTCGATACGAAATAGGGGTCTCTTGTTCGATCCTTCAAAACTCGCCTCGATTCGTTTAGAGATAGGATGCTCCTGATGAGGCAACGAACGCGATGTTGCCGAGGGGCAGTTGATCCACGGCCACAATGTTAGTCGCAAAGCCTTGCGACCTCGGCTCCGCATTTCGCGCAGCGGCCCTCGACGAGCACGCAGCCGTGGCGCATGCGCAGCGTGTAGCCGGGCGCGAACTCAGTCGTGCCGCAGCTGTGGCAGAACGCGTTGGCGAGCAGAAGCTTGCGGATGTGCTCGGGAATCTCCCTCCACTCCCTTAACGCCTCGATCTCGGTGACGCCTTTGCCGCGGCGGAACTCGTCTTCCTCCATCTCTTCCGAAATAAATCTGGTAATCATCGCCTCGCCGACGCCGTCAGTCCTCATCTGCCGGGCCATCTCCTCGTACTTCGACTCCATAATTGTCCACTTCCTCGCTATTGGTGAGAGTTACTGCCCGTTACTGGTTGGATAGTAACGGGCAGTAGGCTTGCAGTATCCGACAGTTGCCCGATAGTATCGGCTTCCGGATGCGGTGCGCAGCAAGTTGCGCCTTAGCGTTTTCTATCCAGATGCGCTGATCGCGTGTCCTGTTTATGGTTGGGATCTTCGGTCGCAGCATGTCAAAACACTAACGCTTTTGTATATGTTTTGACATGCTGCGGTGTCGTCGGCGTCATAAAATTCGACCGTTATGCCCACCGTTGCTCTTCAGGAATCCAGGTTTTGCCCGAGGCGTCGCCGCTGAAAACGGGGGATAGCCACGTCGCAACCGCCGCCTCGGCGTCCCCGACGCCTGCGAATTCGCTTGGCAGGGCGGCCTCCTTGGCCAGCTTCGCGTAGTTGCCCGACAGAGTGTTCTTCCAGCTTCCTGGGACGGAGAACTGGCCTATGCGGTCTATGCTTCGAAGCTTGCGTTCCGTCGAGATCAATCGCGAAAGCTTGTCCGCGTCGACCTTCTCGTTGATCATCGACGTAATTAGATCTGCGAGGTCCTTCACTCTGGACGATGGGCGCCCGTTGTAATCCTGCATGGTTGCGCAGACCTTCTCGGCGATGCGGTTCTCTGCCGTGTTCGTGAGGTATCTGAAGGTCTTTACTCCTTCGATTTCGATTCTCGACACTGGTGTGACGACGTCGAACTCTTCGGGCGGCAGAGCATCTACGACGAGGTCGATGGATACAGTGCCTTTTCTTGACGTTCCCCCGAGCCAGGTTTCGAAAGTCACCGTGTAGCCCTCGCGGTAGTCTTGCGACGTGTCGGTCGGCCTCTTGTCTTTGAACCGGAATTCGACGAAGTCGTCGAGGTCGACAGATGCCGCATCGATAAGCTCTTCGAGCGCCTCGTCGATGTCGGACGTCCTGCCGATCAGGTCTATGTCCCTGGTCTCGCGAGCATAGGGAATGCGAGCGAGCATGCTCTGCCCGCCTTTGAGGATGAAGCCCGGGCTGTCCGCGCTGAACACCCTGCAGAGGAAGCGATCGTGGTAGAAGGCCTGAATCGCTTTGTTGATGTCGCGTCCGGAGGCCTTGGCCGCGGCCTTGACGGCCTGCTCCATGGCTCGGTAGGTCTTGTATCTCGCCGTCATGCTGGTCTCCCTATCCCGATTCCGGCGCATCCGTGCCTTCTGTCCATGCCTTGATTTCAGCGGTCTGCTGCCGCGACAATCTCAGCATCGCAGGAGATGCGTTCTTGCCTACGACGTCCGATGCGAGCGACTCGCCATCTCCCTTGCGGTAGCCGTTCCTGGCTGCGAGGGGAGCGAGGAGCTCGGCGCATCTGCGCCGGTCGAAGATGTGTCCTCGCGACGCCAGCCCCTCGACGA
Organism: bacterium; assembly: GCA_963639885.1. Lineage (GTDB taxonomy): Bacteria > Actinomycetota > Coriobacteriia > Coriobacteriales > Eggerthellaceae > Senegalimassilia. The sequence goes on along the minus strand of CAVHXL010000104.1, from coordinate 1,013 downwards.
AGTTCGCTACGAGGCTCGGGTCTTCCTTCAAGCGAACCAGGTCGGCGACGGTTCTCTCCGGGGACGTGGTCGGGACGCCGCCGATTATCGTTACGTCGCGCTCTTCCACGGGCCAAGGCAGCAGGCGGACGTCGTTCCGGGTCGTGCGCCTGCCCCGGCCGGTTGCGAAGCAGTAGGGCTCTGGGTGCAGCTCCGTGTCGCCGAGGAGCACGGCCGCCGTTGTGCCTGCAGCGACGCAGTCCCGGGGCCTCGCCCTGAGGCGCTCATACGCCGTCTTGTTTGGCAGGAGGGAAAGCCAGGCGGCCTTCAGCTCCGCATGCTCCGTGTCTCCGGCCGAGGCGAAGCGATATGTTCCGCGGGTCATGGGCTCTATGCGGCCGTCCTTTGACATGCGGCCGAGCTGCACCCGGCTCAGGCCCTCTGATGCGGCATGGGCGGTGGTGAACATGCCCCATTGGCTGGAGGCGAGTTCCGTTAGCGCAGATATGCTCTCGCTTGAATTCATGCTTGTATTGTATACATATTCGTATACAAAGTCGACATAAAATATGGCTTTGTCGGCGTTACTTTGATGGGGGTCGCACCCTACCAGCTGGTTGCGACCATGCCGGAATCGATGCCCGCAGCATAGCGCACTTGGGCGGACATGCAAGCGACGGACGACACGTGCTCGGCCTCCCGCCCCTTGCCGACGCTCAGCGGGACCTTCGTGTCGACCATCGACGCCAGCGACCTCATCACCCTGGCCTCGGCGCGCCTCCTGCGCCTCGGCGTGACGGACAGCTCGCGCGTCAGCCTGGGCAGCTCGCGGTGCGACGCCATGCGGCTGCGTATCCTCGCCATGGCGTCCGCTCCCGCAACCGACCAGCCGCACGGCACAGAGTCCATCCTCGCCCCGTAGACGTGCTGCTGCTCGGCCTCCATGGTGCCGAGGCTGGCGGCGCCGGGGCGGTATATGAGCTCGGCGTTGCCTCGCAGGTAGGAGGCCACCTCCGCGTAGTTCTTCTTGGCGA
>CAVHXL010000103.1:0-6531 GCA_963639885.1 bacterium | reverse complement strand
GTACGACACCCGCTTTAGGAGAGCGGTGCTCTATCCCCTGAGCTACTGAGGCGTGAGTTGCATTGTAGCATTAAACCCCGCGAATAAGCAGTTCATGCGCCGTTATCACGTGTTGTGCGCAAAGCGGTGCATGCGCTGTTCTCGCGCGGTGGGCTCTTGCGGTCGGCTCAAGCAGCTGGCTCGCGCAGTCGGCTCATGGTTCGGGCCCGCGCAGTCGGCTCTTGCAGTCGGCTCACTCAGGCGGCTCATGCAGTCGGCTCACTCAGGCGGCTCGCGCAGCTGCCCCGTCGCCTTTCGCTCTGTTCGAAGGGAAGATACGCAATCAACAAGCAGAAGGCCGCATATTGCCAGCACGGGGAGGAAGTACCGATATTGCACGCCGTCCACGCCAGCTAGACCGTCGGGGGTGTATTGCAGCCATAGCGCGGCATACGTCACGAAGGCGAAGGCCAAGATGACGAGGCAGGCGTATAGCCAGAAGCAGCGCTGAAGGTTTGTTGCGCGCCGCGCCGATCGGGCGTATGCCACGGCTGCGACAAGGCAGACGATGAAGCCCAGCCAGAACACGGCAACGCCTTGCGCGCCAAAACGGTACGCTCCCTCGAGGTGGATCGCGCTATACAGCATATGCCGGCAGATGATCGGGATCAATGCCAATCCTTCGCTCGTGCGCTCCGCCACCAGGTCAAACGGGACGACGGCGGGGCTGGTTGCGAACCCCGAGGTGCCGAGCTTCATCCATGCGATATCGATGACCACCGCGGCCAGGAAGCAGAGCGCCACCGGATAAGATCTTCGCAGCGAGCTTTTCCTCAGAAGCAACGGTAACGCCAAGGCGAACAGCGGCGCGTTCGAGAATTTGGTGCAGGCCATCAAGAGGCCCGTAAGGCCGAGTGCCCAGCAATCTCGCGTGGTCGGGTCCGCCATGATGCACCGGTACGTCAAGCAGGCGAACAATATTGACAGCGCAAGGGAAAACGAGTCGGCAGAAATGGCGAACGAGAAGGTGTACCAGGTGCCGGGGAACAGCAGGACGGCTAGGGCGACCCATCGGTGCTTGGGCAGTACGACAACTGATGCCGCCCCTATCAGGGCATATGCAATAAGCATCGCAAACTCTGCGAGATAATACCTCATCGCTGCCGAAGCGTTTAGCGCATCTCCTGCGGTAAAGGCGACAAGCTGGGGAAGATAGGCAGCCGGGTTGTAGACGGCCGCGTTGTTGTAAGGGGCCTCGACGGTTCCGTCGCCCGCGACAACGATGGATTCCTCGTCGATAACGCTGTTGTCGCGTCCGGGGTTCTCAAGGGACAGCTCGATGAGGTCAAGCGAAACGCGCCCGCCCACATTCTCCGATGCTATGCAGTGGTATTCGGAGGTTGCGCCCACGGGATGTGCGACGACATCTCCGTTGAGTATCCCCGAAACGCGGTACACATGAGCCCAAACGTCGGGAGCGTAATAGCCGATATCCGTAACCGCGATACCGAGTCCTCCCGGAATAAGCAGGATCAACGCAACGAGCGCATACAGCGCGCGTTGCGGTATCGAACGCAGGCGGCTGATCATCGGTCAGCCTTTTCCATGATGCGGAAGCCGATGAAAGCGTGATGCAGGTCTATCCATGCGAAACAGGTTGACTCCGATAAGGGTTTGCGTGAAGCCGTGCATGGCCGAAAGCCCGCTATGCATGCGCAAATTGCAGCAGCTCGGTTGGATCGGAAAGAATTGCATCCGCGCCGGCTTCTTGCAGTGCGCTTGCGGGGTTGTAACCCCAGTTGACGCCGATGGCGAACGTGCCCGCGTTGTGCGCAACCTGGATATCGCCCGCCGAATCGCCCACGTATGCCGTGCGTTCCGGGGCGGACCCCAGCTCTTGGATGGTGCGCAGCAAGCCGGTTGGATCGGGCTTGCGGGGAATATCCTCGCATTCGCCATGCAGCACCTCGAACGTATCCGGAAGGAAGCGGGGGATGACGTCCATCACGCCGCCTTCGTATTTGTTGGACAGAACGGCAAGCTTGCAGCCGCGGGCTTTCAGCTCGGCGAGTGTTTCGGGCATATGGGGATAGTGGCGCGTGTGCGCATGGCCGGTTTGCGGGTACAGCTCCTTCCAGTACTCCAGCGCTTCGGCGCATTCGTTTTCAGAGGTGCCTTCGGGCATGGCGCGGTAGATAAGGCGCTGCGCCCCGTCGCCCACGAATCCAAGAATCTCCTCGTCCGTGTGCGTGGGACATCCAAAATGCTTGAGCGTTTCGTTCGTGACCACGATAAGGTCCGGTATGGTGTCGAGCAGCGTGCCATCAAGGTCGAAGATGAAGGTGTCGAAAACAGCGTTCTCGTTCGGCATGGTTTGCTCCTTAGAATTGCAGATAGGCGGCACGTTCGGCGAAAACAGAAGCGGCGACCCGAAGGCCGCCGCTGCGGTTTCAAAATGGAGCGGGTGACGGGACTCGAACCCGCGAATGCGAGCTTGGGAAGCTCGTGCCTTACCACTTGGCGACACCCGCTTGAGCATGTCGGCCTGTTGCCGATGTCTGGGCATTATAACCTAAAAACCGCGTTTGACGAAGATTATCAAGAAATCATGCACGATAAGCTACAGACGATGCGTGAGCAGATACTCCGAGGTGGTGTCGAGCGCTTCGGCGATCTCTTCCACGAGGGAAAGCCGGATGTCGGCGGTGCCGTCTTCGATTCTGTTGAGCTGAGGTCGGCCTATCCCGAGCATTGCGGAAAACATGGTCTTGCTGATCTTCTCCCGTTCACGAAGCTCCGTGACGTTTCTTCCGACGATCTGCGCGAGCGTTGGGCCATCTGCACTGCGATCGGTGATCGGGTTGCTATGTGCGGTCGTGCATTCCATGGGCCTGACGATAATGCGCCCGTTTCGCTAGGGCGTAACCCGGCGGTTACGTTCGCTGCATTCTGCCTAATGATTCCAGGTCAGTCGGGTCCCTCGAGCGTTATCCGCCCGGGTCTTTGGGTGGCGCTCCGGTGGTCGTGTTGGGCGAAAGCGAATCGGAATCATCCTGAAAAGAGCCTGAAACCAGCATGGATGCTTTATACGCGCCGAATGGCCGTTTTATGGTCATCATCGTTCGATGATAGAATGCACTTTGTTCAATTTTGCGTTCGACCTCGCAAAACAAGGTATGAAGCGTGAAGTTGAGCTGAATTGACGAAAGCTTCGACACGAAATTGATGCAGGCAAGGTGCAGTTTCGCCCGGGTGACGCAAGAGGGTGCAAGGGGCAAGAAGCTAAGCCGTTCACAAGGAGATTGCATGTCTTTGAGGAATAATCGCCGCTCTCGAAAGAGCGCCTCGGCGGGTTTGCAGCAGCCGATGGCCTCTTCGGGATTCACCCCGGCATATACTCCCGGCTCGCAGGGTCGCGGGGCGAACAACGCGTACAGGAATCAAACCGGAGCAGGCCAGTATTCCCGCAACAGCGCGAATTACTCGAGCCGCAAGCGCAAGTCCGGCAAGGGTAAGAAAATCGCTCTCGGCGTGTTGAGCGCCGTGCTGGTCGTCGCCATCGGTTGCGGAGCCGCGTTCGCCGTTTGGTACAACGGGGTTTCGAAGGAGCTGAACCAGGGTGATTACACCGAGGAGCAGATCGAGGAGATCAACGATCAGCTCGTGACGGCATCCTATACCGAGCCCTTCTATGTGCTGCTTATCGGCTCCGATAAGCGTGATGACGGCGACGATGCCGATGGCGCGCGTTCGGATACCAATATCGTCGTGCGCGTAGACCCGGTAAATAACCAGGCTACGCTTGTGTCCATCCCGCGTGACACGATGATCGACATCGATGGGTACGGCACTAACAAGTTCAACGCTGCCTATAACTATGGTGGGGCGGCGGCGACCATTCGCGAGGCTTCCCAGCTCACGGGTGTCGGCATCTCCCACTATGTGGAAGTCGGCTTCGATGATCTTATCGCTCTCGTTGACGCCGTTGGCGGCGTCGATGTCGAGGTCGACGAGCTGATCGACGACCCGGACGCCGACGGTACGGCCAGCAACCCTGACTGGGAGCATGTGGTTATCGAGCCCGGCCTGCAGCATCTGAGCGGCAATGAGGCCCTGACCTTCGCCCGCAGCCGCGCCTACACCGACGGCGACTTCACCCGCACGTCCAACCAGCGCAAGCTGATCGAGGCGCTTGTCGACAAGGTGCTCGCGCTTCCCGTTACCGAGATGCCGAGCGTCGTTCAGGCGGCTGCTAAGTGCGTCACCACCGACATGAAGATCACCGATATCCTTGCGCTCGCCCAGCAGCTCAAGGGCAACAACAACGGTGAGCTGACGCTGTATTCGGCGATGCTTCCCTCGATCACGGGCTATGTTGACGGCATATCCTATGTCTTCGCTGACGAAGATGCCCTGACCCAGATGATGAAGATCGTCGAGCAGGGCGGTGATCCGAGCGGTATTACCGGTTCCACCAGCAAGCTTGCGCAGGAAAAGATGGCGAGCTCTTCCTCAAGCGGGTCGAGCAGCTCGGGGTCGTCCTCAGGCACGGCCGTGCACTCGGGCAACGACCTCACGCGAAGCGATTCGTCGTCCAGCTATGATAGCTCAGGGTACAGTTACAGCTATAGCTCTGGGTACAGCTCAGGTTACGATTCCGGGTACACGTACGATTCCGGAACCTCCGGCGGCTACTCGGACTCCTACTCCTATAGCGGCACGACCCCGACGATCTCAGGGACCGCAACCGACAATACAGGAGGGAGCTACGACGCTTCTTCGTCATACGGCACGGGAAGCTCTGACGGCACTGCCTCAGCCGGATCGGCAAGCGGTTACTGATCGCCGGAAATCAGTTAAACGAAAGGAAGCCCCTCGCAGTGAATAAACTGCGAGGGGCTTCCTTGTTCTTGCGCGGCGTCGTGCCTCTGGGCGTTCTCTCTTGGCGATTGGCTTTCACTCAATCCCGCGAGTTTTGCCTATGCACCCGAGTTTTGCGGCGACGTTAACCTCCATACTGCAAGATCAACGTGTTCATCACTCTTCCCGCCTGCGCGAGCGTGGGCGGGAAGAGTGGAAGGCGCGGTACCGTCTTTCGGGAAAACTTATTTCGTTGCGTAGCCGTCGGGGTTCTTCGACTGCCAACGCCAGCTGTCGGCGCACATGCGATCCAGGTCGAATTCCGCTTTCCAGCCCAGTTCCTCGTCGGCCTTGTGGCAGGCGGCGTAGTTCGTGGCGATATCGCCCGCGCGACGGGGCTTGATCTCGTAGGAGATCTCATGCCCGCAGGCCTTCTCGAAGGCATGCACGACGTCGAGAACGCTTGAACCCTTGCCGGTGCCCAGGTTGAAGATGCCGACGCCGCGGCGGCTTCCGTCCTCGGCCGCGTTCCCGGCAATCGAACCGATGCCGATTGCTTCGCCGGTTCCCACTTTGCCGCCCATCCAGTCAAGGGCGGCCACGTGGCCGCGCGCAAGGTCGACTACATGGATGTAGTCGCGCACGCCCGTGCCGTCAGGGGTGTCGTAATCGTCGCCGAACACGCCGACGCAGGCGAGCTTGCCGACGGCAACTTGGGCAACGTAGGGGAGCAGGTTGTTCGGGATGCCCTTCGGGTCTTCGCCGATCAGGCCGCTTTCATGCGCGCCGATGGGGTTGAAGTAGCGAAGCAGCACGACGTTCCATTCGTTGTCGCCCACGTACAGATCCGTAAGCACCTGCTCAAGCATGCTCTTCGTCCAACCATAAGGGTTGGTGGCATCGTGCTTGGGACAGTCTTCCGTGATGGGGATGAACTCGGGTTCTCCATAGACGGTGGCCGAGCTGGAGAACACGATGTTCTTCACGCCATGCTCGCGCGCAACACGGCAGAGCACCAGCGTTCCCGCGATGTTGTTCCAGTAGTACTCAAGCGGCTTCTGCACGCTTTCGCCAACGGCTTTGAAGCCTGCGAAATGGATGATGGCGTCAACGTCGTTCTCGCTGAAAATCTTGTTGAGCGACGCATCGTCAAGGATGTTCGCCTCGTAGAAGCACAGCTGCGGATCGTTTGCGGAAAGGCCGCAGATGGTACGGATACGGTCGACGGCAACTTTACTTGAATTGCTCAAGTCGTCGACGATGACCACGCGGTAGCCGCGGGTCAGCAGCTCGACGCAGGTATGGCTGCCGATAAAGCCGGCGCCGCCGGTCACAAGGATGGTCAGATCCTCGTGATTCTTGGCGAGTCCCTTATTTGCCATGAAGGCTCCTTCCGAAATGCGAATTTGAGGCGGCTTCGCCACGCGTGCTCAGCCGCCATGCCCATAGTAGCAGCACCTTATATAGGTAAGGTTGATTATTTGTAAAGGAACACGCTGTGCAAATCGGAGCGATGGCTGTCTCGCGTGCGCTCCTTTTCGAACGCCGGTGACTTAAGCCGAAACTTTTTTCAAGATTATCCTTGACAGAGGATAGATATTCCCATAAAGTATTCCCTGTCAGAGATAACGTCCCTCAGTTATTTCTCCTCGTTTCACTCGTCCGACCAAAGGCCGCATCCCCCGCGGCCTT
>CAVHXL010000102.1:0-6634 GCA_963639885.1 bacterium | reverse complement strand
GCCCTCGCTGCCGCGCAGCCATTCCCGCACGAGGTCGAGCGCCGCCTCGGGATGGCGGGATGAGCGAACCTCGGCGGCTGCATGGGCCTTGAACACCAGATCTGCGTTGGCGAAGTCGGCGTCGCTAAGACCCAGGGAAACCTCCTCGACGGGGAAACCGGCAGCTTCGAGCCTGCCCGCTGCGGCGATCGCCGCGCGCGATACGGGCTCTTCGGTCGGGGTTCCGTAGCCCACGTCGAGCAGCAGGCCGACGCGCGGCATGCGCTGGGACACCTCCTCGAACGTGGTGGCTGAAAAGGCACCGGGTAAACACTGCGGGTCGGTGGGCGCCTGCTTGCCCACGACGAGCAGACCCTCGATGACGTCTGTGATGCTGCGCGCCATCACGCCCGATGAGCGCATGGTTGAGGCGGGGGAGTAGGCGATGCGCCCCTGGGTGGGCTTGATGGCTGCCAGGCCGCAATGCGCGGAGGGCAGACGGACGCTTCCGGCGATGTCGGTGCCCAGGCCGAACGCCCCGAGCCCGCTTGCGAGCGATGCCCCCACGCCGGCGCTCGATCCGCCGGGGTTCATCGCGGGATCCCAGGGGTTTCGCACGATGCCGAACTGGCTTGAGATGCCGGCGCCGAGCATGCCCATGTCGGGCATCGTCGTCTTGGCGACGACGATCGCGCCGGCTTTGCGAAGGCGCGCGATGGGCTCGGAGATGCCCGTCGAGGGCGCGTCTCCATCATGGATAGCGCTGCCGTGCCAGCGTTTCATTCCGGGAATGTGGTAGCTATCCTTGACGATCACCGGCACGCCGTCAAGCGGGCCTGCCGGCTCGCCCGCTGCCCAGCGGCGCTCGGATTCTTTAGCCTCATCGAGGGCCGTCGGGCTTATCTGGCTGATGGCGTTGACCTCCGCCGACACCGTTTCGGCGTAATCGAGCTGCTGGCCGATGACCTCGACGGGCGATAGCTCCCCTTTTGCGTATGCTGCGCGAAATTGCGCGATTCCGTATAACATCTTCTTCCTCGTTTCACGTGTTCGGGCTGATGGCTGCTTCGAGCGGGGTTAGCGGCCGACGCCACCGGCGCGGCTTGCGCCGCCCGGCCGCCCCACGGTCTGCCTGCGCTAGCAGCCCAGCTCGTCAAGCGTCTCCGATAGCGCGCTCATGAACCAGTCGACGTCGCTTGCGCTGAACACGAGTGGCGGGCGGATTTTGAGCACGTTGCCGTAAGGACCGCAGAGGCTGGCGAGCACGCGCTTTTCCCGCAGCTGCTCGATGATGCGAACCGAAAGCGGGTAGTCCGCCTCGGTGGTGTTCGGCTTGACGACGTCGACGCCGATATACAGGCCCGTCGCGCGCACATCGCCGAGGACGGGGTGCTCGGCGGCAAGGCCCTTCAGCTGGCGGGCGAACAGGCCGCCCACCTCGCGGGCGTTTTTGGCGGTGTCGATCTCGCGCATGGTGTCAAGCGTCGCCTGGGCTGCCGCCATGGCCACGGGGCTTCCCGCGAACGTGTTGAAGTAGGGCGTGCTCTGCGCGAACGCTTCGAGGATGCCCGAGCGGACGACCACGGCCGAGCATGCGATGCCGTTTGCCATGGGCTTGCCCATGGTCACGATGTCGGGAACCACCCCGTGACGCTCGAAGCCCCAGAAGTTGCCCGTGCGCGTGAAGCCCGGCTGCACCTCGTCGGCGATGTAGAGCCCGCCAAGCTCGTGCACCGTGTCCACCACCCTCTTGAGCATTCCCTCAGCCCCGGGGTAGACGCCGTCGGAGCTGAATATGTCGTCGATGAGCAGGCCGGCGAACGCGATGCCGTGGCGCTGCATGTCGGCAACCTGCTCTCGAATGCGCTGCGACATCCATTCCCCTAGATCCTGTTTTCCAAGGCGGAAGGTGTCGGGCGTGGGAATCATCCGCATGTCGACGGCCATGGGGACATCTTTGCCGATGCAGGGGGAGAGCTTCGTGATGAGGTCGGTGTTGCCGTGGTACGCCTCGCTCGTGACGATGATGCCCGTCGCCTGCGTATGCGCCTTCGCGATGCGCACCGCCAAATCGTTCGCCTCGGAGCCCGAGAGCAGAAACATCACCCGGTCAAGCTCATCGGGCATGGTGGACAGCAGATCCTCGGCATAGTGCAAGATGTTCTCGTGAAGATAGCGCGTGTGCGTGTTGATGAGGCCGAGCTGGCGCGTCACCGCCTCCTGGATGGCCGGATGGCTGTGGCCGAGCGAGGGGATGTTGTTGTAGGCGTCAAGGTATTCGGTGCCTTGCTCGTCGTAGAGCTTCGTGCCGCATCCGCGCACGAGCGTGAGCGGATGGTGGTAGAACAACCGGTAGCTTGGACCGAGGATCTCGCGTCGCTTAACCAACCCGCGCGTTCGCTCGTCGAGGGAGTCGAGGTCCTCTGCCTTGAAACTGTTCGAATCCATGATCGTTGACGATGTGCTCACGGCTTCTCCTTCTTGCTTGCGACCCTGCGCCTTCTCGTGCGGGGCCTTCGTCTCGTTTCGTCGCACACCATGCACGGGTTGTGTTTCGAAAACGTAAAGTTACACCTGATGGGGAGACAGATTTCCTCTGCATTGCGGCCCTGTTTCCGGACTGTGTCCGCTTTTGGAAAGCCCCGTTTCCAACGTTTGCGAAACCGTTCGGCAACGCGTGTTCGGTTAGCGTGCGGGCTGAGGATAAGGATGTGATGCCATGACGGGGAAACGTTCAACGCAGGAAGCGGCCAAGTCGTTCGGCCTTGGCGCGCGGGTTGAGTGCGGGGCGCAAGGCCAAGGCGCCTCGCGCAGGGTCGCCGAGCTCTCAAGCCCTGGCGGGGCGGGCAAGCTTGCCGCTTTCGCCGCGCTCTCCAAGGGCTCCGAAGCTCCTTGGTGGCTGCATCAAGGGGTATGCGCCAATTGGGGTCTGGATATATTCAGAAGCCGGTTAAAACTGGTCACCGTTTCAGAAAACGCGACTTTCTGTCTTGAGATAGACGGCGAGCCCTTTGCGATGATCCGCGTGAGCCAGCCCGGATATGCGGGAGGGTCGATCGCCATCGCTTCGGAGCTTTCGTGGGTGGAGTCGCTTCGGGGCGTGCCCGACATCAACGTGCTCGAGCCCATCGCGCTTGCGACGGGTTTTCATGTTGCGACGATCGTCGACGACACCGGCTGCGAATGGCTGTGCACCGCGTCGCGTTATGTGGAGGGTTCAACGCTCGAGTCGCTTGGCGATCCCTCTTCGTGCTACCGCATCCTGGGTGCCTACACCGCGCGATTGCATCAGCAGGCGCAGGCGTGGCGCCCGCCGCAGGGTTTCAAGCGCTTCAGCTGGAATGTCCCGGCAATGGTCGGGGAGCACCCGCGCTGGGGAAGGTGGCAGGATGCGCTGCTTTCCGATGATGAGCGCTTCTTGTTCTCCCAGGCGGAATGGGCGGCCCGCGAGCTGGTCGCGCGAGAGGGGGGTATCGCCGATACCTGGGGGCTTATCCATGCCGACCTTCGGCCGTCGAACGTGATCAAAGGGCCAGACGGTTCGTTGACGTTGATCGATTTCGACGATTGCGGCTATTCGTGGTTCATGTACGATTTCGCCGCCGCGCTGTCGTTCGTGGAGCACGAGCCCTATGCTCCCGCCATGGCGAAGCAGTGGGTGGAGGGCTATCGGTCCATCATGCCGCTTTCCGATAGAACCTTGGTCTTCGCCTGCGCGCTCTCGATGCTTCGGCGCCTGCAGATGGTCGGTTGGACCACCAATCACTACGCTGATGCCTTGCCTCCCGGCCTGCACGCCGAGCAGGTGCCCGGGACGGTCGTCTGCGCGCTGCGCTATCTCGACGAGCCCTGCTGGCTGCTGTCGTAGGCGCCTAGCAAACCCAGCTTCGACGCATCTGCTCCCATTTCGCATCGCGCCCGGCGCGAACCGTTGCGATCTCCTCATCGGTAAGCGCCTTGAAGCGGGCCTGGTTGCGCAGATACCCATCAACGCTGGTGAAGTTTTTCGGATTGCGATTGAGCTTGAAGCGTCCGCCCGGTGCGTCGCTTATCTGCGGTCCCTCGTATTCGGCCAGGTACCACAGGCCGCAATCGACGATCTCGCGGGCGACCTCGACCATATCGGCCTCAGGGCAGCCCCATCCGGTCGGGCAGGGAGCGATGACATGGATGAACCGCGTCCCTTGAATCGACTTGGCGCGCTCAAGCTTGGCGAGGAAGTCGGAAAGATACCCCACGCTTGCGGTCGCCGCGTAGGGAATACCGTGTGCGGCGACGATCTCGAACATGTTCTTCTTCTGCGTCAGGCACCCGTGCGCATTGCGCCCGGCGGGGGTGGTGGTCGTCTTGGCGCCGAAAGGCGTCAGCGAGCTTTTCTGGATGCCCGTGTTCATGTAGGCCTCGTTGTCGTAGCAGATGTAGAGCACATCGTCGTTGCGATCGATGGCGCCTGAGAGGGCCTGGATGCCGATATCGGCCGTTCCGCCGTCTCCCGCGAACCCGACGACGGTGCAGTCGTCGGGTTTTATCCCTTGCGCGCGCAGTCCCGCCTCGATGCCGGTGAGCACGGCGGCGGTCGCAGCGAAGGGGGTGATCATCGCGTTGTTGGCGAAGGACAATTGGGGGAAGTTGAATCCGACGGCGCTCATGCATCCCGCCGGCAGGGCCGCGATGGCGTGCGGTCCGAGCACCTTCAGCGCATGGCGCACGGCTAAAGAGCCGCCGCAGCCGGCGCAAGCTTTGTGCCCGAAGAAGAATTCGTCATCCGAGATGTTGCGTGCGTTGATGGCCATGTTAGCGCCCTTCCTGCGCGATAGGGTCGATGCCGATGAAGCGCACCCGCTCAAGGGCGCGCGGGTGCGTGGTCCCTTGCGCGACGTCGTTGAGGGATGCGAACATGCCGGCCATCTGCTCGGCGCTGATGTCGTCGCCTCCAAGCCCGCCGATGAAGTTGAAGACGGGAGTCGAGCACCCGAAGCGCTGCAAAGCCGAACAGACGTTGGTCATGACGGTGCCCTCGGCGCCGAAGCTGATGTCCTTCTCGAGCACGCCGATGGCCGATGCGTGCGCTACGGCGGAGGCGATCTCGCTTGCGGGGAGAGGCCGCATGTAGCGGATGCGCACGACTCCGGCCTTCACGCCGCTCTCGCGCAACCGCTTCGCCTGCTCCTGCGCGAGCCCGGCGATGGAGCCCAAGGTGATGAGCACGATATCGGCGTCGTCGCAGCGATACGTTTCGATGAGCCCGGGGTAGCTTCGCCCGAATATGCGCGCGAAGGCGTCCTCCACCTTTTCGATGGCCTGCGCGCAGCCGAGCATCGCGCGGTGCTCGGCATGTTTGAAGTAGCGGTTGAACTCAGGTCCCGCGGAGTAGCCGATGTTGACCGGATGCTCGAAATCGAAGCGGTTGCCCGCGCCGGTATAGGGCGGCAAAAATGCGTCGACGGCCTCCTGATCGGGGACGTCGACGCTTTCATAGGTATGCGTGAGCGCGAATCCGTCGAGGTTCGCCATGAAGGGCGTGCGGACCGACGCATCCTCCGCGATTGCGTATGCCATCAGCGCCAAATCAAGCGCCTCCTGGTTGTCGGCCGCGTATGCTTGGATCCAGCCATGGTCTAGAAGCGCCAAGCTGTCGCGTTGGTCCCCGTAGATGTTCCAGGGCAGGGCCGTTGCGCGGTTCGCGTTCATCATGACGATGGGGAAGCGCCCGCCGGCGGCGTAGGTCAGGCATTCGGCCATGTACAGCAGGCCCTGGCTGGAGGTTGCGGTGAACGTGCGCGCCCCGGTGGCCGCGGCCCCGATGGCGCACGATAGGGCCGAGTGCTCCGATTCGACATGGACGTATTCGGCCTCAAGCGCGCCCGACTCGACCATCTCGGAGAGGCGCTCGACCACGACGGTTTGGGGGGTGATGGGGTAGGCCGAGATGACCTGCGGACGCGCGAGGCGCACGCCCTCGGCAAAGGCCTCGTCTCCGGAAAGGAACCTCTTCATCGGCGCGAGCCCTCCTTCGTCGAGTTGTTGGTTGCTGTCGGCTCGATGGTTGCGCTGGTGCTTGCAGGGGCGGGGCCGCTGGAGGCGCTTGCGGGTGCTGCATCGGTGCTCGCATGGGCGGCACCTGCGGTTGCGGGGGCGGCGGGTGCGCTTTCGTGCGAATCGGCGGCTTTGCGAGCATGCGCCGTCCCCGTCGCCATCGCCGCCTCCTCCGATACCATCATGATGGCGCCCGAGCGGCACGCGGTGGCGCAGATGCCGCAGCCCTTGCAGAAATCGAGATCGATGCCTACGCCTGCGCCGGCCCGGTTCGCGGCCGGGACCTTGAACAGGGCGCCGTCGGGGCAGTCCATGTAGCATTGCAGGCAGCCCGTGCACAGCGAGGGGTTGAACACGGGGCGGATGTTTCGCCATCCGGCGTTCACCTGCGTGAGGTACCCTGCTTCGAAGCAGGTGGAATCAGCGTATTGCGCGACGGCGGGTACCTCATCCCTGAGCGTGCAGATATGGCTTGGCCGCGCGTGGTCGCTGCGCTCGTGAGCTGCTTTCGGCTGGGTCTCACCCGCCGGCGCGGCTGCGGCAACCTCCGCCGACGCGGCTGCGGCTTCCGCGGCCGGGGTCGAGGCTTTGGCACCCGGCTCGGCCGCCACAGACGCGG
>CAVHXL010000101.1:0-6765 GCA_963639885.1 bacterium | reverse complement strand
CGGGTATTCCTACCTAGCCTCGTGGTTTACTCGGCTCACTTTAGCAGACGAAAGCACCCCTCCGCCATTTGGATACCGTCTTGTAACAAGCGAATAACCATTTCGCAACGGTAAAAGGCCCATTTTCAAATAGCGTTCCATCGGAAGTATGGGAAAATGCTCGAGGTCGAAATCCACTTCCACATCTGTGGAATAACGAAATGGCAAGGAACAACATGAAGAGTGAAGCATCGAAGGGCATTGGGCTGTTCGGCTTGATCGGGATGGTCGTCGGGTCATGCATCGGCACCGGAGCGTTCGCCCTCTCAGGGCAGATCGCGCAAGTGTCAAGCCCCGGAGGAGCGATGATCGCTTGGGTCATCGTAGGCCTCGGCTTCTGCGCCCTCGCGCTTTCGATCTCGAACCTCACGAAGCTGCGTCCCGACCTCAACGGCGTGTTCGAATACGCTGAAGAGGGGTTCGGCTCTCTTGCCGGATTCCTATCCGGCTGGGGTTATTGGCTATCAGGATGGCTTGGCAACATCGCGTTCGCCACCATGATGATGTCGACGCTCGGCTACTTCTTCCCGGCATTCATCGACGGCAACTCGCTTCCCTGCGTTGTTCTTGCGTCGGTGATCCTGTGGCTTATGACGCTCCTGATCATCAACGGCGTCGAATCGGCCACATTCCTCAACGCCATAGTCATGATCACGAAACTGAGCGCCTTGATCCTGTTCCTGTCATTCGGCGTCGCCCTGTTCAACCTTGGCGTCTTCACTTCCGACTTCTGGGGAAACGCCTACAACAACGCCGTGGCAGCAGGCCAATCATATGAAGGCGCCGAGCCTTTGGGAAACCTCGCAAGTCAAACGATGAACTGCCAGATCGCGATGATGTGGATGTTCGTCGGCATCGAAGGAGCTGCGGTGATCAGCTCCCGCGCACGCAAAACCAGCGATGCCGGCAAGGCAACCATGATCGGGCTTGCGATTCTCCTGGTCGTCTACATTGGCTGCTCCCTGCTTCCGTACGGTTTCATGAGCTTCGACGAGGTCGCCGCGCTCGACTATCCGGCGCTCGTGTATGTCTTTGAGGCGATGGCGCCAGGCTGGGGCGGCGCGTTCATCAGCCTTGCCATCATCACCAGCACCGCCGGTGCCTGGCTGTCGTTCACCATCCTGCCGACGGAAACATCCTCGGAGATGGCCGCGCGTAAACTGCTTCCCGCACCCTGGGGAATGACGAACGCCAAAGGGGCTCCGCAGCGAAGCCTTTTGGTGGTTGGGGCATGCGTGCAGGTCATGCTCATCGTGCTGATGTTCAGCGAGGATGCCTACAACTTCGCATTCAGCATGTGCACCGTTTCGATCGCGGTCACTTGGGTGACGATCGCGGCGTACCAGGTCAAGCTGTCGCTCGACCGCAAAGAACTCCTCAAGGCGCTCATCGGCCTCTATGCGGTTGCATTCTTGACGATAGGCGTGCTGGTCGAAAGCTGGGGCCTGCTACTTTTGACCTGCGTAGGCTATGTCCCTGGATTCGCACTCTACCTCAAGGCTAAGCGAAACGAGAACACCTCGGTCGGCAAGGGAGACAAAGCCGCCATTGCGGGAATCTGCGTGCTCGCCGCAATCGGGCTTATCCTGTTGGCGTGCCGTGTTATCACGATTTAGGAAGCTCTAGACTTCGCTCAAATCCTTGCCCGTGTGCTCATGGGAAAGCAGCATGGCGATCAGCGAAAGCACGGCGATTGCAACCATATAGAACGCCGGCATGAGCGCATTGCCGGTTGCGTTGATCAGCGCGAAGGAGATGTACGACGCCGATCCGCCGAACAGGGCGTTCGCCAAATTGAAGCTGAGCGCGAATCCCGAGTAGCGAACCTCGGTCGGGAACGTTTCGCACAGATAGCTGGCAAGCGTGCCGTCGTTGATGGTCAGAAGCAGGCACATGATGAGCTCAACCACCAGAATAGTGACGAAATCGAGGGAACCCAGCAGCCAGAACGCCGGAATCGTGAACACGATGAAGCCGACGCATGCGGCAACGAGCATCTTCTTGCGGCCGAATTTATCGGAAATGCGGCCCGACAGGAAAATGAACCCGATATAGACGACGAGCACGATGGTGGTGATGGTGGAAGCCGAACCCGGATCATATTGCAGCGTCGCCTCAAGATAGTTCGGCAAATAGGTAAGCACCGCGTAGAATCCAACCGCGTTCAAAACGCAGGCCCCGAAGCTGATGATGAGCACGCGACGATGGGATTTGAACAAGGTGCGGATAGGCTTGTCCTCGCCCTTGAGTCCCTTGCTGTTCAGATCGTCCTGCATCTTCGCATACACCGGCGAATCTTCCAGGTGCTCACGGATGTAGTGGGTGATGAACCCGAGCGGGCCTGCCAGCAAGAACGGGATGCGCCAGCCCCAGTTGACGACGAAATCCGATTCGGAGCCGAAGAAGTTGAACATCCACGCTGCAAGCATGGAGCCGATCAGCAGACCGAACGCCGTCGATGCCGGCACCATCGAGCAATAAAACCCGCGATGGTTCTTGGGGGCATACTCGGCGATGAACGTGGACGCGCCCGCGTATTCGCCCGATGCGGAGAAACTTTGCACCATGCGCAGCAACAACAATGCAAGAGGCGCAAGCACGCCGATAACCGCGTAGCTGGGCAAGCAGCCGATGAGGAAGGTGGCACCCGACATCAGCAGGATGGAAATGGAAAGAGCCCACTTGCGGCCCTTTTTGTCACCCATATTCCCCCAGAAAATCGCCCCGATCGGGCGCACCAGAAACGCCAGCGCGAACACGCCGAACGCCATCATGGTGGAAACCATTTTGTCTTCGCCCGGGAAAAATACCAGCGCCAGCACGGTGGCGAGGTACGAATAGCTTGCGTAATCGAACCATTCGATGAAATTACCCAAGAACGACGAGACGACAACCTTCTTCAGGGTTTTCTGCTTATCTGCCTCGGTGATGGTTTCAATATGGTTGGAGCTTGCGGCGGTACTCATGTTGTCCCCTAACAAAGATGCGGGTGCCCGCCAGTAAACCGACAAGCTGGGATATTGAATAGTTATTCTATCGTACCTTGCAATTTACCGCTTCGGGAACATCCGGTAGAAGCGTTACGAGACGGAAACGCAAACGCCGATGAGAAGCCTACGCAGCGGAATCGAAGCGGGCGGCTAAAACCACTCCCGCTTGTTGACCACATACATTTGCTCGAACTCGGTTTGCGATTTGGCTAGGTATATCACGCCCTCCACGATGGAGATGATCCAGATCGCGCCGGCTGCGATCGTTGCGGTCAGGATACCGCCGAGAACCGAGACGCCAAGCATGATGAATCCGGCATTGTAGTACCCCAGATAGAATTTATGCACGCCCAGCCAGCCGAGCAAAATAGCCAGAAGACCAGCTGCAACATGGTCTTTCGAGCCTATTGCCAACGAATAGGCCGGTGCCGTATAGCCGGACTGGGGCCTCGATGCCTGGGGCTGCTGCGGCGAACCCCCGGGTTGCGCTTGCAGCTGGCCCGATTGGGTCCGTTGCGTCTGCGGCCCACATTGCTGGGGGTCTGCCTGCGGCTCGCATTGCTGGGACCCTACCTGCGGTCCACAGCCCGAAACCTGCCCCCCGAAAAGCGTATCCCGGCCCTGCCCCTGAGCCTCGGCCGCATGTTGGCGGGCGGCGGCAAGGCGCGCTTGAGCAGCGGATAGCTCCGCCTCGGCAGCTGCAACCTCATCGAAAGGATCAATTGGCCGCTGATCGTCCATCAAGCACCCCGCTTTCCATTCTTTCGCTCCGCACCTCCACGGACGCAGCGCCCGTCAACCATTACTTCCTATGAGACAGCTTCGTCGCCGCGGCTATCAACTTCTCGCGGAAAATCAGGCACACGACGGCAACCACGCAAAGGACCGCCAGGATAACGATGCTTTGCCAAACATTACCGTCGACCAAACCGCTTGCCGCGTATGCGGATATCAAGATTCCCGGAAGGCGCGCGACGTTCGATAGCACCATAAAGGAGCGCATGCGCATTTCGGTCAGCGGAACCAAATACGTCAGCACGTCTTTCGGCATGGCCGGAATCAGGAACAGGATGAAAACCGTCAGCTCAAGCTTGCCCGATTCCTGGAAATGGTCGAATTTCTTCATCCACTTTTCCGACACCATGTCTCGCACGAACGGCGCGCCAAGCTTATGGACCACGACGAACACGAATGCACTCGAGATGACGCATCCGATGAAAATAATGAGGCTTCCGAGCCATGGCCCGTAGAGCATCCCCGCCGCCATCTGCGTGGCTTCGCCGGGAATGAATGCGACGACGATCTGCAAAAACTGCAGCGCCAGCAAAATAAGGAATCCCCAAGGGCCTGCTTCACGCACATCGTTGATGACCACATCGATGCCGCCCGGCTCGAACAGCGTGTGGATGTAGGGCCACAGCAGCCACGAGAGCAAGGCGAGAATGGCGATGAAGGCGACCAATCCGACGATCTTGAAGATGTCTCCCCGTCGTACCGGCTTGCCACGAACCTCGGTCTGCTCATTCGCCTTTTCCTGAATGGCCTCCCTGCGATCGCGAATCGTCTCCTTGCGCCTTTGCGCGCGCTGGCGCCGGCTTTGACGCGAGCTCGACCCGCCCATGCGCGAGTCTCGCATCATCCGCTTCTTCATCTGCCTTTTCGACCGTTGTGCCTTGCGTCGCGCCACTCTATGCCAACCCCCGCCAAATCGCTAGCGACTCGCCTTGTCGTATTCTTCCTTGAAAGCCGCGAACATATTCTTCTTTTTCTTCGGCGCGGTTTTCCCGGCAGTCTTTTTAGAGGAGGGCTTTCCCACCTGAGATGACGAAGCGGCAGCGGATTCGCGGCTTGAAGAGGAAGCCTTTCCTGAAGAGGCGTCCTTCTTAGCAGCGTCACTTGCTTTCGGCTTCTGTCCCGAAGGGGCCACCGCCTTGTCGTATTCGGACTTGAAATCCTTGAACATGTTCTTGGAGCGGCTGATTTGGCGACCCGTGGCGTAAGCGCCCTTGTTGACCGCCTCGCCGGCCGCCGCCGTCGCCTTGCTCACAGCTGGTTTTGCCTTGTCAACGGTAGATTGAACCTTGTCCACGGCAACCGCGGTCGCCTGGCCGGCCGCTTCGGCGACGCCGCCTTCCGAATCAAGCTGCGCGACCTCGTCGGCAACCAACATGGCGCCGAGCTGCACGTCGTCCGACTCCACGCCTTCTGCACCCATGGGGGCAACCGCCGCCCCCATTCCGCGCCTGAACCCGCGAATCATGCTGGCTGGAATCGAGCGCTTTCCGAGCAGCGCGTTGGAGGCTGCACCGCTGTCGGTTTCGAACGAATCAACGGTGCCGGTCAGACGATTGAACGTGACATCGCCAACGTAGCCGAACGACTGACCCGATTCCGTCATGACGGGCAGGCCCATCCAGATAACGCAATCATCCCAGTTCAGCCCCATAGCTTTACAGGCTGCCTTCCCGCTGGTGGCGGCATCGGGGCGCAACACGACGCGACCATCGACCAAGTCGTAACCATCAATGGGAACGAACTGATCGGCGCGGTGGAACATCCATAGAAGGTCGGGGCGCTTCACCACGAAGCCGATAACGCGCTTCTCCTTGGGATGGAACACGAAACGGCGAATCTTGCCGATTCGCTTGTTTCCCTTCTTGCCGCCGATCACTCGCGTGCCGGTGAGCTCTTTCGTGGTGATGAGCTTGCTCGCCATTACCCTATCCCCCATACAAAAGGAAGCGGCGCGTCGGAACCTTGCGGAACCAAAACGCGACCGCTTCGCGATGTTCACTTCGAAACGGGAAGCTACTCGGCTTTCTCGGCCTCTTCGGCTGCCTCGGCAACAACTTCCTTAACGTCCTCGACGGATGCCTCGGCGGGAGCCTCGACGTCCTCAACCTGCTCGACGACGGCCTCGACCGGGGACGCGGGAGCTTCGCCGGCGTTCTTCGCGACCTGGTTGGCGATGCGCTGACGGGCAGCCTTGATCTTCTCACGAAGCTCGTCGCTGCTCTCGGATGCGGGCTTCAAGTTGCTGGCAACCTCCTGCACGCGCGCGGAGGCCTTGCCTGCCACGGCCTGGGCCTGGGTGGTCACGTTGGAAACAACCTGATGAGCCGTATCGCCAGCATTGGCGCCGATGTTCTGGGCGTCGCCCCAAGCGGCGTTCACCTTCTCGGCAACCAGCATACGGTTTTCCTTGCCATTGCCAGGGGTGCACAGCCAAGCCGCCGCAGCACCGATAACGCCACCTGCCAGGAAGAATCCAAATCTGCTCATAGCGGCCTCCTTAAAGCCTTGCAATTCAGTAAGTGTATCGCCCATTATACGAGGACTTATGTTTCCGATTGGTCAGAAAGTCCACACCTGCAGAAAACGGTTGCCGTTTCGTTAGAATGCTTCGCGTCGCGTCTTGGGCCGATACGCGTCCGTGAGCGCATCGTTCAGCACGGCGACGGCATCGCGCAGCGCGCGGAGCGCAACAAGGTCATCGGCGAAGCTCACGTCGATGCGCGCACGGCCGGCCGGCTCGTCAAGCCATTCGCTGGTCCCCACGATGGGAACATCGGATGCCGGCACCGCGGCCTTCGCGCGCCCGGCCCCGGCCTTCTCTTTCGCCATTTCGCGAACCTGCAGGTCAACAACCATGTGCTCAAGAAGATGAGGGAGGGGCGTGCTCGCCATGACGGCGCCGAAGGTGCGGCCGCGCTCGTTCACGCAAGCATGCTGCGGC
>CAVHXL010000100.1:0-6854 GCA_963639885.1 bacterium | reverse complement strand
CCCACTGCACGTACACCAACGGACCCTGCTCGACTTCCATCCAGGGCGAGCCGATCTCGTCGGTCAGAATACCGGCGAAGTGGCGCGGGCCCTTGCAGATCTCGTATGCCAGGTGGGCATTCGGGGTCGGGAAGATGGACTTCAGGGTGCCGTACGGAGGCTGCGCCCAAACGCGGGACGTGCCGCCCATCGCGAAGTTAGCCTCTCCGCCGTACTTCTCGACGATCTCGTTGAACTTGGCGCCGGCCTCGTCGAAGGCGTCAGCCAGGCTGATGCGGATCCAGCCGGGATCGTCCTCACCCTTCGGGTTCGTGCGCTTCAAGCAGTAGCGCAGACGATCGGGATGGTACAGTGCGAGCATGGACGATTGAGACTTAGCGCAGCAGTGACCACGGCTGTGAGCGTTGGATTCATCGCCCTCGACCTTGATCACCTTATTATCTTGAACGGTAACCCACGTACCGCATTCAACCTTGCCGCAAGCACGGCAGCAAGAACGGATACGCTTGACCTCGCCAGCCGTTGCATCTACGCCCTCGGCAAGTGCCGTGGACGGCGCAGCTGCAAACCCCACGGTTGCGGCAGCGCCCGCCATTGCGGACGCCTTCAAGAAGCTGCGACGAGTCAGTGATAGTTTCGCCATATGCCCCTCCTCTCCTTCTTTTTCTTGTCTCTCCTTCGTTTCGCGCATTGAGCACGCTGCGCAGCGCCGGCGCTTCCGCCCCGCCACCGGCAAGGGGGTGGAGGGAGGAGGTTGGCAACGGAGCGGATCCGGTGCGGCGCAACGTGCTCAATGCGTTGATTCGATACTAGGACGCGGGAGGATACGCAAATCATAAGGGGCGGATGCATGAGCGCTTCCATATCATCCTTCCGGGATGATTTTGCACTGAGCAGGGCATTTACACTGGGTACTGCGAAGAGGAAACAGGCGGATGACCTGCCAGGGAAACCAAAACGGGTGAAGGCGGCCCTAAATGGGGCGAAGCGGGAAACCCATTGGCGCACCCCGGGTCGGCCGCCGCGAAGACGAAGAAGAGGGGAAACAAATGGCACAACCAAGACCTTCATTGACGATGATCCTCGACATCGATGAGCGCATGGATTCGGAGGAGCTGCGCCTTGAGGTGAACCGCTGCTACGCCTACATCGGCACGGCGCTCGTGCGCACGCACCCGGCTCCCGAGGCCCCGCAGGGCGAGGAGGCCCCAATCGAGAACACGCTCCGCTTTCTGGTGAAGCTCGGCACGCGCCACTACGTCGATTCCGCCGACGAGGGCGCCGACGAGCTGTGGGACGAGGTCATGATCCGCTGGTTCTCCAACCAGTTCCACAAGGTGGGCAACCAGACGCTTATCTTCAACAAGCGCCAGCGCGAGATCGGCAATCCGGAAATCCCGTTCACGTGGTTCGAGATCGATCTGGAAAACGGCAAGCTGCCCGTCAAGATGCGCTGCAACGACGTCAGCAGCATCAACGAGGAGGCGTCCGCCGTCCTGACGCAGGTGCGTGAAGCCTACAACGCCGGCAAGCTCGGCGACAAGGCAACCGTGAAGGCCATATCGATGCCCACTGATGAATCCTGGGCCGCCCAGGTGAAAGCAGGTGCCGAGGCTGCCGCCATCCGCGCAGAGGAGGAAGCGCGCGCCGCCGCCGAGGCCGCTGCCGCCGAGGAAGCCGCTCGTGCCGCCGCCGAGGCCGCGGCACAGGAAGCGTTCCTGGAGTCACCCGAGTTGGTCGCCGAGGAAGCGGCCGAGGAGCTGGGGGCGGAAGGCGCCGAGGGCGGGCTTGAGGATCCCGAGCTGATTTTCGAGCTTGATGAGCCCACGTTCGATGTTGCCTACGACGCATGGCTTGTGGAGTATACTGACGGCACGACGAAAGTCATCGAGGCGTAAAGTCCTTCGACGGGGGTTCCCGCCGCCACCGGCCGCCACTCGGCCGGACCCGGGAGCAAGAGTCCCTTTCGCCTTGATTTGGTTCCAAGGGATCGAGGATCGGCCGGAACGAAGCTTCGTCAGCTTGGCCTTCGGCCGGAACGAGGCTTCGTCAGCTTGGCGATCGGCCGACTCGAGGCTTCGCCAGCCGAGGCTTCGCCGGATCGATGATCGGCCGGCATTTGAAAAGCGCCTCTTGTGGCGCACCGCTTGAAAACCGCCCTCGCGCGCCGTGCGCGAGGGCCACAGATAGCCGCTACTGAAGGGAGAACACATGATAGATGCCATCGCTGCATGCACCGACCGCATGGTCAAGATCGAAGGCGCCGCGCGCGCCGGAAAGACGGAGGCGCTCATTCGCCGAGCAACCACGCTCATAAAAGCAGGTCAGGCTCCTGACTCCATTCTGATAGCGGCTACCAACGCATTTGCGGCCCAGGCCATTCGCCAGCGCCTGGCGCGCGCCCTCGATGATGCGGCCGTCGCGAACAAGGTCACCATCACCACCGTGCTTGACGCCTGCGTCGCCGTGCTCGACACACCGGCTGCCCGCACGTCGACGGGCCGCGTCCCCCGCATCCTCTCCGATGCGGAATACAACTTCTTCCTGGAAGACATGAAAACCACCGGCGAGAAGCCGCGCATCCTGCGTAAAATGCTGGGCTATTTCTACAGCCAGATGGCCGCCGACACGCCGAAGGACGACTGGAACTGCGGCGGCGCCGAGGATTCGGTCTACAACCTGGCCATTCGCATCCTGAAGCTGCGCGAGGGAATGCTTGCGCAGGAAGCGCCCGCGCTGTGCTCGGTGTTCCTGAAGTCCGACGAGGGGGCGGAAAGCCGCGCGAAATATGCCTACGTGCTGTGCGACGACTTCCAGAACCTCTCTCATGCCGAGCAGTCCTGCATCTGCCTTCTGGCCGATGAGCAGGTCGTTATCGCGGGCAACCCCAATGAAACGCGCACCCTGCGCGGGGCGCATCCTTATGTCGAGGGCTTCGTGAAGTTCGACACGGTGCGCCGTGATGTGAAGTTGTTCCATCTTGAGGGAGCCTATGGCAACCCCGAAATCATCGCCTTCGCCGATGCCCTGGCCGGCTGCGAGGGCATGGATTCCGCCTATGTTGCGGGATCGGCCCAGGCCATCGCCCTGCAGCATGAGGAGGCCGACGAAAACGCCGCCGACATCCCCACGATGCCGGAAGGCATCATGTCCATCAAATGGAACACGCCCGAGGACGAGCTCAACGGCATCACGAAGTATCTGCGCCACATGCTGCCGCTGAACAGCAACGTGCGCGAATCCCGCACCGCCATCGTCGTCCCGAATCGCCGCTGGGCGATCATGGCCGAGAAGATGCTGCGCCGTCGCGGCTTCAACGTGAGCGTCGCGGGCGCAATGGGCACGCTCGCGGGCGATCCGCGCGATTCAAGCCACGCAAAAGCCCTGGTGGCGTTCACAAAACTGAATTTGCTCGCGAACCCCGAGGACATGGTTGCCTGGCGCAGCTGGTGCGGCTTCGACAATGCGCTGACCAACAGCGACGCTTGGATGGGCTTGCAGGATTTCGCGGAAGCCGAGAACATCACGCTTCGCGAAGCGCTTGAGCAGATCGGCAACGCCGGGTTCGGCGCGAAGGAGCCCTTCCTGCGCGCACGCGTGCTTGCGGAGAAATGGCGCGCTGGGCAGGAATTCATCAACAAGAACAGCAGCCGACGCGGGTTCGGCCTGCTCAAAGCCATCGGCGGCGAGGGCATCAGCGAGTTTGAGAGCGTTGCGGAATCCATGATCGGCGACGAGACGGCCAAGCAGCTTTTCGAGCTTGAACGCGCGAGCGTGACTGATCCCTCCTGGTCGGACGACCCGCATGTCATGCACATCACCACGATGCAGAACCTTGCAGGCACCGAGTACGACAACCTGTTCATCATCGGATGCATCGACGGATTCTTCCCTCATCGCAACGCATTCGAGATCATCAGCACCGAGGAAGACCGCGATCGCATCATGGCCGCCGAGCGCCGCGATTTCATGAGCGGCATCGCGAAGGCCAAGCATCTGCTGGTGCTGTCGTATTTCATGAAGTACGAGCTCGAGCTTGCCGAGAAAACGAAGATGCAGGTCATCCGCGTAAAGAGCGAAGGTGGCAAGCGCATGGCCATCGTACGCCCCACCTGCTTCCTCAGCCAAGCCGGCGACGCCGCCCCGACCACCGGCGGCGGGCAAGCGCTTCTCGCCGAGCACGAGCTGAACTAGGCGTTCGCGGGTCTTTCGCTTATCAAGCGAGCCTGGAGCGGCCATCAAGCAACCGGCTGCTCCGAAAAGCCATCTCTCGCCTGACGGCGTTCCCGAGCAGGGGCCGAGCTTTCGCTCGGCCCCTGCTCGTTCGTGTAAGGAGGAGGGCTAATAGCTCCCGGATCAGCTCTTCGCAGCTGCGCCCGAAAGCTCACACCGCATCAGGAAACGCGAAGAGTACCGCCGGTTCCACCAATCCCCGCCTTACTCCTCTGGCTCAGGCTGTTCCCAATCGGGAAGCAGAAAGCATGCCGCAACCGCAAGCGCACCCGAAGCAAGTATCCCCGCAAGCGACGGCACATCGGGTAGCAAGCTAGCCCATGCGCTCTCGAACCCCGCCGCAGCGACAGCGCCCACCAGGAGCATCGCAGCACCAAGAACCGCGCCCACTACCGACAGCGCTCGCGAGGGGCGCGAGCACGCGAGTGCGCAAACGCCGGCAGCAAGCACCCAGCTTCCAGCCATCACCCACGTCTCGGGGCGGCAAATCATCGAGAACATGATGTCGCCAAACATCATCCCCTGCGTAGTATGAGACGCATAAGGCCAGTTCAGAAGACCATCCCAGCCGATAAGCGACCCCGATCCGAATCCAGCTAAAACAAATGCCGTAAACACCTGGAATAGCGCCGTGCCCATCGCCGGCAAGGTTCGCAAGCTCAATCCCGCCGCGAGGGGCGCCAATGGACCAACCCCGAGAGCGCCCGCAAGCGGCACCGCCAAGGCGGAGTTCGCCAGCGAATCGCCATATCGGCCAAGCAGCCACCACCAAGCGATCGTCGCGGCGAAAAACAAGCAGGCAACAGCGGGACTACCCTGAAACAAGCATGCCGCCGACAGGGCGGCAAATCCCAGCAACGCCCCCAGGTGCGGACGCAACCCACCGGCAAGCGCAACGAGCGCGCCGATTCCCCAGAACAAGGGGTTATCGACGCCGGACGCCTGAGGAATCTTGGACAGCGACCAAAACGCCAGCAACGCCGAACCGGCAGCACCGCATGCGCGGGCGGCCAAGCGAATCCCACGCTCGGTGATTCGATCGCGCAACGGCACGCGAGGCGCGGCCTCTTCCTCTTGAAGCTCCTCTTCAACGGGCCCCTGCACGATCGCCGCCAGTTCTCGTTTGCCTTGCCGCGCGTCCCCCAGCAACGGCTCGAACTCGGCCGCGAAAGCCCCAACCGATTCGAAGCGCTCCTCACGATCGGGATCCAGCGCCATGAACAGCACATCGTCGGCGTCTTCATCCAAATCATCCCAGCACAACGAGGGCAAGACGAGCTCGGCTTCCTCGATAGCCTCCTGAGCTGCCCATAAATCGGAAGCGAAAAACGGGTTCTCGCCGGAAAGCATCTCGTAGGTGACCGAAGCGAGCGCCCACTCATCGCAGCGAACGTCAAGGCTTTCCGAGCGCATCTGCTCGAGCGGCATGTAGCCGACCGTTCCACCGCCGGTTCTGCCATAGCCCGACGCATCGGCAAGCGTCGCCAGGCCGAAGTCGGTTACCTTCACCTGACCTTGCAGGTTGATCAAGATGTTGTCAGGCTTTATATCCAGATGAAGAACCTGGCTCTCGTGAGCCACCTCAAGCGCATGCGCCACGCCGGCAAACACCGCAGCCGCCGCATCCAGGGTCAGCTCGGCTCCGTGATCGCGCAGAAGCTTCGTCAGCGTCATGCCCTCGACGTATTCCATGATGAGATACGCGATCGAATCCTGTATCTCGAAGTCGTAAACGGTCACGATGTTCTGATCGGAAAGCATGGCCGCGGTTCTTGCCTCATCAAGGCCCGGAATGCGTGCGAGCGTATGCACGAGAGGGGTGTCATCATGCGTCAAACTGACGGATGATCCCGGGTCGGGCGACGAAAGGGCGGGGTCGGGGGTGGCGACGTCGGCGTTCGCGGCGGCACCAGCGGAGGCGTCGGCGGCGGCAGGAGCGGAAGCCGTTTCGGGAAGATCCTCCCACGGGGGAACGTCATCGGGGTCAACCAGCGGCGTCGAAACCGCATCCGCCCCAGGCAACGACGCGCGACGCAGCTCGGTTTCGGACAACCGGATGCACTTGATGGCCACCTTGCGCTGTATGCGCGTGTCCCAAGCAACCTGAACCGTGCCGAAACCGCCCGCACCCGCCTTCGCCAGGGGTTTATATCGATCAAGTATGAGTTTCCGTTTCGCCATACGGGCATTATACAAGGCGCACTTTGCAGTTTGCGAAGCCGTACGAAAACGCCTCGAGGCCGTTTGCCGCGCGATTACCGCGAAAAGAATCGGCTCAAGGAAGGCGCCGTCCCGGGAACCTGAGGGCAGTCCCCGGACCCCGAGGGCCGACCCGGGGTCCAAAGCAGCCCCAAGGTCGTCCCACAAGACCCCGATGCTGCCCCGAAACAGTCCCGAAGCCGTCTCGGACAGATCGTCCCCGCAGCCCAAGTCGCGACCCAAGCAGATTGCCGCCCGCTTCCGTGAATGCAAAACGTCGATTGCGTGAGAATGTCCCACCAAGCGACTCGGCTTTAAGGAAATTCACTATCATTCCCGTCGGACCTATACACTCGACGTTTTGAATGCGCCGAAAGAAACGTGTTTCGGAGAGAGGCCATGACCGAATACAACCAACTCAC
>CAVHXL010000099.1:0-6912 GCA_963639885.1 bacterium | reverse complement strand
GCGCTGGACTTCTCGATGATGCCCGCGCCGCCGGTGGGCTCGGTGGTGGAGATGGCCGCGTTGTAGCCGCCGTCGTTGAAGCCCGCGATGCCGCCGACGTTGTAGGAGCTGGGAGCGTTCACGGCAAGATCAGCGGTGACGTTTTGGATCTTGCCCGCATTGTAGCCCGCCACACCGCCGACGTAGTCGCCGCCGGTGGCGCTGACCTCGCCTGCGGCGTAGAAGTTCTTCACGACGCCGGTTGCGGCGATGTTGCCGAACAGACCCGCGTAGCCGCCCGCGCCTTGCGCGATCTTGATATTGCTCAGCAGGCGGTTGGAGCCGTCGAAGGTGCCGGCGAAGGCGTGGTCCGCGTTGCCGATGGGGCTCATGGCGGTGCCAGCCGAGCTGGAGCCAGCTGCGAAGTTGATGTCGGTCGAGATCTTCACGGTCTTGCCCACGAAGGAATCCTGGGCGATGTCGGCTGCCGTACCGTTGACGATGGCGGCAAGTGCCGCGACCTCCGAGGCGCTCTTCAGCGTGAAGGTGGTGTCGGTGGTGTTGTACCAGCCGGCGTCAACGTATTGCTGGTTGGTCCATGCGAGGACGGGGTAGCCGGCGTTGGCCGCGTTCGCGTCGGTGACGTATGCCGAACCCTCGCCGTTGAGCAGGGAGACCATGTCCGCTGCCTTGAGCTCGGCCTCGGTCTTGGCGATGCCGATCTCGCCCTCGGTGGAGCCTTTGCTCGCGACGGTGTCGAGCGAGTAGTTGTTCGAGCAGTTGGCCGCGCCCTCCTGGTTGCCGGCGATGGCGTTGTAGTAGCCGCCGCCCGCCACCAGCGTGCCCGCCATGTAGCAGTTCGCGATGGAGGACTTGGCGTTGTTGAAGCCGGTGATGCCGCCGACCCACTTCTGGCCGCCACGGCCGACGGTGCCCATGAAGTAGCAGCTGTCGATGGTGCCGGCCTC
The DNA here is from genome assembly GCA_963639885.1 of bacterium. GTDB lineage: Bacteria > Actinomycetota > Coriobacteriia > Coriobacteriales > Eggerthellaceae > Senegalimassilia. The sequence continues at coordinate 5,965 of CAVHXL010000099.1, read as the reverse complement.
GAGGGCCGTGTTGTTGTTGCCGTTGCGCCCGACGATGCCGCCGACGCCGTTCTTGCTGCCGGTGTTCAGCCCGTCAACGGTTGCGGTGGCGAAGCTTTGCGCGACTGAGCCGGAGCTCTCGCCCGCGATGCCGCCGACCTTGCCGTATCCGGTCACGTTGCCGGTGACGGAGCACATGCTCATGCTGCCGGCGCCGCCGGTGGGCTCGGTGGTGGAGACGGCCGCGTTGTAGCCGCCGTCGTTGAAGCCCGCGATGCCGCCGACGTTGTACACGTTCGGTGCATCGACGTTGACGTTCGAGTTGACCTTCGAGATGACGCCGCTATTGTAGCCCGTCACACCGCCGACGTAGTCGCCGCCGGCGGCGCTGATGGTGCCCTCGACGGTGAAGTTGGTGATGGTCGCGTTGGTGCCGACGTTACCGAACAGGCCGACGTAGCCGCCGGTCGTGTCATCGGCGATGGAAAGCTTGCTGAGCGTGTAGGCGTTGCCGTCGAAGGTGCCCTCGAAGGGGTGGTCCTTGTCGCCGATGGGGGTCATCTTGCAGTCCTCGAAGGAGATGTCTCCTCCCAGTTTGACGGTAATGTCCTTGAAGGAATTCTGGGCAATCCCCATGGCCTGGCCGTTCACGATGGCGGCCAGCCCCTTGAGCTGGTAGGCGTCGGTCAGCGTGAAGGTGGCGCTTGCGGTGCTGTACCAGGAGACGTCGTAGTGACTGTCGTTGACCCAGGCGAGGACGGGATAGCCCTCATTTTCGGAGAATCGGTCCGTGGCATAGGCCGAACCCTCGCCGTTGAGCAGGGAGACCATGTCCGCTGCCTTGAACTCGGCCTCGGTCTTGGCGATGCCGATCTCGCCCTCGGTGGAGCCCATGCTCGCGACGGTGTCGAGCGAGTAGTTGTTCGAGCAGTTGGCCGCGCCCTCCTGGTTGCCGGCGATGGCGTTGTAGTAGCCGCCGCCCGCCACCAGCGTGCCCGCCATGTAGCAGTTCGCGATGGAGGACTTGGCGTTGTTGAAGCCGGTGATGCCGCCGACCCACTTCTGGCCGCCACGGCCGACGGTGCCCATGAAGTAGCAGCTGTCGATGGTGCCGGCCTCGAGGGCCGTGTTGTTGTTGCCGTTGCGCCCGACGATGCCGCCGACGCCGTTCTTGCTGCCGGTGTTCAGCCCGTCAACGGTTGCGGTGGCGAAGCTTTGCGCGACTGAGCCGGAGCTCTCGCCCGCGATGCCGCCGACCTTGCCGTATCCGGTCACGTTGCCGGTGACGGAGCACATGCTCATGCTGCCGGCGCCGCCGGTGGGCTCGGTGGTGGAGACGGCCGCGTTGTAGCCGCCGTCGTTGAAGCCCGCGATGCCGCCGACGTTGTATGCCGCCGGCGCGTTCACGACGACGGAGGATTGCACGCGGCTGATGGTGCCCGCGTTGTAGCCGGCGACCGCGCCGACGTAGTCGACGCTGGCGCTCGTGGCGACATTGCCGTTCAGGACGAGGTTTTTGACCGTGGCGCCCGCGGCAACGTAGCCGAACAGGCCGGCATAGCCTTTATCGGTGCTGACGTTAAGGTTGCTCACCTCGCGGCCAAGGCCGTTGAAGGTGCCCTTGAAGGGGTTCTCCTGGCTGCCGATGGGGTTCCAGTAGTAGCCGGTCAGGTCGATCGACCCGCCGAGCGTTATGGTCTTGCCCTCGAAGGAGTCCTTGACCGTGACGTCTTTGCCGGTTGCGGGATCGATGGTTTTCACCTTGCCGGCGACGATGGCGGAAAGGCCCGCAAGCTGCTCGGGCGAGTTCAGCGTGAAGGACGTTTGGCTCGCGTTGTACCAGGAGGTGTCGACGGCGGGCGTGACGTTCTGGAATGCCTGCGCATCCGCGTTCCACGCGTAGATGTAGGTGTCGTCTCCGACTTTGATGACGTGCGTGGTCTTCGCAACCTGGAAGTACAGGTTGGTCTGCTCGCCTTTGGTCCAGCGCAAGGGGGTGTAGGAGGCGCTGTGGCTTGTGGCGGGCTGGGTTGAATACTGGTAGAGCGAGCCGGAGTAGTACGGCTCGCCGTCCACCGTGACATCGATGGAGCTCCCCAGATATTCCGAGGCGTCGAAGGTGAGGACCGCCACCTCTTTGCCCTTGGCGTCGGTGGTCTTAGCCGTCAGGTTGTTGTTCGTGACGACGGGCGCGTTGTAGGCGGAGGTGATGCCCCATTTCTGGAAGGCGTTGGGGCCGACCATGGACTTGACCGAGCCGCCCGTCACTTTCAGCGTGCCCGCATCGGCCTCGGTCCCGTTGCCGCCGCGGCCGATGGACGAGCCGCCCCAGTCGGACCACAGCTCGAGGGTGCCGCCGGATACGGTGACATCACCGGCGATGCCGCTTGCCGAAGCGCCGATGCAGGCGCCCATGGCGATGCTCGTCGCGTAGATGGCGCCGCCCGTGATCTCGATATCCCCGTTCTTCACGACGGTGCTGTCGCCGCCGATGACCGGGCCGAGCTTGTTGCCCGCCAAAAGCCAGGTGCCGGATTCGAACTTCATGCTTCCGCAGGTTTCGCCGTCGCCGTGCGAGCCGATGGCGGCACCGCCCATCCACTTGTAGACGTAGAGGTTCCCGCTGCCTTTGAAGGTGACCTTCGCGGCGGGGCCGACGTGGATCGCGGCGCTCGCGCCATAGGTGTCGGAGTTGGCGTCGAGGTCGATCAGGTTGTCACCCTCGGTGGCAAGGGTGCCCGTCCCCGTGAAGTCCACGGCGTCGACGATGTCGGCGCTCGTCGCCGGGGTGTTGTGGATGCGCATGCCGCTCAAGGTGAGCTGGGATGCCTCTCCGACGACGATGGTGAGGTTCTTGTACGCCGTGGCCTCCTTGTCATCGGCGTTGCCGATGCCTTGGCCGACCAGCTTCACCTCGATGCCCCCCGCGACGGTGATCGTGCCGGTGGAGCCGGCCTTGACCTTGTAGGTGCCCGAATTCTCGATGGTCTGGCCGCCCGTCACCTCGGACTCATCGGCGGCGAGTTCGTTTTGGTCGCCGTCATCGACGGTGAGCGGGGCGGCGTCGGCGTCGGCCTGCGCAGGTGCCTGCTCATCCGCTGAGGAGCCTTGCGCCCCCTTTGCGCCCTGCTCGTCTTCGGCGGCCTGCTCATCTTGGGCGCTCGCCTCATCGGCGCTTGTCCCCGTTGCGGTATCCGCAACGCTGACCTGCGCCTCGACGTCCTGGGTTTGCGCCGCGTTCGCGTCCGTTGCGTATGCGGCGGACGAAAACGTCGGCGTCAGCGAGAACGTCATGACGATCGCAACAAGAATCGAGAGCGCCTTGCGGCCGAAACTCGTGGTTCTTGCTTGCATAGATCCCTTCTCCTTTCGATATTCCTGTACATGCACACGCAAAGCGAATTATACGGCACGGTGAACCATTCATCTGCGGGTTTTGCGGACTTGGACGCTTTTTGGTTGGTGCGGGGAATCCCCCCCCTTGCGCAATCGAATCCATCCGCTATAGTTTAGATGCTAAACATTTAGGAGCTTAACAATTTCGAATCGAAAGGAATAGGCATGAAGGATACCGTCTGCGAGCTTCGCCAAGAGCTCTTCGACGTTGCGGACCGCATGCGACGGCGGCGCGTCGCACCGCCCGCCCCGGACGGGTTGACGCCCGTTGAGGCGCACACCGTCATGAAGCTCGGGTTCATGGAGCGTGATGGGCAGGTTGTGCGCCCCGGGGATGTGGCGAAGGTTTGCCATCTGTCCCCGAGCGCCATTTCGCAGACGCTCAAGTCGCTTGAAGCGAAGGGGCTTATCGTACGCGGGCGCTCCGGCAGCGATTGCCGCGCGGTCAGCATCGAGCTTACCGATGCGGGCCGCGTCATGAACGAGGCCGGGCGCAAGTTGCATGATGCACGCCTTGACGACCTGATCGCGTTTCTCGGCGAGGATGACGCGCGCGAGTTGATCCGCATCATGCGTCGCCTGTTCGAGTTCGAGGAGAGATGCCCCTGGCGAACGCCGTCCGATCTTGATGGAGAGGCCCGCCCCGCCGCCTCCGGCGCCACCGATGCGGAAGGGGGCCGGTAATGCGCATCCTGAAAAACTACGCGAAGCATAAGGTGGCCATCGTGCTGATCGTCGTGCTGCTGGCGGTGCAGGCGGCCTGCGATCTTGCGCTTCCAACCTTCACCTCCGATATCGTCGACGTGGGCATTCAGCAATCGGGCATATCCGATGTCGCCGTAAGCGAGCTTTCGGAGCGCTCTCACGACATGGTGGCGATGATGCTCGAGGGCGACGATCGGGCGCTGTTCGAAGCCTCTTACGAGAAGGCCTCGTCGGGCACCTATCAGCTGACGAGCGCGGGCGAGTCCTCGCGCGCGGAGCTTGATGAGGCCATGGCGTTGCCGCTCGTCATCGTCCATTACGCCGACCAGATCCCCGATCTTGACTTGGATCAGGTGAAGGTCGCCTACGACGCGGGACTTATCTCCGCGGACGGCATCCAGCAGATGCTCGATCAGGCGCGTGAGGCCATGGGGGACGCTGCCGACACCATCATCGCACAGCAGGGGCTTGCGGCGGCGAAAAGCGAGTACGAGGCTTTGGGTTACGACTTATCCGACATGCAGATGAGCTACCTCGTGGGCACGGGCGGCAAGATGCTCGCGCTTGCGGCGCTCGGGATGATAGTCGCCATCTTCGTCAGCCTCATCGCCTCCACCACCGGCGCGAAGATCGGACGCGATCTGCGCGGGAGATTGTTCGCGAAGGTCGTGTCGTTCTCCGATGCCGAGGTGCAGTCGTTCTCGGCGGCTTCGCTGATCACGCGCGGCACCAACGATGTGCAGCAGGTGCAGATGATATCGGTGATGCTTTTGCGCATGGTGCTCTATGCGCCCATCCTCGCCATCGGCGGCATCATCATGATGGCGCGCACCGATGTCTCCATGGGCTGGATCGTCATCGTGGCGGTCGTCGTCATCGGCTGCGTGCTCGCGGTGCTCATGAAGGTGGCCATGCCGAAGTTCAAGATCATGCAGAAGCTCATCGATCGCGTGAACCTGGTATCGCGCGAAACCCTGACGGGCCTTTCGGTCATCCGCGCGTTCGGGCGCGAGAGCTTCGAGGAGGCGCGCTTCGATGAGGCGAGCACGCGCCTGATGAAGACGCAGCTGTTCACCAACCGCGTGATGACGTTCATGATGCCGGCGATGATGCTGATCATGAACATCGTGTCGGCGGCGATCGTCTGGTTCGGCGGCCACGCCATCGACGCGGGTCAGCTGCAAACGGGCGATCTGATCGCGTTCATCACCTACTCGATGGTCATCATCATGGGCTTTTTGATGATCGGCATGCTCTCGATCATGCTGCCGCGCGCCAACGTCGCCGCCGAGCGCATCGACGAGGTGCTCTTAACCGAGCCCGTCATCGAGGACATCTCGCCTGAAAGCGCCCGGGACGAGGAGCTTCGCGCGAAGGATTCCGAGGGCGTCGAGATCGCCTTCAACGACGTGTGCTTCGCGTACGCCGATGGCGCCGAGAACGTGCTCGACCACGTGAGCTTCACCGCCGAGGCGGGCAAGACCTGCGCGATCATCGGCTCGACCGGCTCGGGCAAGTCGACGATCATCAAGCTCATCGAGCGCTTCCACGACGTGACCTCGGGCAGCGTGACCGTTGACGGCATTGACGTGCGTGCGGTCAGCCAGCACGCCCTGCGAGCCCAGTTCGGCTATGTGCCGCAGAAATCGTTCCTGTTCAGCGGGACGATCGAGAGCAATATCTCCTACGGTACCGACGCGGGGGACCCCGATGCCGCCTCGCGCATGCACCTCGCGGCGCAGGTTGCCCAGGCAAGCGGGTTCATCGCCGAGAAGCCCGATGGGGTGCAAAGCCCCATCGCGCAAGGTGGCACGAACGTCTCGGGCGGGCAGCGCCAGCGCCTCGCCATCGCCCGCGCGCTCGCCGTCGATGCGCGCGCCTACCT
>CAVHXL010000098.1:0-6935 GCA_963639885.1 bacterium | reverse complement strand
AACAACACCATTCGCCTGGCCATCCTTGCGCGACGCAAGGAGATCGCCATCATGCGTCTGGTGGGCGCGTCGAATGGCTTCATCCGCGGGCCGTTTCTGATGGAAGGCGCGCTGCATGCCATTATTGGAGCGGCGCTTGCCATCGCATCGCTCGAGCTTCTGCGCAATCTCGCCATGCCGCGCCTGCAGGAGGCTTTGACGTGGCTGCCCATCGATCTTTCCGTCGGCACGTTCGTCATGTTCTACATCATGCTTGCCGTGTTCGGTCTGGTCATCGGCCTTATCGGCTCCGCGTTCGCCATGCGCCGTTACCTGAAGGTTTAGCGAGGCGTTTGCTCCTTCATGCCCAGGCGTGTAGACAAGGTCACCAATCTTGCGATGTCCGCGCGTCGTGCGCGGGCACGCAATCTCATGATCGCGAGGTTCTTCTTCTCGGTCGTGCTCATAGCCGCCGCGTTCGTCGGCGGCTTTGCTGCGCGCGGGAACGAGGATTTGCTCAACGCGCTCGGCATGCAGCAATTCACCAGCTCCAAGGATGCCGCAAGCTCGAAAACGACCGCATCCACCACCTACAATTCCGTTGGCGCTCGCATTAGCGAAGTGGAGCAGGTCATCGAGGATGACAGCCTTGACTCGTTCGATCTCGATACCACGACGGGCAAGGTCCTTGACGCCTTCGCGCTCTCCACGCAAGACCCTTATCTGCGCTATTACGATTCGAGCCGTTATGCATCCATGAACAACGACTCATCGGCCACCGGCGGGGGTGTGGGCGTGCTGTTCTCCGAATACAATGGCAGCGCGTACGCGGTCGATGTTTTCGAAGGCTCTCCAGCGCAACAGGCCGGTGTGCAAACGAACGATGTGGTGGTTGCCATCGACGGCGACCGCAACCATCAATGGACCGCATCCGAGGTCGCAACCGCCTTGAAGCGCGACGAGGGCCAGCAAGTCGTTGTCACGTGGCGTCGTGGATCCACCCTCGATGACACGAAGGGCACCGAGTTCACCACAACGCTTTCCTGCACGACGGCGACTGAGAAAAACGTCACGTCCGAGCTTTCCGACGAGGTTGGCTACATCAAGATCAAGCAGCTTACCCAAAACGCCGCCACGCTCGTGCGTCAAGCCGTGGTCGATTTGGAGTCCCAGGGGGCGCGCTCGTTCGTCATCGACCTGCGCGATAACCCGGGGGGATACCTGACTCAAGCGGTCGACGTTTCGAGCCTGTTCGTGAAAAGCGGCACCATCGTTCGCATCCGCACGAAAGCTTCCGACGAAACGACCAAAAACGCCAATGGCGATACCGCTACCGATAAGCCCCTCGTCGTCCTCGTGAACGGCAACACCTCCTCAGCCGCCGAGGTTATCGCCGCCGCCCTTCAGGATAATCAGCGGGCGACCATCGTTGGCGAGAAAACGCTGGGAAAGGGATCGGTCCAGGTCACCCATAGCCTCACCTTCGGTGGGGCGCTGCGATACACCGCGGCGTATTACAAAAGCCCGCTTGACCATTCGATCGATGGATACGGCATCAATCCCGATATCACCGTCGGGGCAAGTGCCGAAGAGGGTCAGGATGCGCAGAAGGATTTCGCCATCGAGGCGGCGCAATCATTGGTGAAGGACTAGCGTGGGACGCAATCGCAGGGGCGTCCGCCGTAGACCGCGCAGCAATCCTCATGGCGTTTTGGTGGTGCATGCTGGCACGTTCGGCTTCGTTCGCACGGCGGAAGGGGAGTATTTCATCCCGGAATCGAAGATGGCGGGCGCATTCGACGGCGATCTCGTCGAGATAGCCCCCTTGCCTGCGCGCGGGCCGCAAAAGGGTAATGCGCTGTCAGTCTCGGATCGCCCCGCTGCGCGCATCGTGCGCGTGATCGATCGGGCGCACGATACCGTCATCGGCCGATACGAGGTCGCCGAGCCGTTTGGCGTGGTGGTTCCCGAGGACCACAACATTCCCTACGATATTTTCACCATGCGCTCCGATTTCCCCGATGTGCCCGATGGATCGCTTGTGCGCGTTCGCATCACCACATTCCCGTCGCGCCATGAAGCTGCTTGCGGTGTCATCGAGGAGGTTTTAGGGACTGCTGACGAAGCGAGCGTGTCGGTCGAGACCATCATCGCGCGCAGCAAGCTTGAGACCGAGTTCTCGCCGGCGACGCTTGCCGAGGCGGATGCGGCCTGCTTGGATGAGGTTGGTGCGCTTGCGTCGGGTTATCGCGACCTGCGTGGCCGGGTCATCTTCACGATCGATCCGGCGGACGCGCGCGATTTCGATGATGCCCTGTCTCTTGACGGGGTCGAAGGGCGGGATGCCGGGCAGGCTGTCTGGCGCTTGGGCGTGCATATCGCCGATGTCTCGCATTACGTGCCGTGGAATTGCTCGATCGATCTTGATGCGCGCCGTCGCGCGACGAGCGTGTACCTGGTAGATCGCGTGATCCCGATGCTTCCCGAAGCGCTCTCGAACGGTTTATGCTCGCTGGTGCCGGGCGAGACCCGTCGATGCATGACCTGCGATGTGTACCTGGATGCGAGTTGGAACATCGTTTCATACGAGATATACCCTGCGCTTATGCGCTCGCGGGCGCGCCTGACCTACGATGCGGCGCTGTCCGTTCTCGCGGTCGGCGGCGGCGCCGCGGGCGATGCCGGCTCCGCGGGGGAGGGCGGTAGCGACCCCTCGGGCGGCAGCGCCGCCGCGGAGAAAAGCTTGCCGGCGCCTGTCTCGGGAAACGCTTCGGCGGCGGGCGGGTTGCCCGAGGGTGGAGCCTCGTCGGCGCCGGACGCCATACTCGATCGCATCCCGCCATCCGATCGCGAGGCGATCACCGTGCGCATCCGGATGCTTTCCTCGTTCGCTAAAGCGCGTGCCCGGAATCGAATGCGTGCCGGCGGCCTGGAATTCGACTTCCCTGAGGCGCGCGTTCGCCTTGACGAAGCGGGAAGGCCCCTCGGCGTCGATCTTCGACGGAAGAACGACGCGACCTCTCTGGTCGAGGAAGTGATGATCATGGCGAACGAGGTTGTGGCCGAGCATCTTTCGCGCCGTGGTTTTCCCGCGCTGTATCGCGTGCACGAGAAGCCCTCCGCCGACAGCCTTGCCGCGTTGATACCCGTTCTGCAGGAGTTCTCGTGGTTTGGCCGCGTGAGCAAGCAGGGCATCGTCTCGGGCGATCCGCATGCGCTAGGTCAGGTGCTCTCCGAAAGCGAGGGACGCCTTGAGGCGAACCTGGTTTCGAATCTGGTGCTGCGCGCCCAGAAGCGTGCCTGCTACAAGCCTACCTGCGATGGGCACTACGGCCTGGCCAGCTCGGCGTACACCCATTTCACCAGCCCGATCCGCCGTTATCCCGATCTGGTGGTGCACCGGATGCTGCGCGCCCAGCTTACGCGTCGCCCGCAGAGGTTCGATCAAGAGGTGTCCGCGCTTGCTTGGATCGCCGAGCATTCCTCGGATATGGAGCGCGTTGCCGATGCGGCCGCGCGTCAGTCGCAGGAACTCAAGCTCATCGAGTACATGGCGAACTTCACGGGGCAGGCCTTCGATGCCCAGGTCTCCGGTGTTGCCGCGTATGGGATGTATGTGCGCCTTGAGAACACGGCTGAAGGCATCGTGGCCGCAAAGGACCTCGGCGGCGAGTATTTCGCGCTCGATCCCGTGCGCTACATGCTTATCGGCCAGGATACGGGGGAGTGCTTCCGCCTGGGGCAGAAGGTGCGCGTAGTGCTCGTCGCAGCCGATGCGCGCGCAGGGCGACTCGATTTCCGCCTGGAGAAAAAGCATTAAATGTGCCACACAATCGAAGATACTGTGGAATAATATAGCTTTCGATACCCGTCTCGACTGATTGCACTATTATTTTCAAGATTTGAATTAGGTCTTTTAGCCCTATGCGCGAGGACCTTGTTGAGATTGGATTCTTCTCATGAAAACACGTATTACCGAGCTATTGGGCATCTCTTACCCCATCATCCAGGGCGCTATGGCGCGCATCGCCGACGCGAGCCTTGCCGGGGCCGTCAGCGAAGCGGGCGGTCTGGGCATCATCGCCTGCGGCGGCGCTCCCCTTGAGTGGGTTGAGCAGCAGGTTCGCGCCGCGCGTGCCATCACGGACAAGCCGATCGGCGCAAACGTCATGCTGATGGACCCCAACGCCGCCGAGCTTGCCCAGCTGCTCGTCGATTTGAAGATCGACGTCATCACCACGGGTGCTGGAAGCCCGGCGAATTACATGGAGATGTGGAAAGCGGCCGGCATCAAGGTCATCCCCGTCGTGGCCACGAGCGCGCTTGCTCGTCGCATGGAGCGCCTGGGTGCTGACGCGGTCGTCGCCGAGGGTACCGAGAGCGGCGGGCATGTTGGCGAGCTCACCACGATGGCGCTTGTCCCGACGGTTTGCGAAGCCGTTTCCATTCCCGTGATCGCCGCTGGCGGCATCGCCGATGGACGTGGCATCGCGGCCGCCTTCGCACTCGGTGCCGAGGGCGTGCAGATGGGCACCCGCTTCCTCACGGTTGACGAGTGCACGGTGTCTGAAGCTTATAAAGAAAAGATTCTCGGCGCGAAGGACGCCGATACCATCGTGACGGGCCGAGGCACGGGGCATCCGGTGCGTTGCCTGAAGAACAAGTTCTCCCGCAGCGTGCGCAAGCTCGAGGAAAATGCCGCGCAAAACGGCGATGAGCTCGAAGCCCTGTACGTCGGCAGCTTGCGCCGTGCGGTTTCCGGCGATGTCGACGGCGGCTCGATCATGGCGGGCCAGATCGCCTCGCTCGTCTCCGAGCGCAAGACGGCGGCCCAAGTCATCGAGGAGATCATGGGGGAGGCTGAGGCGCTTGCGGGCCTTGGCCTTCAGCGGATGGCTGATGCGAACGCATCACGTGAAAGGGCCGGCCGTTAATGGGCGCGGTGTTCCTCTTCTCGGGGCAAGGCGCGCAGAAACCGGGAATGGGGCAAAGCCTGCTCGATGTGCCCGAGGTGGCCAGCGTTTTTGAGTGCGCATCCGACGTTTTCGGCTTCGACGTTGCCGATTTGGTCGCGAATGCGCCGGCCGAAAAGCTCAATGACACCGTGTTCGCGCAGCCGGCTATGTGCACGCTGTCGGTGGCCATCGCTCGCGCGCTTATGGCGCGCGGGGTAAATCCCACCGCCGTGCTGGGGTTCTCGCTCGGCCAGGCGAGCGCGCTCGCCATTTCGGGGATGCTCAGCTGCGAGCAGACCTTCGCGTTCGTCAAGGAGCGTGCGCGCCTGATGGCCGAGGCGGCCGCCGAGAAGCCGGGCGTGATGAGCGCTCTTCTGAAAGCGACTCCCGACGAGGTTTCCGCCCTGTGCGCCGAGGCTGCCAAGGGCCAGGTTCTCGTCGCGGCAAACTTCAACAGTCCCGGGCAGATCGTCATCTCCGGCGAGGTTTCGGCGGTTGAGCGCGCCGAGATGGCATGGTCCGCCGCCGGCAAGCGTGCGGCGCGTCTTGCGACTTCGGGCGCGTTCCATAGCCCCTTGATGGCTTCCGCCGCCCGTGCCTTGGACGATTATCTGGCCAACGTGAGCTTCGCCGATCCCTCGATTCCGCTCATCTGCAACACCGATGCCCGCCCGCTCACCGCGGCGAAGGCGCGCGAGCACCTGGTTTCCCACCTGGTCAGCCCGGTGTTGTTCCAGCAGAGTGTGGAGGCGCTCATCGCGCAGGGTCAAACCTGCTTCGCCGAGGTCGGCTTCGGGGGCGTGCTTTCAAATCTGGTGAAAAGAATCGATAAAGGCGTGGAGCGCCCCTGCGTTCAGGATCGCGAGAGCTTCGACGCGTTTATCACCGCGTATGCCGAATAGGAGGCATCAATGAGTGAAACTGCAACCGAGACGCGGCGCGCGGCGCTCGTTACCGGGTCGTCGCGCGGGATAGGCGCGGCAATCGCGCGCGAGCTCGCATCGTGCGGCGTTGATGTATGCCTGAACTGCTCGAATCCGGCCGGGCTCGATGAGCTTGCCGCGACGGCTTGCTCGCTATCCGAGGAATTCGGCGTGCGTGCCATCGCCCATGCGGCCTCCGTCGCCGACGCCGATCAGGCGCAGGGCCTGGTGAAGGCCGCGCATGATGCCTTCGGGCGATTGGATATCCTCGTCAACAACGCCGGCATCACGCGCGATGGGCTGATGGTGCGCATGAAGGAGGCCGATTTCGACGACGTTATCGCCGTCAACCTGAAGGGCACGTTCCTTACCTGCAAGGCCGCTGGCGCCATCATGATGAAGCAGCGCTACGGGCGCATCGTCAACATGTCGAGCATATCGGGCGTGGGCGGAAACGCCGGCCAGATTAATTATGCGGCTTCGAAGGCCGGCGTCATCGGGCTGACCAAAACCATCGCTCGCGAGCTGGCGGCTCGTGGAGTGACGGCCAACGCCGTCGCCCCGGGTTTCATCGATACGGATATGACCGGCGCGCTTTCCGAAAAACAGCGCGAGGCGATCGGGGCGCAGATCCCGATGCGGCGTTTCGGGCGAACGGAGGACGTCGCGCACCTGGTTTCCTTCCTGGCAAGCGAGCAGGCCGCTTATATCACCGGTCAGGTCATCTGCATTGACGGAGGTTTGGCACTATGAGCAACATCGTAAACGGCATCGAAACGCGTCGTCCGGACGGAACGCATCGCGTCGTTATCACGGGCATGGGCGCGGTTTCCCCGGCGGGCGTCGGCGTGGATGCGCTGTGGGACGCCGTCATGGAGAAGCGTTGCTGCATCGATCGCATCACGCATTTCGACTCCGAGGAATTCAAGGTGCATAACGCCGCCGAGGTGCGCGACTTCGATGCGACCGCCCACGGCCTTTCCAAGAAGGAGGCTCGTCGTTTCGAGCGCTTCGTCCAATACGCGATCGTCGCCGCCGACGAAGCGGTGGCGCAGGCCGGCTTGGACATGGATGCGGA
>CAVHXL010000097.1:4541-6976 GCA_963639885.1 bacterium | reverse complement strand
GCTGCGCCGGGCGCCGACGCGGCCTCGATCAATGCCGCGGCCTCGTTTGCCGCCCGCTTGACGACGGCGAGGTTGCGCTCGTGCAGCTTTTGCGGCATGTATTCGCGAATTGCCTGCTCTATGGCCGCTTGCTCGATGCAGCCCGCGGCTGCAAGCGCCCCGAGGAACACGGTGTTGGGGATGGGCCGACCGAGCACTTCCGAGGCGATCAGGTCGGCGTTGATGCGCACGAGCCCTGCCTCATCGAGGGCGGAAGGAGCGTTCGCGAAGCAGATGCCGCCTTCCTTCAGCTCGTCTCTCCAGCTCGCGTCAAGAAGCGTTCCGTCGAGGTATACGACGAAGTCGGCCTTTCGAACGGCGCTCCTATCGCCGATGGGCTCGCTCGATATCTTGGTGAACGCGCGCATCGGGGCGCCGCGGCGCTCCGGGCCGAAAGAGGGGAATGCGAGCGCGAAGCGCTCATCGGCAAGCGTCGCAGCCGCTCCGAGCAGGCGTGCGGCGGTGAAGGCGCCTTGCCCGCCGCGGCCATGCCAGATGATCTCGACCATGATGTTCTCCCGTCCTATTTCCTCGCGTGCCTGCCGGTGCGCGGATGCGGTTTGCGCTGGGTGGGCGATGCGGCGTGCCCGCTTCCGTGGCTTGCGGAGGTGAAGGGCCGCTTGAGCTTCGCGCTTATGCCGGAAAAGCCGCCGCGAGCCTGTTCTTCCCGGATGTCGAAGACCGCTTCGTCCCCGATGCTCGCCGTCGATCGTCCCGCGGCTGGCAGCGCTCGGCTTGCGCGCGGCATCTCTGCGTCGGGGGCATCGCGTCCGGTGAGGCGCTTATGCAGATCCATGCGAATCGAGGCATATTCGCTGACGAGCAGCACCAGCAATATGCACATCACGATGAGGTACCCGATCACCGCGCCGGGAAGCCCGGTGAAGTTGACGAGCAAGATGGGCACGAACACGCTGAAGCCGAAGGTCATCAGATACAGCTTCGTCACGGCGCGCTGGCGCCTGAGCACGGTGATGACCTGGTAGAGGAACTCGATGCCCGCCGTGACGCCGCCCGCGGCGAGCATCACGTAGCACAGCCCACGGTACGGTTCGAAATCGATGCCGTACAGGATGCCCATGAGCGTCAGCCCGAACCATCCCATGATGAGCGCCATGACGGCGGTGATGGCGACGATGACCAAAAACATCAAGGCGATGATCAGGTCGAAACGCTTGCGCTTGCTCGGATCGGCCCAGGCTGCGGCCATGCGCAGAAGCATCGGCTTGTACACGAACCCGCTCATGAGCAATATGGCATGGGCCGGGAAGTACAGCGCGTTGTAATACAGCTGGTTGTCGTAGGAAAGCGCGCCCTCCATCACGAACTTCGGCATGTTGTCGATGAGGTTGTACATGAACAGGGCCACGAAAAGCGGGAAGCACTGCTTGAGCAGCACTGCGACGCGGTTGGCGTTCACCCGGCGCGACTTGGGCGTCTCAAGCATTGCGAGCGGGAAGGTGAACACCACGAAGGTTACGGCGGCGGAGACGGCCATGGCGATGGATGCCGCGGCGATGCTGTGCGAGATGAGCAGCACGAAGCTGAAGACGACAAGCCCCGTGAGCGACCGGAAAGCCTGCGACATGCCGGCAAGGTAGAGCTTGTCCATCTGCTGCAGGCGGCCCTCGTAGACATCGGCGAGCGCATCGATCATCTTGAAGGTGTACACGCCCATGCTCATGGTGAACATCGCATCGTCGTAGCCGCGCACGTTGAGATAGGTGAATCCCGCGATCATCATGATGGCGCAGGTGAGTATCCGGTGCGCCTGATAGTCGGCGAAGGAGTATTCCTCATCGAGGTCGGATGCCTGGAAGTTGCGCACGCCGTAGTTGCCCACGAACATGAGCAGCAGGGCGGTCACGAAGGCGAGCGAGAACATGCCGGCCTGCTCGACGCCGGCAAGCTGCGTCACCACGATGGTGAGGACGGGGAAGACCATGCCCCAAAGCCCGACGCCGACGGTGTTCCAGATGTAGTCGCGCGTCGTGCGGCCGGCGGCGTATTCGGCTTCCTGGTCTGCTAGGGTGCCGTCGTTGACGGCTCCGAGCAAACGGGAGCACCAGGCTTCGATCTGCCTGGTGAAGTAGCTTTTCTTACGTGGCGCATCAGAGCTTTTGGCGCGATGGAGGCCTCCGAAGAGGCCGCCGCGGCGGCGATCCGCGCCATGCTTCGGCGCGCCTGCTCGCTCAGGGCGGTTTCTGTGTTCAAAATCATTCATCAGATCAGTATGTCACGAAACGCTCGATAGGCAGCTGATTCCACAGCACGCCCAAGGCTTTCCACGTGGGAATTTCAGCTAGATAATTTCTTGAGTAAACATCGTTTGCGATGGCAGCGGATGCGTTGATGCTCGAATTCCTTATCGTTTGCAGCAATCGGATTATCTTCGG
>CAVHXL010000097.1:1710-4531 GCA_963639885.1 bacterium | reverse complement strand
ATTTTCGGGGGGGGGCACACTTTATTTGAATATAATCGAGTGTGCTGGCCTTACGGGCCGAGCGATCGAATGGGAACAATATGCAGGGCAAAGGGGCGAGCCATGAAGATGGCGAATCTCATCATTCTTGAGGACGATTCGGAATACCGGGAATTACTGCGTAGGATGGTCGCGGATTCGCCGTTCGGGGAAAGGCTTTCCGTCGACGCTGTCCAAAGCGTCACCGCGCTTGAATCGCTTATCGACGCAGGTCGCAGGATCGACATCATCATGATGGACATCGCCTTGGGGTCAACCTCGCCAAATGGTATCGAGGTTGTTCGCCGTCTATTCCCGGCTGGTAGCGAAACGCAGGTCATATACGTTTCCGGCTATGTTGAGTTCTGTACGCCGGTCTACCAGACCGAGCATGTGTATTTCCTGCTCAAACCTGTCAAACAGCATGAGCTTGATGCGGCGCTGCGCAAATCGCTTAGCCGTCTCAATGCATCTGATTCGGAGCCCATAGCGTTGCGGCATGGCAGCACGGTCACGCTCGTTCCCGCCGCCGAGATCGAATATGTCGAGAGCGACCGGCGTAAGGTTCGCGTGCATACCACGACGGGTAAGGTCATCGAGATCTACGCGACGCTCAGTGAGATGACGGCGATGCTTCCCGATGATTTCGCCCAGTGCCACAAGAGCTTCATCGTCAACATGGCGCTTGTCGATGAGCTGTCCGCTACGCTGATTCGCATGCGCTCGGGCGCGGAGATTCCGGTGAGCCAGCGGCAGCGCAAGGCGATCCGCCAGACCTTTTTCCGCTACGTCGGTTTGGGCGAATAGTTTCCCATCCATGAGCAACCCCGCGTTTTACCTGGCCATCATCCTGCTTCCGTACTACATTACGGTATGCGTGCTTTTGATGCGTCGGTTTTCGGGTCGCGGTCTTATACACCGCATGGCTCAGATAGCCATCCCGGCTAGCCAGATCATGCTATCCGAGCTGTTGATGCTTGCCTGCGCGCTTTATGACCTTGCGGGGTGGGAATCGTTTTCCCTCGCGTGCCTGTGCATCGTGTGCGGCCCCATTGATGCCTACCTATTCAAACTGCTCGATTCGGGATTCGCGGCGAACGAGTCGCGCTTGCGCTTGCAGATGGTCCAGCAGCAGCTTCGGATGCAGCGGGAAACGCGCGAGCGGGCTCGCCTTGAGGCTCGCGCCGCCGCCTCTATCCGAGCGCATATGCTCGAGCAGCTTCAGGCCGCTTCTTCTCGGTTGATCGCGAAAGACGTTGCCGGGGTGGCGCACGATCTTGGGAGCGCGGTGCGCCTGGCGGGAAATCGTCCCGCTCGGCTGTGTTCCAACCATGCGCTCGATGCTTTGCTGCAAATGAAATCCCATGCGGCGATGCAGCAGCGGATAACCTTCGAGGTTTCGGCGGACGTTCCCGTTGAACTCGAGATTCGCGATATCGAGCTTTGCGCGGTGTTCGCGAACCTCATCGACAACGCCATGCATGCGGTGATGAAGCTCCCTGCCGAAGAGCGCATCGTGCGCGTTCGGGCTCGCATGAAGGGGCGCTACCTCTCGCTCATCGTGCGAAACTCCTTTACCCCCGAAGATGAGGCCGGGCTAGCCGCGGCGGGTATTCGCCGGAGGCGCGCGGCCGCGACGGGGAGGCTGCTCGATGTCGAGCATGGCTGGGGCAGGAACATCGTCTTGCGTCTCGCGAAGAGCCACGGAGGGACGTTCGAGTCGTCCTTGGATTCCGAGGGGCTTTATGTTGCGAGCGTCGTGATGCTGGCTGCACCTTCGCGGGTGGATGATGCCGCATGATCGGGGGGTTTCCTGTTTGGTACCTGATGGCGGCAAGCGTCATGTTCTATGAGGCGCAGGTGCTTGCCACTTGGTTCCACGCGCGGGTGCTTGCCATCGTGAACAAGCCTTTGTACTGGGCTTTGATGCTGGCGTTCATGTTCGCGACCCCGCTGGTGCGAGCTGGATCGCCCGCGGTGGTGACCCTCGTCGCGAACTTCGCGCTGCTGGCGGTCCCCATCATCCTGGCGCGGGATTCGCTTGCCCGCAGGGTGGCCGTCGTGGCTTTCGTCACGATATTCAACGTCATTTGCGATATTGCGCTGATGCTCATCTGGGCAGCGCTTGTCGGAGGGGATCAGACGAATATCGGCTACGTTGGCGAGCACCCGCTGGAGTTCGGGCTTGCGACGCTTGGGCGTCTCGTCGTGTGCCTTCCGCTGCTCATTGGTGCTGCGCGCCTGATCGATAGGCATTTTCCCTGCCAGGTCGATCAGGCTGAGCTTGATGTCGAGCGTTCGGATGCGATGACGCTGCTCGCGTGGTTCCCGTTCTTGCAGATGTTTTTGATCGCAACCGCGTTCTTCGTGATCAGCTATCAATGCTCATCCGATTATCGCCTGCTGCTTTGCCTGGTGCTTGCCGCCGCCCTTTGCGCCGTCATCGATTTCGTCCTGTTGCGAATGTGCGTCAAGGCGCAGCGCGCTCGGCAGGAGGAGCTGCTCGCCGAGCAGCTTGAGGCTCAGTTGGCTGAGTGTCTGTCGAGCTGGGAGCAGACGCTTGAACAGGTTGAATCGACGGCGCGCCTTCGCCACGATTTGCGCAACCAGGTGCAGATCGTCGCCGAGCTCGCGCGCCGTGGCGAATTCGAACGTGCCCAGCATTATCTTCAGGCGATGATCGACGAGGTGCGCAGCGCTTCCGAAGGCGCGACTGCGGCCGATGCGGTGCCTGCCGCCGCGGCCGAGTGACGCCTGCCGCCGCGGTCGAGCGACCTACCGTCGCGGCCGAGTGGCCCTGCTG
>CAVHXL010000097.1:0-1700 GCA_963639885.1 bacterium | reverse complement strand
ACCCTGCTGCGCGCTTATGGTAGGCTAGCCCCGTTGAGAAACCTTCTCGAAAGGCCACCAGCATGAATATGTCGAAACGCCCGACTGCGCCTTCGCGCGATCCTCCGTCGCAGCCTGCGGGACCTCGGGGGACGTTCGCCGCCTGGGCGAAATCGCGCGCGATGCGATCATCGAGGCCAGGCGCTGCTTTCATCGCCACCCTGAGCTTTCGCGCCATGAGCAGAACACCCAGCGCATGGTGTGCGCCTACCTTGACGACGCGGGCGTTTCCTACGAGCGTCTGAGCAACTACGGCGTTATCGCGACCATTCGCGGTGAGGCGCCAGGGGCTTACGATTCGAGCGGGACGCCGCATCGACGCATCGCGTTGCGCACCGACATGGATGCGCTTCCGGTGCGCGAGCAGACCGGGCTTTCTTTCGCGTCTGAGAACGAGGGCGTCATGCATGCATGCGGGCATGACGCGCATATGGCCATGATGCTTGGCGCGATCGATATCCTAAGCGAGCTTCGTCATCGGCTGAAAGGCGAGGTCCGCATCTTGTTTCAACCTGCCGAGGAGGTCTCCGTCGGGGCGCTTTCCATGATTGAAGCGGGGGCGCTTGAGGGGGTCGATGCGATTTACGGCGCCCACATTTGGAGCGAGGTTCCCGCCGGCTGCGTCTCATGCGCGCCCGGGCAGCGCATGGCGAACACGGATTGGTTTCGCATCGATGTCGCCGGCGCGAGCGCTCATGGCTCGATGCCGCACAAAGGCGTCGACGCCATCGTCGTCGCTTCCGAGATGGTGGCGGCGCTGCAGGTCGTCGTGAGCCGGGATGTGTCTCCTTTCGAGCCGGTCGTGGTGACGGTCGGCGAGATCCATGGCGGGCAAGCTCGCAATATCATGGCTGGTCAAGCTTATCTCACGGGAACGATTCGAACGTGGTCGCCTGAATTGCGCGATGAGGTGCCCGCGCGCCTTGAGCGGATCGTTCGGCAAATCGCCGACGCCTTCGGCGCGACGGCCACGTTTACCTACGAGCAGGGCAACCCTGGCTTGTCCAACGATGCTGAGCTGGCGGAGATCGCGCGCTTGGCGGTATGCGACGTGTTGGGGACGAAGGCGGTTTGCGACTATCGGGGAACGCTGTCCGGCGAGGATTTCAGCGAGTACCTGCGCCACGTTCCCGGCGTTTTCTGCTTTATCGGAACCCGCAATTCCGATAAGGGGATAACTCACCCGCAGCACAGCTGCTACTACACGGTTGACGAGGATGTTCTTGCCGGGGGCAGCATGGTGGCCGCGCAGTGGGCTTGCCGGATGCTTGCCGGGTAAAGGTCCGGTGACCCTTCCGCGCTGCGCAAGATGGTGGCGCGCCCGGCGCTCGGGCGGCCCAAATGGGTGCGTCTGTGCGCGCAGCATTGATTTCATCGTGCCGGTCCTTTCGTGGCCGGCGCCTCTCTTTCCTTGCGGCTTCGTTTCCTCTTTGAAGCGTTATAATGGCTCACGTTGCTTACATGCTTGAGGAAGGACAACCTATGCCGGAGATGATCTCTGTTGAGCAAGCGCGTGAACTGGTGCTTTCCCGTGTTTCCCAACTTGATTCCTGCGTTGTTCCGGTTCTTGAGGCCGCTGGGCGCGTCGCCGCCGCCGATCTCAAATCAGATATCGACATCTCGCCGTTCGCTCATGCGGCCATGGACGGATTCGCGTTGCG
>CAVHXL010000096.1:0-7028 GCA_963639885.1 bacterium | reverse complement strand
CCTTCTGCGCGTTCAACCTGCTGTGCGCCCCGTGCTTCGCTGCCATGGGCACCATCCGCCAGCAGCAGAACTCCGCGAAGTGGTTCTGGATCACCATCGGCTTCCTGTGCGGTTTCGCCTGGTGCGTCGGCACGATGATCTACCAGTTCTACGGTCTTGCCGCCGGCGAGGTGGAGTTCGGCCCGTTCACGATCTTGGCCATCATCATCGCGGCGGCCATGCTCTTCCAGATCTTCCGTCCGGCTCCCAAGCCTAAGGATGATCAGGCGAAGTAGCTTTCCGTGAACGTGCAGGCGCAAGTTTATCGCGCCTCGCAAAGAGCGCGATATAGCTCATGAAGCGCACGTGAGGGACGTCACTTTCCGGTGGCGTCCCTTTTCATTTCGGGGTACGATATAAGTAATCTAAGGTTAACGAAATGCTTACCGCGCATTTGCGGAAAGGAAGGCTGCCATGCTCTTTGGAATGGAATTCAACCTATCGACCGCGGTCGTGTTGCTGCTCATTGTGGCGTGGGCTGCCTGGGCCGTGCGCCGTCTTTGGCGAAACGGCATGTGCGACTGCCATTCCGATGACCCTCGCGGGGGAGGCTGCGCGGGAGGTTGCGCTGGCTGCTCAGGATGCGGCGTGGCGGTCAATATGGTGGCCGATATGAACAAAGCCGCAGCCGAAAAGCATTGATGCATGTCCCGGCTTTGAGCCAGGAAAAACTTTTCACAAAAAGTTATTGACGGGTTACTCTTGTTACCCTATACTAACAAATGTCAGGTGAGCGACTTACACACCCCCTTAAGTCCCCTGACGACCCCTTCTTTTGCTGACCCGGCGGTGAAGCTCCTCTCGTCTGGCTATCACCGCACAGCAACGCTCGCGAGGGCAATCCCCCTCTCCGCCCTCGCGGGCCTCTCTCCAAACCGATCTTCCCAATAATTTGAACATGGATCGCGATTGACCATGCGTTCGTTTTCGATGTGGTAGTATGAGCAAAAGACGAAAGGAGAGCCCGATGGAGAAGATGTCCAAGTCGCACGAGGATTACCTTGAGGCCATCGTCATGCTCGGAGGTACCACTGCGGATGCCGTCCGCTCGGTCGATATAGCTAATAAAATGGGTGTTTCGAAAGCCTCGGTCAATAAAGCCGTGACGGCTCTGAAGGAAAAGAAGCTTGCTGAGCAGCCGTATTATGGCGATGTCACGCTTACCGAGGAAGGGTACGAGTACGCTACGGCCATTTACGATCGTCATCGGCTGCTGCTGAAGTTCCTGAATAAAGAGCTTGGCATCCCCGAGGATGTTGCTGAAAACGAAGCATGCCTGATGGAACATGCCATCAGCGATGATTCGTTCAAGAAATGGCGTGCCTACATCAAGAAGCTCGATCTCGATTAATACGGGTCGCCGTCATTGGCCCTCGTGCACTTATCGCCCGCTTGTCCTGATTTATGGCAAGCGGGCGTTGTTCTGCGGTCCTCATGCGGCGGCGCGCAAGGTCTGTGCTATTCTCAGTCCAACCGTAAAAGGCTTCTCGCATAAACGAAACAATTAACCGCACAACATGCGTCAAAGGAGCAATCAGCAGTGGGATCGCAGGCTCGCATTCTTTCATTTGACGAAGCTCGATCATCGGGCGATCGTTCGGCAGATGATCGCCCTCTCAATAATCGCGCAAGGCAATCCTCCCGTTCGCGTAGGGGGAACTCCTCATCCGCGTTGCTCTCGTATCTTTCCGAAGACGACTTCACATCGCTTTACGAGGAGGCCGGTGCGCGTTCATCCCGTCATCGAGGCGCCACATCGCGTCTGGGTCGCACTTCGGGGCGATACGATACCGACGAGCCCATTGCCCAATATGAGCAGGCTCGGCGTTCGGCGCTTGCAGGCGACAGGACCCGGTCGCGCCGCGTTGATGCAACCGAGCTTACCGATCGAAGCAGGAGGACGGGGTTACGCTGTCAGGCAACGGCGGATCGTCGGATCCCTGCGTCCATGGATGCGCGTATGGCTGCTCGCCCGGGTTCTCGCCGCGATCGCTCCGACCGGCCCGAACGTGCCGATCGATTCGATCGCTCCGAAAGCGCTGCGCAAGCAGACGCTTCTCGAAGCGATGTCGAGGCTGAGCGCACGGAGATCACGGCGGCTGATCGTCGTGAGGCGAAGCGCCGTGCTAAATCGAAGCAAAAGGTAAAGGCGAAGGCGGCCGAGCAATTCCGCCGGCAATTCGGTGATGACGCATCCTCTTCCGATTCGGCTTCGTCTCGCGCTGCGGTTTACAAGGGGGAAATGGGCGCGAAGCAGCGTCGAGCGACACGCATGCAGGAAAAAGAGGCGAAGGGGTTCTCCATCAGCGGCCTTGCCTCAGGCATTTCCATCTCGACTCTTTTGAGCTCAAAGCGCTTCATGGTCAGCGCTGTCGCCGTGATCTGCGTTTTCGTGTGCGCCATTTTCCTCTACGGCCCTGCGCAAAAGTACTATCAGAATGTCCGAGAGCATGATCGGCTCGCGCTCGAGTATCAGGCTGTCTCGGAGCGCAACGAGCAGCTGCAATCCGAGGTCAATTCCCTGCAGACCGATGAGGGCGTTCGCCAGCGGGCACACGAGCAGCTCGGATGGGTGGAGAAGGACGAGCAGTCGGCGAACGTGAGCGGCCTGAACCTTGAATCCAGCTCCGACTCCGATGTCGTCATCGCCAACGTGTCCTCAGACAGCATCAAAGCCCCTACGACCTGGTATTCGCCGGTGCTTGATGCCGTGTTCGGCTATAGCCAGGGGGAGTAGCATGTCTGAATCAACTGCGGGGTCATCAGCGCCGTCGTCCGCGTCGTCGACACTCGTTTCGCGGGCGTCTGTTTTGCGACCGGGGAGGTATGCCGCCATCGATATCGGGACGGTTACTTGCCGGATGCTGGTTGCCGACATTGACGAGATGGGCAACGTCAATGAGCTGACTTGCGAGTATGCCATCACCAATCTAGGGGAAGGCGTCGATGCGACGGGGCTTTTGAAATCGGATGCGATCGATCGCGTTGCGGCGGTCTTGAGTGGGTTCATCGACATTCGCGACTCCTTTTCCACGGCTGATCATCCGGTGCTTGAGACCATTGCTGTGGCGACGAGCGCCTCGCGAGATGCTCGCAACGCGGGTGAGTTCGTGAGCGCCCTGCGAAGGATAGGCATAGAGCTGGCGGTTATCCCGGGCGAAAAAGAGGCAGGGCTGTCCTTCGCCGGCGCTTCGTGCGATTTCACGGGGCAAACCCTCATGGTCGTCGATATCGGCGGCGGTTCGACGGAAGTCGTGGTGGGGAAGGCCGCCGAACGTCCGCGCTGGACGCATTCGTTCAATGTGGGTTGCAGGCGCGTGACCGAGCGATTCCTGCTCGCAGATCCCCCTTCGGAGGGTGAGCTTCACCAGGCGCGCAGCTGGATTCGCGAGGAAATGGAAGGTTTGCTCGCCGAGGCCGAGGAGTCGGTAGACGGATCGTATGAGCTGGTCGCCGTTGCGGGCACGGCAACCACGGTGGTCACGGTGCGCGATGCCGTCGCCGTCTACGATAGCGCGCTCGTCCACAAGCAGCGCGTGACGCGCAAAGAGCTTGACGATCAGTTCGAAATGCTGCGCGCGATGCCGAATGATCAGCGGGCGAAGGTCGTGGGCCTGGATCCGGGCCGAGCGCCGGTTATCGTGGCGGGGCTTATGATCATGCAGGTCGTCATGGACCTTGCCGGTGCTGACAGCTTCGTCGTCAGCGAAACGGATATCTTGCACGGCATGGTGCTGGACGCCGCAAGCATGCGCGATTAGAAGCGGTTGATCTCGGCTTGCGCGTTTGGGGCGCTCTCGCAGCTGTGGGCATATGCGGTGGAAAAACGCACTGCCTGCCAGACCCCCCGGTCCCTGAGCTCGTGCAGTCCGTCGCGCTTTTCGTAGCGCAGAAGGAATCGAAGCCTCCGCGGCGCTCGCTACTCTACGGCCGGATAGATTGCCGGATCGATTTCGCTTGCGCGCGGTGAATCCGCCTGCGCTCCTGGATCTTCTGGTATCATTGCTGTCGCACAAGCGGCCCGACGATAAGGTCGCATCACTACGGGAGCGTGGTGGAATTGGCATACACAGCGGACTTAAAATCCGCCGCCGCAAGGCTTGTGGGTTCGAGTCCCACCGCTCCTACCATTCAAGAAAATGAAGCAAAGCAAGAATCGCGAAGTGCTTTCGCCCTTTTCGTGCCGCCGATTGGATGAAGCCTGCCGGCGGTAACGCTGCATGTGGTAGGATGGGCAAGGTAGATTGGCTACTCAGACAAGAAAGCCTTATGAAGAATATCAACGATATCGTCGCAGACGTCACGCAATCCCCTGAAACCTTTGAAGAGTATCTCGCGCTTTATGCGAACCAGGTCGGCGACCTGATAAATGAATACTTGCCGTCGGGCACTCATCCGGACATGGATCGCTATCTGTATGATCCGCTCAAAAAATACAGCGAGAACGGCGGAAAGCGTCATCGCCCGCTCATTTGCTTCGCGGCATGTCGTGCGGTCGGTGGCGACATGCGTTTGGCGACCTGCGCGGCAGCCGCTATCGAGCATTTCCACACGGCGGCCCTTATCCATGATGACATCGCCGATGAGGCGGAGCTTCGTCGCGGCGAGCCGTGCATGCACCTTACCGAGGGAATCGGCCTTGCCATCAACGCGGGTGACCTGGCGCTTTCCCTGGTGAACGGCACCGTGGTGGAAGACCCCGAGCTCGATGATCATATCAAGGTTCGTGTTATCGGCGAGCTTATCGATATGACGCGCCGTACGATCGAGGGCCAGGCTCTTGACATCGGCTGGGCACGTGACGGGCGCTACGATATCACTCCCGAGGATTATCTTGTCATGGCGACGCATAAGACCGCTCATTACTCCGGCGCGGTCCCGTTGGCCGTTGGTGCCATCATCGGTGGCGGAACCGAAACCGAGATCGAGGCTTTGCGCAATTACGGGCTCGATACGGGATTGGCGTTCCAGATTCAAGACGATCTGCTCAACCTGGTGGGGAGCGAGGAGTCGACGAAGAAGGACTTCCGCAACGACATCACCGAGGGCAAGCGCACGCTGATGGTCGTCCACGCGCTCACGAACGCATCGAGCGCCTCCCGCGAGCGCCTGATCGCGATACTCTCTGCGAAAGAGAAGGACCCGGCCGTGCTCGCCGAAGCCGTCGATATCATGCAGGAGTCCGGCAGCATCGATTACGCTCGCTCTTATGCGGAGAACCTGACGAGTATCGCGAAGAACCGTCTTATCGACATGGTGAAACCTTCGGAATCGCGCGATCTTCTGGTTTCGATGGCAGACTGGTTCGTCAAACGATTGAAGTAGGCGCGTTTATGGAAACTATCAAAGAAGGGGATTCGGGCGCGGCCGTCGAAGACGTGCAGCATCGCCTGTCCCTCATCGGTCTTTTGGACGAAGCGCATATTGACGGGAAGTTCGGCCCGCAGACAGCGGATGCGGTAGCGGCGTTTCGCGGACGCTCCGAGCTCGGCGAGGGTCGCGACATCGACGAGAAGACGTGGGCGGCTCTGGTTGATGCGTCGTACAATCTCGGTGACCGGACGCTGTATTTGCGCATGCCGTATTTTCATGGGCATGACGTTGAGCAGCTTCAGCGTGCGCTCTCGGCGCTCGGGTTCGCCTGCGGCAAGGTCGATGGCATGTTCGGCGCTTTCACCGAGCTCGCCCTGCGCAAGTTCCAGACCAACATGGGTTTGCCGACCGACGGCATCGCTGGCGCGTACACGTATGCGGCCTTGCGCAACCTGCATTTCTCCTGGGAAGGCAAGGAAGCCGTTCGCCGTTCGTCCCATCTTGGATTCGCACGTGCCGCAGGTGTGCTGGAGAATCATGCACTCTGCCTGTTCGGAACCCAGACGTTCACGCGCGCCGTGGCTTCGCGCATGTCGAATCTGGCGCTTGCCACCAATCCGGCATCGAAGATCATCAGCGCCGACAACTTGCTTGTCGCCCCGGATGAAACCATGCTGATGGTGCATATCGTCCTTCCCGAGGAGGACACGGGGGCAACTCCGCGTGTCTCGTACGAGCCCGAGCACGGCATGGCGGTTCGCATGAACAGCGCGCTGACGGCAGCTCAAGGGTCGCATCCGGCGCGCATCGCGGTCGAGCTTCCCGGAACGGTTTGGGAGGATGCTGGCGAAGGTCGTAGCGCGCAGCATTTTGCCATCAATCTGCTCGATGCTCTGTGTGCGGCGCTTGCCAAGGAATAGCGCTTACGGGTGCCGGAGAGTCGAATAATCGATGAAGTCGGAGCCGCCAGTCGGCTTCGACGTGTATAAGGGTGCGAAACAAGGAAAGGCATCATTATGTCAGACGAGAATGCGAAGGACCAGGATACGAAGTCGTTGTCGCCGGCGGCGCAATCGGCGCAGCCCGCGCCCGCCCAGCCCGCGCAAACGCAACCGCCCCAGCCCGCGCAACCAGCGCAAACGCAACCGCAACAGGGGGGCGCTCCCTCTGCCAGCTATATGCAGCAACCCGCATCTGCGCAGGCGCAATCCGCGGCGTATGCTGCGCAGTCGCCCCAGCTCGCCTCGCCGGCGAGCGCGGCGCCGCAAGTGGTTTTCCCCGCACCGCTCACGAAGTTGACGGGTGGGATGAAATTCGGCTGGTTCGTCATCGGCGCTCTGCTGGGAATCCCGGGTATCCTGATTGCCTGGCTTGCAAATGCGGACAAGTTCGCGCAGGTGAAAAACGAGGCCATTAAGTTCTCCGTGATCGGCATGATCATTTGGGCCGTGCTATGGGTGGCTGCGTGCATGATTTTCCTCGGCATCATCGTGGCTGCTACGACGAGCTCGACAGGCATGGCTTCTTCCTACTATTACGGTACCTATTTCTAAGCTGCGTTGTTCGCGGTGGTACAATCAGGCACGTTTCATCGAGGGCCCTTTCGGGCAGACGAGGTACAAGCAAAAGGAGTGAACATGGCACGTCCCATGACCATGGCGGAAAAGATTTTGGCC
>CAVHXL010000095.1:3402-7083 GCA_963639885.1 bacterium | reverse complement strand
GCATGATCGACCGCCCGATCCGTCCCGGCTTCGCCGACGGCTTCAAGCGCGAGGTGCACGTCGTCGCGACGACGCTCGTGTGCGACGGCGAGAATCCTCCCGATTGCATCTGCGTCGGCGGCGCTTCCGCGGCGCTCATGCTCGGTTCGGCCCCCTTCGACGGTCCGGCTGCTTGCGTGCGCATCGCCCATAACCCCGAAACCGACGAGTTCATCGTTAACCCGACCTATGCCGAGCAGGAGAATTCCGACCTTGAGCTGACCATCGCCGGCACGGCGGATTACATCTCCATGGTCGAAGCCGGCGCCGATCAGGTCTCCGAGGAGCTCATGCTTCGCGCCATGAATTTCGGTCAGGAGGCCATCTCCGCCTTCTGCCGCGCTCAGCAGGCTTTCCTCGATCGTTGCGATATCACCCCGGTTGAGTGGCCCATCCATGTTGCCGATCCGAGCATCGCCGAGCGCATCGAGCCGTTCTTCGACAAGATGTCCGCGGCTCTGAAAGATGCCGACAAGCTTGCCCGCATGGGCAAGGTCGAGGACCTCAAGGCTCGCATCAAGGCTGAGCAGTTCAGCGAGGAGGAGCTTTCCGCCTGGTCCTCCGACATCGCGGCAGCTCTCAAGAAGCTCGAGAAGAAGGCCATGCGCGCTATGGTCATCGCGACCGGCGAGCGCGCCGACGGCCGTCGTCCCGATGAGATCCGTCCGCTGCACATCGTCCCTGGTTACCTGCCGCGCGTTCATGGCTCGGGCCTGTTCCAGCGTGGTCAGACCCAGGCGCTTTCCATCTGCACGCTCGGCATGCTCAACGAGTGGCAGCGCCTCGACACCATTGATCCCGCTGAGGGCAAACGTTACATGCATCAGTACAACTTCCCGCCGTATTGCACCGGTGAAGTTGGCCGCATGGGCGCCCCGAAACGTCGTGAGATCGGCCATGGCGCCCTCGCTGAGCGCGCGCTTCTGCCGGTGATTCCTTCCGAGGACGAGTTCCCCTACGCTATTCGCGTCGTCTCCGAGGTGCTCGAATCGAACGGTTCCTCATCAATGGCTTCGACTTGCGGTTCCACCTTGGCCTTGATGGATGCGGGCGTGCCGATCAAGGCTCCCGTCTCCGGCATTGCCATGGGCCTCATCAAGGAAGGCGACGATGTCGTCATCCTCTCCGACATCCAGGGCATCGAGGACTTCCTCGGCGACATGGACTTCAAGGTCTGCGGTACGTCCAAGGGCATCACCGCCCTGCAGATGGACAACAAGGCTCGCGGCCTTTCCACCGAGATCCTCGGCCGCGCCCTCGCGCAGGCTCATGATGGCCGTGCGTTCATTCTCGACGCCATGCTCGGCGAGCTGCCCGAGCCGCGCGCTGAGCTGCGCGATACCGCGCCGCGCATCGAGACCATCCATATTCCCGTTGACAAGATCCGCGATGTCATCGGCTCGGGTGGCAAAGTCGTCCGCGGCATCCAGGAGGAAACCGGCGCTTCCATCGATATCCAGGAAGACGGCACCATCCATATCGCCGCCGTCGAGGGGCCTGCCGGTGATGCGGCGAAGGCCATGATCCTCGGGATCGTTAAAGAACCCGAGGTAGGCGAAGAGTTTGAGGGCGAGGTTGTCGGTATCAAGGACTTCGGCGCCTTCGTGAAGCTCACGCCCGCCAAGGACGGCCTGCTCCATATCTCCCGTGTCGCCAACGGCCGCGTCGGCAAGGTCGAGGACGTCCTCAGCCTTGGTGATACCGTTAAGGTGAAAGTTTTGGAGGTCGACCCGAAGACGGGCAAGATCTCCCTTGATCGCCTCGATAAGCCCGACGCTCCGGAGCAGGAATCCCATGAGCGTCCTGCTCGCCGCGAGCACAAGGGGCACGGCGATCGCGATGTACGCCCTGGACGCTCGAATCGCACCCCTCGTCGTCGCCACGACGCTTAAAGAGGGTGCTCGACATCAAGGTTGGCACTCGCTAATCGAGTGTTTCATCATCGCCCCTTCCTCGCTTTCATTTCGATGGCTTTGGGGGAGGGGCGCTTTTCTTTTTCGCGACAGGGCATATGCGATGGGCTCACCGGGGATGCGTCGCTATCGTTGCCCGTGGATTTGCAACTATTGCATTCGAGGTGATTCTTATTCATGGATCGCCCGCTTATGTTCAGGAGGTCTCACATGATTTCAGTCGCCGTCGCCGGTTTCGCCGGTCGTATGGGTTCCGCCGTCGTCGATGCGGTGAACGCTGCTGATGATATGCAGATGGCATGCGGAATCGATCCTTGCGTACCCGAAGCGCCTTTCCCGGTCTTCCCGTCTGTTGACGAGGCCGTGAAAGCTGGGGGAATCGATGTGCTGGTCGACTTTACGCAGCCAAGCGTTGTCGAGGGAAACCTGCGTTGCGCCCTTTCCGCGGGCATCGATTGCGTTGTCGGCACCACCGGTCTTTCCAACGAGAAACTCAACGAGCTTTCCTCGCTGGCCCCTCAGGGGACGTGCTTGTTCTATGCACCTAATTTCACGACCGGGGCCGTGCTGATGATGCAGTTCGCGAAAGCTGCTGCGCCGTTTTTCCCCGAAGCCGAGGTACTCGAGTTCCATCATTGCAACAAGAAGGACGCTCCCTCGGGCACGGCGGTGCGAACGGCCCAAATCATCTCCGAAGCGCGCGGCGGCATTACCGCGGTAGCTTGCGGTCGTGAGACCGAAATCGAGGGTTGCGAAGGAGCGCGAGGCGCTCTCGTCGAGGGCGTTCCCGTTCACTCGGTTCGCTCCATGGGCTACGTCGCAAGCCAGGAAGTGGTTTTCGGATCGATGGGTCAGACGCTCACCATCCGACATGACTCCTGGGACCGCACGTCCTATATGCCTGGTGTGCTGCTCGGTATTCGCAGCGTTGGCGACCGAGAGGGCCTTATCGTGGGCCTTGAGAATTTCATGGCCTAATTAAAGCCGCTCACGTGGCAATGTGGTGAACTTCGGGTTCGCAACATCGCCTCGTGTCATAATCCTCTATCAAGAAATGTCGTTTAAGCGTGTTGCATGCGCTTATGAGAAAGGTGCAATCGATGACTGAGCCTCGTTTCGGCCGCATGATTCCGGCCATGGTAACCCCCATGAAGGATAATCTCGATCTCGATCTCGATCGCGCCGAGGAGCTTGCTGACCGCTTGGTCAACGGCGGCGCTGATGCCATCGTCGTCAATGGCACGACGGGCGAGAGCCCGACGGTTTTCTATCCGGACAAAATCGAGCTGTTCAAAGCCGTCGTCTCTTCCGTGGCTGGCCGCATTCCCGTTATCGCCAATGTTGGCGATAACTGCACGGCGGACACGGTTGATTTCGCGGGTGATGTCCAGAAGCTCGGCGTCGATGGATTCATGTGCGTCGTTCCGTATTACAACAAGCCTCCGCAAGAAGGTCTGTATCAGCATTTCAGCACCATCGCCCGTTCGGTCGAGCTGCCTATCGTGCTGTACAACATTCCGGGTCGTTGCTCCATCAACATGACGGCGGAAACCACGTTGCGCCTTGCTCACGACATTGACAACATCGTTGCCGTGAAAGAAGCTTCCGGCGACATGCAGCAGGTGCGCGCTATCGTTGAGGGTGCTCCCGAGGGTTTCTCGGTGTATTCCGGAGACGATTCCGCAACACTTGAAATCATGCAACTTGGCGGTGTGGGCGTCATCTCGAC
>CAVHXL010000095.1:0-3392 GCA_963639885.1 bacterium | reverse complement strand
TGTTCAAGACAGCGAACCCCATCCTGGTCAAAGAGGCATTGAAACTTGCCGGTTTCCCGGTTGGCGGCGTGCGGTTGCCGCTCGTCGATGCTACCTCCGAGCAGTCTGCCGCCCTCGAGCAGACTATGCGCGAGGTAGGTGTCCTCTAGCCCAGGTCGCCCTCCTTGCTGGTCAATGCTGGCACGGGGGGCGTTTTAGGCAGTAAGGAAACAGAATATGGATCAAAACGATCAACACCCCGACCATAAGAAGGGTGGCAATTCCGAGCGCGATGGTAAACAGACGCAATCGGTTAAGCATGTGAAGCTTGACCTCGAGCGTCCGAAGCTCTCGCGCGACGGCAAGTCGGAGGGTGGCAAAAAACGCCGTCGACCGAGCAAGAAGTCGTCTTTCGACTCTCCTCAGAAAGACAAGAAGGCAACGCTTAAGATCATTCCGCTTGGCGGCCTTGACGCCATTGGCAAGAATATGACCGTCTTCGAGTGCAAAGGCGACATGGTTCTTGATGATGCGGGCTTGATGTTCCCTGATGACAACCATCCGGGCGTTGACCTCATCCTCCCTGACTACACCTATGTGTTGCAGCATGCCGACAAGCTGCGCGGCATAGTCATCACGCACGGCCACGAGGACCATACGGGATCGCTGCCGTACCTCATCAAGGACCTGGATCGCCAGGTTCCCATCTATGCGACGAAGATGACGCTTGGACTCATCGAGGGCAAGTTCAAGGAGCATCGCATCAAGAATGCGAAGCTCGTCGAGATCAAGGCGGGCGATAAAATCAAGCTCGGTTGCATCACGGCTGAGTTCTTCGCGGTGAACCACTCCATACCAGGCGCGGTCGGCGTGTTCTTCCGCAGCCCGGCTGGAAACGTGCTGCACACGGGTGACTTCAAGCTCGACCAAACGCCCATCGACGGTGTCCACACGGATTTCGGTGCTTTGGCGCGCTTCTCGGAAGAGGGCGTCGATTTGATGATGTCCGATTCCACGAATGCGACCAACCCCAACTTCACTCCGTCTGAGGCCGAAGTTGGCAAAGAGCTTCGACGTATCATCGCTCAAGCCAAAGGCCGCGTCATCATCGCCTCTTTCGCCAGCCATATCCATCGCTTGCAGCAAATTTGCGATGCGGCCGTTGAATGCGGGCGCAAGGTCGTCGTTACCGGGCGCTCGATGGTGCAGAACACCGATATTGCCCGCAAGCTGGGATATCTGAGCATTTCGGATCAGGATATCATCGATGCCTACGATCTGAAGGGCATTCCGCCCGAGCAGGTTGTGATCATGTGCACGGGCAGCCAAGGTGAACCCCTGTCCGCTTTGGCG
Organism: bacterium; assembly: GCA_963639885.1. Lineage (GTDB taxonomy): Bacteria > Actinomycetota > Coriobacteriia > Coriobacteriales > Eggerthellaceae > Senegalimassilia. The sequence continues at coordinate 2,060 of CAVHXL010000095.1, read as the reverse complement.
CGCATCGCGAATGGCGACCATAAGACCATTTCCATGGACGCGGGGGACACGGTCATCATCTCGGCGACACCCGTCCCGGGCAACGAGAAGGCTGTTACCAAGGTCATCAACTCGTTGGCGAAAATCGGTGCGGATGTCTATGACAAGTCGCGTGGCCGTGTTCATGTTTCCGGTCATGCGTCCGCTGAAGAGCTCAAGATCATGATCTCCATCGTCAAACCGAAGGCCTTTATGCCCGTGCACGGTGAGGCGACGCACCTGCGCGCCCATGCTCGTTTGGCGGAGGCTGTAGGCGTTTCGCCCGACAATGTTTTCATTTGCGAAAACGGAGAAAGCCTCGAGCTTTCGACCAAGGGCGTGCAGCCGGGCGAGTTCGTGCAATCCGGCATTGTTTTCGTCGACGGTCTGTCTGTTGGGGACACCTCCGAGGAGGTTCTCGAGGAGCGCACCGCTTTGGGCAGCCAAGGGTTCGCCGTCATTGCCGCGGCGATCTCCGGGCGCAAGAAATCTTTGGTCGGTGACGTGGAGATCGAGATGCGCGGCATTACCGGCGGAGACGACCCTTATCTTGTGCGCGAATGCGAGAAGCGGGTCAAGATGGAGCTGGTTAATCAACTTTCCAAGGGTGCAAGCGCCAAGGAGCTTCGCAAGGCATCCAGGGATTGCTTGCTGAAGCTATTATGGGAACGCACGAAGACGCGTCCTATGACCGTCGTGAACCTGCTTGATATCTAGCGCACCTCGACCCTGCGCATAAGCAGCACGTTTGAATCTCGAGAAGATGGTCGCGCCGCATCGAGCGGGTGCGACCATCTTCGTTTAATTTATCCAGAAGGAGGCATCGTGGCTCAAGGGGCTCGGAAGAAAACCGAACCGAATAAAAATGAGCAAACGCGGAAAGCGAAGACGAAGAGCAGGTCCTCCTCGTCTTCATCTGCTGCTCGAAAAAGCGCTCCTCGCGCCCCTAAGGCTTCGAGGGCCGTCGAGGGCGTGCCGCGTATTTTCGACGATCGCACCAAGCGCGATGTTATCGGCGTTGCCATCACCGTTTTAGGCATCGTTGTGTTCGTAGCGGCCGTGGTCCCCACCGATGCGCTCATTACCTCTTGCCTGGCTCAGGCGTTGCATCTTTCGCTCGGTCTCGGCGCTTATCTACTGCCTTTCTTCTTGGTGGCGATGGGTGCCAGCTGCTTGTTCAGGCTTGATGATCAGCGAATGCCTCTGCGTGTGATCGTGGGCCTTGCTCTTGTTCTGGTGGGCTTGCTTTCGCTTTTTGCCCTCTTCACCCCTGGTGTCACTCCCGAAGATGCCAATAATCTATTTTTGCCGTCGGAATTGACGGTCCGTGGCGGCTACGTGGGGGGCAGCCTTGCCTGGATTGGGTTTAAGCTTTTCGGGCTCGTGGTATCGGCGGTTTTGCTCATCGGGCTGGTTATCGTTGGGATTTGCATCGTCGGCTTCTCGTTCTCCCAGCTTGCCACGCATGTCCGTGAGCTGCGGCAGGATGGTGCCGACGATGATCTTACAACGTCTTCTCGCAGTGCATCCGCGCCGCTCGCCCGTATCCGTAGAGCGGCGCGCAAGCCGGGGCCGCTCGAGGTTGACCCTGCCCTTGAAGCTGCTGAGACTCAGGTGCTGAGTATCGACAACGCGAATGGCCAAGCAAGCAAGCGCCCGCTTCCTAAGCAAAAGGGTGCCTCTCGCACCTCTTCCGCCCTGACCGCGCATCAGGCTCAGATGGCCCAGGACGCCGAGCCGGGTGCCCTGACGCGCAAGCTCGGTCGCAAGGATGCTCGCAAGGTTTCAGCGCCGACGGAGAAAATCGAGCGCACGCGCTCCTCGAAGCTGCCGACCCCGGTTGCCACCCCTCGCCCCGAAGCGGGTTTCGAGCTTCCCTCTATGAGCATTCTTTCCGTCTCCGCCGCTACCGCCAAGGATCCTGCACTTGATCGCGAGCTTGCCGAAACCGGGGCTTGCCTGCAGGAGACGCTCGAGGATTTCAAGATCATGGCCGAGGTGGTCGGCTGGGTTGCGGGCCCGACCGTCACCCTGTTCAAGGT
>CAVHXL010000094.1:0-7101 GCA_963639885.1 bacterium | reverse complement strand
CCATCTGCATTCCCGTCGCCGCCGGCCTGTTCAGCTTCACGGGCTTCACGCTCAATCCGATGATTGCCGCCGCGGCCATGAGCTGCTCGAGCGTGTGCGTGGTGTCGAACGCCCTGCGCCTGCGCGGCTGGAAGCCCCGTTTTGCCACGCAGGCTGCCCAAGCGCTGGTAGCCTCAGGTGCAAACGGCGGCGAAGATGCAACAAAGGAGACCGCGGACGCCCAGGTGTCCGAGATCGATACGAACGGAGTCGATGCGGGTACGCCCGCGGAAAAGGAGATCGTCATGGAGAAGAAAATCGGCGTCGAGGGCATGATGTGCCAGCATTGCGTCGCCCACGTGAAGAAAGCGCTCGAAGGCGTCGAAGGCGTCGAGGAAGCGCTCGTCGACCTCGATTCCGCCAGTGCCGTCGCAAAGCTTTCGACGGAAGTTTCCAACGAGGCGCTGACTGCCGCCATCGTCGATGCCGGCTACGAGGTAACCGGCATCGAATAGTCGTTTCGCGGCAGCATTGGAAGTTGTTGTTGCCGACTTAGCGAGACTCCTATGCGAGGGTCAACCCAGCAACAAGCAATCGTACGGGTCGAGCACGCGCTCGACCCGTACGAGCTTTTGAGGCAAGGTGATTCTGAGCATGAGCTCTCTCGCGGCAAGTAACCCATTCGGCAAAATTTCGTGGCGCGTACGCAAGTACGCAGATACGAGCAGCCGATTCCAGGCATGCTAGGGCGGGCAGAATTCTACGTGTAAGTTTTGGTCTAGCGGCAAAAATTCGTAGGCGCGTACGCAAGTGCGCGCAGTATAAAAGCGCCGAAGGCGCATCACTGATTTCTATTTTGCAATCCCCGAATCCCCAACGCGCATCTGCGCCCACCTATCCGTGCGCAACGATCCCGCGAATCGCCTCGATAAACCGCTCGTTGTCGCTGCGCGTGCGCACCGAGACGCAAAAACGCGTTCCCGCTTCGATGCCAGGCGTGCGATCGAGCGAGCGCACGAGGAAACCGCGCTCCTGCAGCTTGCTTACAAGCTCGTCGGTATTTGCGGCCCCCAGGCGCAAGTGCGGCCCCGGCGCGTACGAGCACATCACGTAGTTCGCCTCGGCGGGGAAGATCGTGATGCCCGGAACCAGCGAGAGCATGCACTGCATCCAGGGAATTTCGGTCTCGAACAACTCGCGGGTGCGCTCGAGCAGTTCGGGATGCGCGATGGACAGGCGCGCGAACGCGGCGGCAAGGCGCGGGGACGAAGGCGGTTTGAGCCTGCTACGCAGAAGTGCGGCCGTTTCGGGGCTTGCAATGGCGCAGGACAGGGGCAACCCGGGTAGGGAATACGTGTCCGTGAACGATGCGATGACGATGAGGTTCGGCCGATCGAGCACCATTTCCGCAACGCTTTCGCCGCCAAGCGTCAGGTCGATCCCGCGTTCGTCGACCACCACCCATTCGCAGATCGAAAGGTAGGCGCGCAGGGTGTGCCGGGGCAGCAGCCGGCTGGTGGGAAAGCCCGGGTTGGAAAGGATCGCGGCCTTGATCGCGCGCCCGCCGGTATGCGCGGGCAGGGGGTCGGGGGCGACCGTGCCGTCAGGATTGACGATGTCGACGATGCGGTGTCCCGCTTGCGCGAACAGGTGGCGATACGTGTCGCGCGCGGGCACAGGTATGCCGACCTCGGTGGGCGCGAGCGTCTCGGCGATCACTTCGAGCACCTCGTTAGGCGTGCCGGTGGCCGCGATATTGTCTGCGGTGACGCCGTAGCGCTGCGCAAGGAGCTGCGGGAGCTCAGCAATCGCCCGCTCGGTCTGCTCGACGTTCACGCCCGCCTTGCCAACGGCGTGCATGGCCGCGACAAACGGCTCGGGCGTGCCAAGGGGATTATAGGTTTGGGAAAAGTCGAACCAATCGATGGCGGTGGCCGGCGTGCAGGGGAGCACGGGCGGCTTCTCCAGTTTCGCGGCGGCCCCATATGCCAGCGCGCCGACGGTGCGCATTTCGAACGCCACGTTTCCTCCAATCGACTTGTCGAACTCCGTCCAAAACCGTAATGCTAGCACAGAAAGAGGCGCCTGGCTTCCATGCTAGACTAGGGACATGAGCGAGATGAGGCACCATAGCGATACTACTGTTTCAGGCGGGCGGAGTTCCTGCGGCGATGCCGCTGCGCCCGGTGCGCAGGCTTCTGTCGCCTCCGAGCCCTACGGCGGCCTTGCGCCTTGGGAGGGGCGCGCCATCCTGCTCGTCGACCTCGACGCCTTCTTCGCCTCCGTCGAGCAGCTCGATCATCCCGGCTGGCGTGGCAAGCCCGTCATCGTCGGGGGTGATGCGGCTCGGCATGGCGTCGTCTCCACGGCTTCCTACGAGGCGCGCAAGTTCGGTGTGCACTCCGCCATGCCGGCGTCGCAGGCGGCACGCCTGTGCCCGCAGGCCATCTGGGCGCCGGGAAATTTCGCGCGCTACAAGGAGGTGAGTTCGCAAGTCATGCGCATCCTCCACGACGAGACGCCCGCGGTGCAGCAGGTCAGCATCGACGAGGCGTTCCTCGACGTCACGCCCACGCGTGCGAACCGCGAACATCCGGCCAGCGTCGCCGCGCGCATCCAGGCGCGCGTGGAGGAGCTCGGCGTCACCTGCTCGGTCGGTGTCGGATCGTCGAAAACGGTTGCGAAGATCGCATCCGATATGGACAAACCTCGCGGGCTTACCGTGGTCTTCCCGGGAACCGAGCGTGCGTTCCTCGATCCGCTGCCGGTTCGCGCGATGAGCGGCATCGGCAAGGCTGCCGAGGAGCGCCTTCGCGCCCGGGGCATCGAAACGCTCGGTCAGTTGGTGCTCGAGGGGCAGGGACGCCTGGAGCGCCTGTTCGGCAAGAACGGACGCGTCATGTACTTGCGCGCGTGCGGTCTTGACGATGCGCCCGTCAAGCAAGACGAGGGCGTGAAGTCCGTATCGAGCGAGACCACCTTTGCCGACGACCTCGTGTCGCGCGTCGACATCGAAGCGGCTATCAACACGCAGGCGGCGAAGGTGGGTCGCCGCCTGAGGCAGAAGGACCTGCGCGGGTCGACCATTTCGCTGCGTCTGCGTTTCGTTGACCGCACCACGCGCTCGGTGCAACGCAAGCTCGACAACCCGACCGATGACGAATTGCTCTTCGGGCCGCTGTTGTGCCGCATGCTCGACGAGCTGTGGAACCCCGGGACGCCAGTGCGCCTGATCGGCGTGGCGGTTGGCGGCTTCGACGGGGCGGGCGTGATTCAGGAAAGCTTGTTCGATGTGGCCGAGGTCGCGCCAAACGGCCAGGAAGCCCGCCCGCGCATCAAGGACGAGGCGAAACGCCGCGGCCTGCTTGAGGCCACCGACCTCGTGAAAAACCGCTTCGGCGAGGGCGCGGTCAAATACGGCCGCGAACTACGCAACGCCACCAACACCACCGGCACCGCAGCAAAGAACCCCGCCGACTACAAGTAAGCCACCCCAACGGGAACGCTCGCGCGTTAAATCAATCCCGCACTCACGCGTGATCCCAGAAATCCTGAATCAGTTCCTGCCTGTTTCCCATCTGGGTTTTCTGCAAGATGTGATGGATGTGCACCTTTACGGTGCCCGGCGCTAAAGACAGCTCGTTCGCGATGTTTTGGTTGTCCTTTCCTATAAGCACCAGTCGCAATATTTCCGTCTCCCGGGGAGATAGCTTGCGTCCCGTGGCGTAGGCGAAGAGGTTCAGGTCGATGAACGCCTCAACATGTTCGCCCTCGTGCCGCGGCGGATCGGTGTGGCGTACGAAAAGATATTTCATCGCTGAGCGAATCGCCACAAACGCGCAGGTGAGCGCAAGCGCGTTTTCCGCAAAGTTGCGCTCGGGAAAGAACGCGAGGGGCATCCCCGGCATGCTCGGATTGATTATGAGTAAAAATATGACGTTCTCAATCACAATCGCTAGCACCAGCACCCAAAGGAGAACGTAGAAGCGCGCGAATTTCCTCAGGCGCATCCGCTGCCTGCCCTTTTCAACCGTGATGTAGCGATAGGCCCCGAACAGTAAAATCCACGCCATGTAGACTTCCCTGAGCGAATAGAAAACGAACATGTGCAGGTAGCTTTGAGGCATAAAGAGCGAAACTGCAGCGCTTGAAACGACGAACACCACAGCCGGAGCGACGCGCAAAACGCGAGAGTACGCTTCCACGTATTCGCACACTAGGAACCAAAATGCCGTGAGGAAGGCGCAGCCGAACACGATGGACGAGACCGGGTCTCCGATGAAGAAGCTTTCCTGAGCCGCTACCGTTTCAGATGCCATGAGGTAATCGTCGCGGAATACCAGCATGCAGTCGCAGTAATACATGAGAAAGCCTGCGAACGCGAACAGTTGCACCTTGTTCCGTGAGACGAGATACGAAGCGAAGCAAATTGCAGCCGTCAGAATCGAGCACACCTGCACGGCGATGGAGTAATAGAACAGGAACAATCCGGAATCCATGTTTGCTCGCTTCCCCTTATGCGATACGTACTGGAAACGCCGTAAGTGTATCAAATTTGCTCATGTGGCCAAAACAGCTGTTCAGAAGTGTATATACCCGATTTATAACCAGGTATATACCCGTATTTTCACTAGTATTTATGGTCTAAACCTCGCGATGATCATCCCAGCCCGAGCCAAGCGGGCGGACGGAGCGCGGCCAAGCCCATCGAGCCTAATCGATTCTACTTGCCGCGCATCATATACCCCGAATGCAGATTCGGGAGCTCTCACGGAAGGGGGAGTGCATATGTCTACGGAGGCAAAAGCCGCCGAGTCCATAGGCGAGCCGATCTTAAAGAAGGGGAAGCGAAAGAAGAAGCTCAGTTTTCCCACGGCGTTCACCATCCTGTTCGTGTTGACCATCATCGCCGTTATCGCGACCTGGTTCGTTCCGGCGGGTCAGTATGCGAAGTTGCAATACGTTGCCGACTCCAACGAGCTCTCCATCACCAGCCCGCAGGGCGAGATAAGCCAAGTGCCGGCGACGCAAGAGGAGCTCGACCAGCTCGGCGTCAAAATCGAAATCGAGCAGTTCACGGGCGGTTCGATCACCAAGGCAATCTCGATTCCTGGAACCTATGAAGAGCTTGATTCGCAGCCGAAAGGCATTGCCGACGTTACGCAAGCCATGGTTTCCGGCACCATCGACGGCGTCGACATCATGGTATTCATCCTCGTGCTCGGAGGCCTTATCGGCGTCGTGAACGCCACGGGTGCGTTCGAATCGGGGCTTATGGCGCTGACGAAAAAGACAAAGGGCCGCGAGTTTCTGCTGGTATTCCTGGTTTCCCTGCTCATGGTGCTCGGCGGAACGTCGTGCGGCTTAGAGGAGGAAGCGGTTGCTTTTTACCCGATTCTGGTGCCCGTATTCCTAGCGCTCGGGTACGACTCCATCGTCTGCGTCGGCGCGATTTTCCTCGCCGGTTCGATGGGCACGACGTTTTCCACCATCAATCCCTTCAGCGTGGTCATCGCATCGAACGCCGCCGGCATCAATTTCATGGAAGGCTTCGAGTGGCGCGTCGGCGGGTGCATCGTGGGCGCCATCGTGGTCATCGGTTATCTGTACTGGTACTGCAAGAAGGTTAAGGCAAACCCCGAGTTCTCCTACACCTATGAGGATCGCGAGCATTTCGCGAAGCTTTTCAGCGTCGAGCGGGGCGAGACCGCCGCAGCGCACGAATCGGGATTCACCCTTCGTAAGAAAGCGATCTTGGTGCTGTTCATCTCCGCATTCGTGCTGATGGTGTACGGCGTCATGAACCTCGGCTGGTGGTTCCCCCAGATGGCCGCTATGTTTTTGGCGATTGCCATCGTCATCATGTTCATCTCGGGAACCGACGAGAAGACCGTGGTCAATGCCTTTATCGAGGGCGCGTCCTCACTGGTTGGCGTGTCGTTGATCATCGGTTTGGCCCGCGGCATCAACCTCATCATGGAGCAGGGCCTCATTTCCGACACGCTGCTGTACTGGTCGTCGAATGCCGTCCAGGGCATGGCGGGCCCGGCGTTCATCCTGATCATGATGCTGCTGTTCTTCCTGCTCGGTTTCGTGGTTCCCTCGTCTTCCGGCCTGGCCGTGCTCGCGATGCCCATCATGGCGCCGCTGGCCGACACCGTCGGCATCGACCGGTACTCCATCGTCTGCGCCTACCAATGGGGCCAATACGCCATGCTCTACCTGGCTCCGACGGGGCTGGTCCTCGCGACGCTGACCATGCTCGATATGAAGTACTCGCACTGGCTGCGTTTCGTCTGGCCTATAGTGGCGTTCACCCTCGTATTCGGCGGCATTCTCCTAACCGCCCAGGTGATGCTTGCGTAGTCGCCGGAATCCAACTAGCAGGAAACCAACTATCAACCGCAGAAGCGGAAGGGGCTTCAACCAAGAAGCCCCTTCCGCGTTGCTCCTACTTGCAAAACCGGATCCAACTGCTACGGTGCTTGAAGTGGGTTCGCGGGCGTATTGAAAGGGTTTCTCGGGGTATACTGTGTTCGTGAAAGATATTCCGTAATCCGCCTGGGAAAGGATCCGCCCATGTCCAGAAGCTTCGAGTTGGTAACCGATTCCTGTTGCAACCTCACCGAAGAGGTCATCGACGAGTACGGCCTGCATGTGCTGCCGCTCACGTTCATGGCCGACGGCGAGGATACGGTCTACCAAAGCTATCTGAAGGGCACGAAAACCGACCTGGGGCAGTTCTACGCGATGATGCGCGCGGGCAAGGTGTTCCGCACCTCGCTGCCGAACCTCGCCGACACCGAAGCCCTGTTCCGCGAGCTGCTCGATGCGGGGCGCGATATCCTCTACCTCGGCTTCTCCAGCGGTCTTTCCGGCACCTACGAAGCGACGCAACTGCTTGTGCAGCAGTTGCGCGGCGAATATCCCGGGCGCAAGATTCTCACGGTTGACACCCTGGCGGCTTCCGGCGGCGAAGGTTTGCTGGTGTGGCACGCATGCCAGCACGCCGCCGCCGGCGAGGATATCGACACCGTCTACAAGTGGGTTGAGGAAAACAAACTCAGGCTTGCGCATTGGTTCACCGTCGACGACCTCATGTTCCTCTGGCGCGGCGGGCGC
>CAVHXL010000093.1:0-7335 GCA_963639885.1 bacterium | reverse complement strand
TCGCGCGCCGATCTGAACGAGCCGGTTTGCGACCTGTCGGGCGGGCAGCGTCGCCGGCTTGCGCTGATGCTCATTTTGCTGGATGAGCCGAATGTCTTGATTCTCGACGAGCCGGGCAACGACATGGACACCGACATGCTTGCCGCTATCGAGGAACTGCTTGATTCCTGGCCCGGAACGCTTCTTCTGGTGACGCATGACCGGTTTTTGATGGAGCGCGTGACCGATCATCAGTTCGCGCTTATGAATGGAAAGATTCGCCATCTGCCGCGCGGTGTCGAGGAGTATCTGGAGATGACGGATGCTGCCGCGAGCAAGACGTCGGCACATGCGAAGGCGCCGAAGAGCGATGCTAGCGCGAAGGGTGGCGAAAACGGTGGCGAGTTGGCCTGCGCCGAGGGCCTCTCGAGCGCTCAAAAGCCGCAGCTAAGCGGAGGGCAAATCAAAGAGCTGCGCAAACGGATGCGTAGCTGCGAGACGAAAAGCAAGACGCTGCGAGGGAAAATCGAGCAAGCTCAGGAGGAGATGGCGCAAGCCGATCCGACCGACTTCGAGAAGCTCGGATCCCTGCAACAGAAGATCGCTGAGTATCAAAACCAGATCGACGACCTTGATGGCCAATGGCTTGAGGCGGCAGAAGAGCTGGGGGAGTGATCGGGCGCCGCGCTCAATTTGCGGCAAAAAGAGCGGGGTCGAGCGAAAACTCGACCCCGAATGGTAAACGATAAGCGCGTCATTCCTTGCGCAAAGCCTGTCCGCGCCGTCAAAAGCCCAGCTCACGTTAAGATATGAACGTCACGCCCTCCGGGAGGTCGTTCGGATCGAAATCATATTCGTCCTCATCCTCCGTTTGAACCTCGGCTGGCGCGGGCTCAACTTCCGGTGCAACCTCTTCTCCGAACGCCTCGTTGAAGGCATCGAAGTTGGCGCGCGGCACCGCAAACACAACCGTTGCGATCGCGCCGGGGTGCTTGGCGAACCATGCCTTGAACAGGCTGATGACGTCGTTCGCCCCAAAGCCCATAGGCCCGCTCGCGAATGCGCCGATGATAAGCGTGTCGGCGCCTTGAGCGGCGGCGATGCGCAGAATCGCCTCAATGCGGTTGGAGAGCGCCGCTGAAGCTTCAGCTTCTGAACGATGATTCTCGAGCGCCCGCTGACGATTGGGCTCGGGAATGGCAACAACGTCGGCATGCGCGATGGCGCCATCGTGCACGAACGCGACATTCGGAAGGTACATCGCCCGATCGGTGAACAGCTGCCCCGACGAGTACCCGCGATTATTGTCGTGGTAGGTGGCTTTCATGCCCTGCAGAATCGGATACAGATTTGATTCCGAGCAGAGGATCTGCTCGGGGCCGAAGCTTCCATCCTCGTAAGCGCCGCCGGGGCGAGTGAACGAGCATGGGTCGACGATAATGGTTTTGCCCTTTGCATGATGAACAGCTTTGATTGCGAAATCGCTGGTCACTCTTGTGTTTGTCTGGGATCCATCCTCGGTTTGCGCAATTTCAAGCGCGCGGCCCTCGCCGTCTTCGTAGATAGTGGCGCCTTCGATGGTTGCTTTCGTTTCATTGGCGAATGCCCCGCGCATCAAGGCGAGGTTTTTCTTTGCCGCCTCTTTGCGTTCATCGCGAGTTGGCATGAGCCCTCCTTCGTGTCGATCGGCCGTGCGTATCACGGTCGCTGCCGAGCGCTTGGTTCTGTTTCGGGCTGCGCTTTGCGACCGTTGTTGCCTCGGCCGTTATCTCGCAACCGTTCCCGTCACGGTTGGAGATGGTTGCCTGGGGTTCATAATAGCAGTTCAAAGTATGTAGGCTGAAACAAAGCCCTCTCTATTCGGTAACGGAATCGCGCTGGAGGCTCAAGAATGGTCTTGCCGTTTGGCGGCGGCTCGAGGATCATCTGCCGCTCTCCTGTGGACCTGGAATAGCCATACCGGTTGGCGGTGACCCCTTACGCCGTCCATGCGCAGATTCCGCCTTTCGCATCACCGTCGTTTCCGGTTTTCGGCTTCCTTGGAAACCTGAGTGCCCCTACAGCTCCTCGCTCTTCACCACACGGCGCGCGCAATCGATGAATTCCTGTGTAGCAAGGGAGGCATGCGATAGGGAAGGGACCGCGATGCCTAGCTCCACGGACCTTGGCGGGCTAAACGGCAGTTCAACCACGCTCCCGTCCCATCCCTGCGTCATGAGCATGTTGTTGACGCTGATGCCAAGTCCCGCTTCCACCAGTTTGTATGATGTGTAGCTGCTTGTCGTCGTGTAACGGATGTTGGGGTGCAGTCCTTCGGCGGTTAGCAGCTGCGTGATGTCGGTGTTTTGATTCGGGGACGTTTCGATGAAGGGCGCCCCGTCCAATTCCGATAACGGAAACGCGGGTTCGCTCGCGTATGGGTGGTCCGCGGGAAGCCAAACGACCAGGGGGTCTTCGCGAAGCCCTATCCAATCGCCGCAAAAAGGTCGTTTCGCTAGAATAGCGCAGTCGATCACGCGCTGTTCCACCCAGCTGATCAGCTGCTCGTTGCCCGCCTCCATGGTTCGAATGCGAACGCCAGGGTGCAACGCCTGGTATTCCTGCATGATGCGAGGTAGCCACACGGCCGCGGTGCTTGCGTAGGAAGCGACGGCGATCTCACCGACTAGCAGGCCTTTTGCATATGCTGCCTGCTGTCGGAGGCGGTTTGCCGCCTGCGCAAGGTCGCGTAGATAAGGCTCAAGCGCGACGCCGTCGGAGGTGGGGGCGACCCCGCGCGGGCCGCGGATGATGAGCTTGACGCCGAGGTCCGCCTCGAGTGCGTCGATCATGCGCGAGATTCCCGACGCTGTGTACTCGAGGTCGTTCGCGGCCGCTGACATGCTGCCTAATTCGATCGCTCGGATGAGCGCGCGGCATTTTTCCGTATCCATTGTTGGGTACCCCTTTGATGATTCGTCAAAACTATCTTAACAAAATCCTGCTTCCGTCAAAAGCTGATTCGAATTACATTCGGTTGCGGTCAATCCGCAGGTTTCGTTTCGTTTGCTCGCTTTTCCGAAAGGTTCCTCCATGTCCTATGTGCAGGCATCTTTGCTGATGGCTGCTGTCGTGGCAGCACGCAGCATCGCCTACTTGTTCTCTAAAACCCTCCTGGGCGAAATCGGTCCGTTCGATGTGATGTTTCTGCGCTTCACCTTGGCATTCATGATTCTCGCGCTCGTGTTTCGCAAGCGTTTGGCAAGAGCTACCCGGCGCAGCATCGCGCAAGGAGCTGGCTTGGGCGTTTTGCTCGCCGCTCTCATGGTGTTGGAGATGCACGCTCTGGAAGTGTCGGATACGCTGGTTGTCTCGTTTTTGGAGAACTCGGCCGTCGCGTTCGTTCCTCTTGTGGCGGCTGCGCTGTTTCGCGTGCGCCTTAACGCTTCGACCGTCGTGTGCGTGGGCGTCGCCTTGGCGGGCATCGCGCTGCTCACCGTTGCGGGAGGCACCTCGATCGGCATCGGCGATGCGTATGCGCTCGGTGCGGCCATGCTCTATTCCTTGTTCATCGTGCTCTCGGGGCGATTCGCGCGAAAAAACGACCCCATCGTTTTGGGGATCGCGCAGATGGGCTCGGGAGCGATCGTGTGCTTGCTTTGCACGTGCGTCTTCGATACGCCTCAGTTGCCCCAGACGGTTCATGGGTGGGGATGCTTGGCGGTGCTCGTGCTTGTGTGCAGCGTTTTCGGATTCGCGTTTCAACCGGTTGCCCAAAAGCGCATCAGCGAAATTCAGGCGGGCATGACCTGCGCTTTGAATCCCGCCTTTGCATCTATCGTGGGCGTGTTGGTGCTCGGGGAGTCGCTGAGCCCGACCGGCATCGTCGGCGCAGTCCTCGTGTTCGCGGCGTTGATCGTCTCGACGGCGCTATCCAATCGAGGTGTTGGCGCTGATGGGACATCTTCTTCGGCATCTGCGGGCCGGAGTGCGCAGACGGGTGTTCGGTGAGGTTGGCTTTGCGCCCTACGCACCGGTGAACGATGTGAACCGTCGTTTATGCCTGAAAAATGCCACGTTATCAGGCACGATCCGAACTTTTGCCTTTCTGTCCATCGTGGTGTACACGTAATTTGTTTTGAAGGTCTATTATTCCATCCATCAAGTTACTCCCCGAGGAAAGAAGGAGCCATGTACAAGCAGTCCAATGTTCTCACATCGTTTTTCATCGCAGGTTTCCAGCACCATGACGGCGCCCTGGTGCTGGAAAAGCTCAAGCCCGGCAAGAAGCTCACGCTCGTCGCTGAGGCGGACAACCCTTACGATCCGTGCGCGGTAGCTCTGTATCGCAAAGGCGTGCAGATAGGCTACATTCCCAAGGATGAGAATGCGCTCGTTTCGATGCTTTTAGCCTTCGGTCATGACGATGTTTTCGAATGTCGAATCATGCAGGTGAATCCTACCGCGGACCCTTGGCATCAGGTGCGCGTCGGTCTCTACGTCGTCGACAAAACGAAGAAGAAGTAGGACCGATCGGCTCTTCAGGGTTGTTGCCTGCCGCCGGAAAAGGGGCGTCGTGCTATGCGCGAGGAATCTCAAGCAGCTTCTGCTTCAGGTCGGCCTCCATGCGCCGCATCTCGGCTTCCGCCTCCGCGCGCTTCTGGCGCCCCTCCGTCTGAATCTGGATCACCTCGTCGAACGTCTTGATAAGCGTTTCGTTGGTGTTCTTGAGCGTTTCGATGTCGACGATGCCTCGTTCGGATTCGCGCGCCACCTCCACGGTTGAGGAGTGCAGCAGCTCGGCATTCTTCTTCAGCAGGTCATTGGTCATGTTCATGACAGCGTTCTGGGCTCGCACGGCCTCCTCGGAGTTCGCGATGCCGAGCGCAAGGACCATCTGGCTTTTCCAAAGAGGTATGGTGTTGACGATGGTCGTTTGGATTTTCTCGACGAGCATGATCTCGTTGTTCTGGACGAGCCTTATCTGGGGAGCCGTCTGCATGGCGATGGTGCGCGTCAGGTCAAGGTCGCTGAGCTTCTTCTCGAAACGATTGCACATCGCCTCGAGATCCTGCGCTGCCTGGGCATCTTCGGCCCGGCCGGTTGCGTGCGCGTGGGCCACCAGGTCGGCAAGCTCGCCCGCGCGTACGGCGGCCAGCTTTTTGCGGCCGGCTAGCAGATACATGGTCAGCTCTTTGAAATATGTCAGGTTCAGCTCATACATCTGGTCGAGCATCGCCGCGTCTTTCATGAGCGTCATCTGATGATTCTTGAGCGCATCGGTGATCTTCTCGACGTTTGCCTCCGCTTTGTCGTAGCGGGTCCGCATCGCATCGATTTTGCTCGATCCCTTTTTGAAGAAGCCGAACAAGCCTTTTTCCTCGGTTGCATCGAACGAGCGCAGCTCGGTTACCACGTCGGTCAGAAGGCCGCCCACCTCTCCGAGATCTTTCGTGCGCACGCTCTCAAGCGCCGATTCCGAGAAGTCAGCCATCTTCTTTTGCGCACCTGCGCCGTATTGGAGAATGGCGGTCGAATCGCGCACGTTGATTTGCTCCGCGAAGGAGTCGACCATTTGGCGCTCCTCTTCGGTGAGCACGCTGTCGTCAAGCTGCGAGGCCGTGTTTGCGTCCGCTGCGGTGATGGCGGAATTTTCGACGGGCTGAGCCACCAATGGGGTGGGGGCGGGGGCGTCATCAAGCGCGGGGGTCAGCGTCAACTGCGGGGTTTGCTGCGTTGCGTCATTCGTCATGCTCATGCCTTTCCTCGGGTTTTGGTCGGGGTTGCTGTTTTGCTAGCTGGTCGCGTTCGTCTTCTCGAACGGGTTTTCCGTGAGGCCCTCCTGCGCCAGCACGGTATGCAGAACCGAGATGTCCGCTGATACATCGATAGCCTTGTCTTTGAACAGCGAGTCCAGGATTTTCTCGAATGCAGTGTTCAGGCTTGCGAGCGCGCCTTCGATTTCATGCATGGACTTTTGCGTGCTGTCGGTTTGGATGGGCTGAGTTTCCAGGTCGCGATATGCATCGATCAGCTTGATCGTTGTGGGCAGGTAGTATCCCGTTAGCTGATCGAGATCGGCGATGATCTCAGGTTTGTCCGCGGCCGTTTTGAGGATGGCTCCCACGGCCGTTTCGATCTGCTCCAGCGTTTGCGAGGTCTTAGCGGAACGTATGGCCCCCCTGCCTTCCCGAATCGCGGCGATGAAGCCCTCGATGAGGTTTAAGACCTGTTGCTGGTCGGGTGTTGGTTGGTCACCGTTTTGCGATGAGGGTTCCATCACCGATGCGGCAAGGTTGCGTTGGTGCTGCTCTCGCGCCGCGATCTCGCCTGCGAGGCGGTGCTGCTCGGCGGCCTCGCGCGTTAAGAAGAGCCTATCGCTCGATTCGTCAAGCGTAGCTTGCTTGAAGAGGCCTTTCGAGATCATCCACTTCAGATGCGCGCGCGTCTTTGAAGCGGATGCGCCACTTGAGGCGGCAAGCTGTCCCAGGTCGCATGAATCGCGTGTGCCGATGAGGCCTCGGTAACGATTAAAGGCTGAAACGAGCTTGAGCTTTCTGACGCCGGTGAACAAGAGGGCCGCGCACCCGAGTGCGCCGATGCCGAAGAGGGTGAAAAGGCCCGCGGAGCTCGTGATGGCTGCGATCAGGCCGAGCGCAAGGAAAGGCGCGGCGACTAAGCAGGCTGCGACGATGAGGCCGATGCCGCCCGCCTTCTGCCCGGCCGCTGAGTCGAAGCGCGCTTTCATGATCGCCTTGCTTTGCTCTTGGTCGCAAGGGGTCGCCTGCGCATATTGGATGTTCGCGTTGGAGGGATGGTTGCCGGTGGGATTCGAGTAGGAGTAGCTGAAGCGGCCCGAGGAGGACGAGTGCGAATTAGCTCTCGTTGCGTCGGCGCGGTAATCCGCAGTGTTGTTCGGGGTTGCCATGTTCGCCTTCCTGCCCGCAAAATCATTGACATTCAGTTCGCGTTGACAGATATGATTCTACCCCAAGGAAGCCTCGCTCTGCTTCCCTGTAATGACACCGTCACGTAATCGCGAGGACCTCCATAATGGTCCCCTTGACGGATTTTACAAATGTCGGGAAAGGGCTTAAGGCTGTCCGCCCTTCTGGGCTCAAGCGGAATTCAGCGCTGTCATGGTCCGGCGGTAGGGGGGCGCACCCCGGCGAGGCCTGCAAGCCTCGCCGGGGTGCGCGGGCGATTTGCTTTACGCCATCAGCTTCTTGATGCGCTCCATGGCCTCGACGGCGGCCTCAGCCTCGCCGAAAGCGGTGAGGCGGATGTAGCCCTCGCCGGACGGGCCGAAGCCCGCGCCGGGCGTGGTGATGATGTTCGCCTCGGTGAGCAGCTTGTCGAAGAACTCCCAGCTGCCCA
>CAVHXL010000092.1:0-7357 GCA_963639885.1 bacterium | reverse complement strand
TGGACCGTTAGCTTAGTTGGTAGAGCAGGGGACTCTTAATCCCAAGGTCCGGGGTTCGAGTCCCCGACGGTCCACCATTCGTAATTCAAGGCTTCCCTGCAGGAAGTCTTTTTTTGTTTCAAGAATCCGCGGAAGCGATACGATGTGGTGGAAACCCGCTATCAGGCGTGCCTATCGCCGTCCGAGCGCGTTTGCCGCCCCCTTGCCATCGTCGCCTCGCGCTAAAAGCTGCCGCGTTTCGAATTTTATGTTGGGGTGCAGGGATCCATCGCGCTTCGAATTTTCTGGCAGGGTGTATGCATCCATTCGCGCTTGCAAAGGTCTGAGCTGTGGTGATTTCCCTGTGGCCGAAGAAGGGTTTATCGAGGCGTTGGCGCTTCGGTGTCGGGGCTCATCGGTCCGGGCGGCGTTTCGTCCCTCATTCGGGAGCGTTTTCGGGTGCAGATCCTGTCTCTTCCTTTGCGTCACCTAAGGGCTGCATGCAGGGTTGGATGTCGAATTTGTCCTCACTAATTTGCTGCACTTTCGTTTGTTTTTGGTATGATGGTCGGCGTGCATTTCGCACATACAGCCGCGTGCGGGCGTGGCGGAATTGGCAGACGCGCCAGATTTAGGTTCTGGTGGGGAAACTCGTGAAGGTTCAAGTCCTTTCGCCCGCACCATTTGAGGGGAGCATGCACAATGCGGCATTCTCCCCTCAGTTGTTTTTTAGGGGAGTAAGGTGCGCTTGGCGAATAGCCTTGCGCCAGATTGCGAAGAAGAAGGAACGTCAATGGATGTATTGAAGAGCATTGTGGGAACTTGGGATAGCATCAGCTTGATCAAACGTATCGTCGTCGGACTCGTCGTCGGCGCTGTTTTGGGCGTTCTGGGGCAGTATTGCGACTTCCTCGCCGGCAATGAGGTCATCGAAATGCTCGGTACGTTGTTCGTTGCAGCGTTGAAGGGCGTTGCCCCCATCCTCGTTTTCTTCTTGGTCATCAGCGCGCTTACCAAGGCGAAGGGTACTGGCGCGATGAAGACGGTTGTGGTTCTTTACCTTGTTGCAACCTTTGTCGCCGCTTTCGTCGCCGTGCTCATGTCATGGCTGTTCCCGGTTGATTTGACGCTCGCGGCGGCGAAGGAGCAGTCCGCTCCCTCCGATATTGGATCGGTCTTCTCGTCCTTGGTTCTTTCCATCGCATCGAATCCTGTCGACGCGCTCGCCAATGCGAATTATCTGGGCATTTTGACCTGGGCTATTTTGCTTGGTATTGCGTTGCGACGCGCAAAGGACAGCGTGAAGGACGTTTTCGCTGCCGTTTCCGATGCGGTTTCGCAGATCGTGCGCTGGATCATCTCCTTGGCGCCGTTCGGCATTTTGGGCTTGGTGTACACCGCGGTGAGCGAGAACGGACTTGATATCTTCACCGTTTACGGTCAGTTGCTGGTGGTTCTTCTTCTTGCGATGTTCGTGGTCGCCTTCGTCACGAACCCGATCATTGCCTTCATTTGCTTCAAGAAGAACCCCTATCCGCTTGTATGGCGCTGCATCAAGGAATCGGGCGTGACGGCTTTCTTTACGCGCAGCTCCGCCGCCAATATCCCGGTTAACATGGAGCTTTGCAAGAAGCTTGGCCTGAACGAGGATCTCTATTCGGTGTCCATTCCTCTAGGCGCGACGATCAACATGGGTGGCGCCGCAGTCACGATTTCGCTAATGGCCATGATGGCCGCGCATACCATGCATATCGAAGTCGGTTTCGGAACAGCCGTTATCCTCGGCGCGCTCTCGGCTGTTTCGGCCTGCGGCGCTTCCGGCGTGGGCGGTGGCAGTCTGCTTCTGATCCCGCTTGCGTGCTCGCTGTTTGGCATCAGCAACGATATCGCCATGCAGGTTGTCGGCATCGGCTTCATCATCGGGGTTATTCAAGACTCGGTTGAGACGGCTATCAACTCTTCGACCGATGTGCTGTTCGCCGCTTCGGCAGAGTACATGACGTGGACGAAAGAAGGTCGCGACTACAAGCCGGGCGCCAGCGTGATCGACGACTGATGCCATTCGGTCTGCTTTCGTAAGCGAAGGGGCTTCCAAAATGAAATGCCTCCCATTTCTTGGACATGAGAAATGGGAGGCATTCTTATGCGTGTGGATCTCGGGGTGAAGCGCGATATTGGGACGAGGAGGCTGGCGACCGAGCTTATCGCCTTGGCTTGAGTGCAAGCTCGTCGCCAGGAGGCTGTCCGTTCCCGGGTACACTGCGAGAAAATGGCTTGCTGGCTTGCTGGCTTGCGCTTGGATTGCGGGGGGATTGCGCTCGGTTTTCTAGCCGACGAAGTGACCGAGAAGGAATCCTACGAGCATGCATACCGCGGCGAAGCAAGCGGACAAAGCCACCAAGCGCGTGTCATGTTTCTTGTCGCGCAGGCGCTCGGCCTGCGCGCGGCGTTTGGCGGGAAAGTAGGAATAGCCGTCCGTGGTTATGGCTACAACGGTGCCGCGACGATCATCGGGGCGTTTGGCGAGCGCGCCTCGCGCGATGAGCTCGGCTTGCAAGTCGTCTTCGGGACGAAGGGGGAAAGCGCAGCGATAAACCAATTCCCCATCGACCGTGCACGTGGCGCGCTCGTAGTCGAGAAGACGCCCCAGTTCTCTTTCTTGCAGGATGTTGAGTTCGATCGATGCCATGGTTTCCTCTGTTGCGTTCCCGGTGTGTTTTCGTGGATAAAGATATAATACCGTCTCTCCGCATAATTTCTCCGACAATCAGCAGTCAATAGCTTAAATATCGTGGTTCGTTGGTGAAGGGGGACGCTTTCCCTTCGTGCGAAAGCGAACTGTGGCATAATTGCAAGTCGGTGCGCTGTCGCACTGTGTATCTGAAAACGATGGAGGATAGCTACGTGGAAACTAAAGTTGAAGCCCTCGAGGACAATAGCTCGAAGGTGACCATCACCCTCGATGCCAAGGATGTCGACGCTCGCATCAAAGCGGCGTACAAGGATTTCGCCAACAAGTACAACTTCCCCGGATTCCGCAAGGGCAAGGCCCCGCGTCCGGTTATCGACAACGCGCTGGGCAAGGAAGCCGTTCGCGCGACCGTCACGGACGACGTCGTCAACGGTCTGACCCCGATTGCTATCGATGACAACGATCTGTATCCCATCGCCAAGCCCGCTTTCCCCGAGGATCCGAGCCTGGTCGAGAGCGGCAAGCCCTACACCTTCAGCTTCACCGTCGAGTGCAAGCCTACCGTTGAGCTTTCCAACTACGAGCCCGTTGAGATCGAGCTTCCGGGCGAGACCGCCACGGATGCCGAGATCGATGACCAGATCGAGCATTTCCGTGAGCATTACTACAGCTTCAAGGATGCTCCGGCCAATACGAAGGTTAAGGCGGACTCCGAGCTGACCATTGCCCTGAAGACCGCTGACGACGCCGACAAGGCTGTCGAGTCGCTGTGCACCGACGAGCGCCCCTACACGATGGGCGCCGGCCTTCTGCCCGAGGAGTTCGAGGAGAAGATCCTCGGCCTTAAGAAGGGCGAGGTTGCCGAATTCGATCTTGACATGCCCGAAAACCCGCCGGTTTTGCTGCGCGCGCTGAAGGGCAAGACCGAGAAGCTGCACTTCGAGGTCACCGTCATTGCCGTTCGCAAGAAGATCCTGCCCGAGGTTACCGATGAGTGGGCTAAGGAGACGCTTGGTTTTGAGGATGTTGCCGATCTTCGTACGCGCCTTGCCGAGAGCCTGACCATGCAGAAGCAGCAGATGATGCCCGGTTTGAAGGAGCGCGCTTGCCTGAACAAGCTCATCGAGCGCTGCGACGTTGAGCCGCCGAAGGCCATGTGCGAGGCTGCTGAGACCAACCTGCTGCAGGAGCTCTTCCAGCAGCTTCAGTCCTCCGGCCTGTCCTTCGATGCCTATCTTGAGCAGATGGGTTTGAAGGCCGACACCTTCAAGGATGACATCAAGCTGCAGGCTGCCGACACGGTCAAGCAGGACCTCGCTCTTGATGCTTGGGCGCGTCACTTCGAGATGACCGTTTCCGGCAAGGAAGTCACCGAGGAGTTCGTGAAGTCCGGCGTTGAGGATCCGGCAGCCCTTGAGGAGGACTGGCGCAAGAACGGCCAGATTCATATGGTTCGCGAGGGCGTGCTGCGCACGAAGGCCGTGAAGGACATCATGGACAAGGCCAAGGTTACCGAGGCGAAGCCTGCTGAGAAGAAGGCGGACTCCGAGGAGAAACCTGCCGCGAAGAAGGCTGCCAAGAAGTCTGACGCCAAGCCTGCCGCGAAGAAGTCGACCGCGAAGAAGACTGCTAAGAAGGCTGACGCAGAATAACTGATCGCTAGCATTTCGCGGCCCGCCTAGACGTCACGATCTCGTGTCCGTCTAGGCGGGCCGTCGCGCACGTTTGGCTCTTGGCGCCGATCGTGCGCTTGCCATTTATGGGAAAACCGTCGATTGCGAAAGTGGTTCGCTAATAGAAATGAGGAGCGTATGAACTTCAACCCGAATTCAGCATTGATTCCTTATGTTGTCGAGCAATCTCCGCGTGGCGAGCGCAGCTACGACATCTATTCCCGCCTATTGAACGAGCGTATCGTTTTTCTGGGCGAGCAGATCGATGACCAGGTTGCCAATTCCGTGGTTGCGCAGCTTCTTCATCTGGAAAGCGCGGATCCGGAAAAGGATATCAGCCTCTACATCAATTCGCCTGGTGGTTCGGTGACGGCTGGCCTTGCCATCCTGGACACCATGAATTTCATCAAGTGCGATGTTTCCACCATCTGCATGGGATGCTGCGCCTCTATGGCCGCCGTGCTTTTGTCGAACGGTGCTGCCGGCAAGCGCCTGTGCCTCCCGAATTCGATGGTGCTTATTCATCAGCCCTCCGGCGGTGCTCAGGGCCAGCAAACCGAGATTCAGATCGTGGCCGACTTCATGCTGAAGACGCGTAAGCAGCTCAATCAGATTCTTGCCGACAATACCGGCCAGTCGCTCGAGACCATTCAGCGCGACACCGAGCGCGACAATTACATGACCGCGCAGCAGGCGCTCGAATATGGATTGGTTGACCGTATCGTCGAGTCTCGCGCGGCGATCGCCAAATCCGAATAGTCGATAAGCCACCTAGTAAGGGAACCGGAACGTTAGATGAGCGAGAGAAGAGACGACAGGAGCTCGGGAAACATGCGGGGAAACCGTTCTTCCGATACTGATATGAACGATATCGTCTGCGCTTTTTGCGGCAAGCATCCGCAGCAGGTTGCAGCGATGATCTCAGGCCCCAACGGGATTTACATCTGCGATGAGTGCATCTCCATCTGCGGCGAGGCGATGATGCGCGACATGGGCCTGGCTTCCTCCGCGGCCCGTGACGCCTCCGCTGAGACGATCACGGCCGACGAGGTTTCGCCGAGTCCGGAAAGCGTGCTCGAGCAGTTGCCGACGCCGCACGAGCTGTACGCCGAGCTCTCCGAGCATGTGGTGGGTCAGGAGCAGGCGAAGCGCGCATTGTCTGTCGCTGTTTACAATCACTACAAACGGATCAGTTTGGGCGAGGCCGCCGAAGAGGGCGACGTTGAGCTTGCGAAGTCGAACATCATGCTGCTCGGACCGACCGGCTCGGGTAAAACCCTGCTCGCGCAGACGCTTGCGCGCACGCTGCGCGTTCCATTCGCCATCGCGGATGCGACAACGCTCACTGAAGCGGGATATGTCGGCGAGGATGTGGAGAATATCCTGCTGAAGCTGATCACCGCTGCCGACTTCGATATCGAGCGCGCCGAGATCGGCATCGTCTACATCGACGAGATCGACAAGGTTGCGCGCAAGGCCGAAAACCTTTCCATCACGCGCGATGTGTCGGGCGAAGGTGTGCAGCAGGCGTTGCTGAAGATCGTCGAGGGCACGGAGGCCTCCGTGCCTCCGCAGGGCGGACGAAAGCATCCTCAGCAGGAGCTTATCCATATCGACACGACGAATATCCTGTTCATCTTGGGCGGCGCATTCGTGGGTCTCGCGGATATCATCGCTGCGCGAGTGGGGAAGTCGGGCCTTGGCTTCAACGCGGACATGCCGGAATCCAAAAAGCACGCGGATGCCGCCTTGCTTTCTCAGGTTCTGCCGGAAGATTTGAACAAGTTCGGCATGATCCCCGAGTTCGTCGGCCGCATTCCCGTGGTGACGTCTTTGGCCGAGCTATCCGAGGATGATCTTGTGCACATCTTGCTTGAGCCGAAAAACGCGCTGGTAAAGCAATATCGAAAGATGTTCGATTTCGAGGATTCCGAGCTTTCGTTCACCGATGATGCCTTGCGCGCCATCGCGCATGAGGCCGTCGAGCATGGCACGGGTGCTCGCGGATTGCGCAGCATCTGCGAGCGCGTTCTGCAGGATGTCATGTACGATCTTCCGGAAACCGAGGGACCGACACGTGTGGTGGTTCGCGCGAGCGATATCACCGGTGAAACCGTTCCTGAAATCATCCCGATGTCAAATGACGTGAAGGCTGGCGAATAAATGGAAGAGATGCCGAAGAACTATGACGCTGCTGCAGTTGAGCAGCGCATATTGGACAAGTGGATCGATGGGGGCTACTATCGGCGCAACGAAGGCGTGGGGGACTGCACGGTCACTATCCCGCCGCCGAACGTGACCGGTGTGCTGCATATGGGCCACGCCATGGACGACACCATTCAAGATGCGATCATCCGCATGAATCGCATGCGCGGCGTCTCAACGCGCTGGATCTTGGGCACCGATCATGCCGGTATCGCCACGCAGACGAAGGTCGATAAGAAGCTCGCCGCCGAGGGCATCTCCCGTCGTGAGATCGGGCGCGATGCGTTCATTGACGCATGCTGGGACTGGACGCACGAGTACGGCGGGCATATCGTCGAGCAAATCAAGCGCATGGGGTGCTCGGTCGACTTCTCCGACCCCCATTTCACCATGGATGAGGACTACGCGAAGGCTGTTCGCAAGGTGTTTTGCGACTGGTACCATGACGATCTTGTCTACCGTGGCAAGCGCATCGTTAACTGGTGCCCGCATTGCACCACGGCCATCGCCGATGATGAGGCCGAGTACAAGGAAGAGGACGGGCATCTGTGGCATTTGCGCTACCCGCTCGCCGAGCCCGTGGACGGCCAGGATTACATCGTCGTTGCCACCACGCGTCCCGAAACGATGCTCGGCGATACGGGTGTGGCGGTCAGCCCGAAGGACCACGACAAGGACAAGTTCGTTGGCGCCACGGTGAAGCTGCCCATCGTCGATCGCGAGATCCCCATCTTCTCCGACTTCTACGTTGATGCCGGCTTCGGCTCGGGCTTCGTGAAGGTCACGCCCGCGCATGACCCGAACGATT
>CAVHXL010000091.1:0-7512 GCA_963639885.1 bacterium | reverse complement strand
GTCGTAGACGATGCCCATGCCGCGCCCGCCGAGCACGTAGCTCGGGCGGACGAGCAGCGGAAATCCGATCTGGTCGGCGACGGCGCAGGCCTCCTCGAAGGTGGACGCCTGGCCGGCGGCCGGATAGGTGATATCAAGCTCGTCGCAAATGGCGCGGAACCGATCGCGATCCTCAGCGAGGTCGATGGCGGCGGGCTTGGTGCCCATGATATGCACGCCCGCATCCTCAAGCGCCTGGGCGAGCTTGAGCGGCGTTTGGCCGCCTAAGGTGACCACGACGCCATCGGGCTGCTCGACATCCACGATATCCATGACGTCTTCGAAGGTCAGAGGCTCGAAATAGAGCTTATCGGAGGTATCGTAATCCGTCGAGACCGTCTCGGGGTTGCAGTTGACCATGATGGTCTCGAACCCGGCATCATGAAGCGCATAGCTTGCATGCACGCAGCAATAGTCGAACTCGATGCCCTGGCCGATTCGATTCGGGCCGGCGCCCAAGATCATCGCCCGCTTCCTCCTGCGCGGGCCGGGAACCTCGGTCTCGTCAGCATCGTAAGTCTTGTAATGATAGGCGGTCTTGCTCGGGAACTCCGCGGCGCAGGTATCAACCGTCTTGAACGCGGGCACGACCCCGAGAAGCTTGCGGCACGTGCGCACGGTCATCTCGTCGGTCGAGCAAAGATGGGCGATTTGCGCGTCGGAAAGGCCGTAGCGTTTCAGGACGCGGAACGCGTCCGCATCGAGATCCTCCAGCTTCATGCCGCGCAGGTTCTCCTCGATGCGCACGATGTCGCTCATGCGGGCAAGGAACCACGGGTCGATGCCCGTCGCCTCATGAACCTGCTCAACCGACCAGCCGCGCTTGAAAGCCTCGGCAACGTAGAAGATGCGATCCTGCGTCGGGCGCCCAACCAGATCATCGAAGATGCTCTCGTCGAATATGTCCTTGCACTTACCGTCGGCGTTCAGGCCTGCGCGCCCATTCTCGAGCGAGCGCATGGCCTTGCCAAGCGACTCCTCGAACGTGCGGCCGATGGACATGATCTCGCCAACGGCCTTCATGCGCGTCGAGAGCGTGTCGTCGGAGCCCTGGAATTTCTCGAAGGCGAAACGCGGAACCTTCACGACGCAATAATCGATGGACGGCTCGAAGCATGCCGGGGTCGCCTTGGTGATATCGTTGGTGATCTCGTCAAGCGTGTAGCCGACCGCCAGCTTCGCCGCCGCCTTGGCGATGGGAAAGCCGGTCGCCTTCGATGCGAGGGCCGAGGAGCGGGAAACGCGCGGGTTCATCTCGATGACGACCATGCGGCCGTTTTCGGGGTTGACGGCGAACTGGACGTTCGAGCCGCCCGTCTCGACGCCGACTTTTTCGAGAATAGCCAGCGAGGCCGCGCGCATGCGCTGATACTCGACATCGGAGAGCGTCTGAGCGGGGGCGACGGTGATGGAGTCGCCGGTATGCACGCCCATGGGGTCGAAATTCTCGATGGAGCAGACGATGATGCCATTGCCGGCACGGTCGCGCATGACCTCCATCTCGAATTCCTTCCAGCCCTCGATGGATTCCTCGACGAGAACCTCGCCAGCCGGGGACAGCTCAAGACCCTGTGAGACGATGAGGCGCAGCTCGTCCTCGTCATGGGCGATGCCGCCGCCGGCGCCGCCCATGGTGAAGCTCGGGCGCAAAACGACCGGATAGCCGAGCTTTTCGGTGATCGTCAGCGCATCTTCGACGGAATAGGCGTATCCGCTGCGGGCCGTTTCGATCCCCAGCTCAGCCATGCAATCGTTGAACAGCTTGCGATCCTCGCCGCGCTCGATCGCCTCAAGGTCGCAGCCGATCATCTCGACGCCGTACTTTTCCAGGATGCCGGACTTCGCAAGCTCCACCGCCGTGTTCAGGCCGGTCTGCCCGCCGAGGGTGGGTAGCAGCGCGTCAGGACGCTCCTTAGCGATGACCTGCTCGACGAAGCGAGCCGTGATGGGCTCGACGTAGGTGCGATCGGCCATGCCGGGATCGGTCATGATGGTGGCGGGGTTGGAGTTCACGAGAATGACGCGGTAGCCGTCGGCTTTGAGCACCTTGCACGCCTGCGCGCCGGAGTAGTCGAACTCGCACGCCTGGCCGATGACGATAGGGCCCGAACCGATGACGAGAATCGATTCGATGTCGGTGCGCTTAGGCATTGACGACCTCCTTTTCCTGGGAGCTTTCACCCTCCGCACCGAAACGCCAGCCGGAAAGCCTGTCGGCGGCGATATCGATATCGAGATAATCCTCGCGACCCTCCATCAAGCGCGCAAAGGCGCTGAACAGGTAATGCGCATCGGTCGGCCCGGGATTGGCCTCGGGATGATACTGCACCGAGAACGCCGGGATGTCGAGAAACGCGATGCCCTCGGCCGTGCCGTCGTTGAGGTTGACATGCGTGAGCTGGATGCGCCCGAAGCGCTCGTTGCGCACCACGGGAGCGATGCCCTGCTCAACCCAGAAGCGCAGGTCATCATGATGCTCGTCGATGCCGCCCGAAAGCTTGGCGTCGATCGAGCCCAAGCTGGGGAAAAGCAGGCCGAAGCCATGGTTTTGCGCCGTGATCTCAACGCGATGGGTTCGCAGGTTCATGACCGGATGGTTGCCGCCGCGATGGCCGAACTTCAGCTTCTCGATCTCGGCGCCGGCGGCCTTGCTCATCATCTGATGGCCAAGGCAGATGCCGAACACGGGCAGCTTGCCCAAAAGCTTCTCGACCTGCTCATACGTATCGTTGACCGCTTCGGGATCGCCCGGGCCGTTCGAAAGGAAGACCCCGTCGGGCGCCTCGGCGAGGACCTTCTCGGCGGGCGTGTCCCACGGCACGCACGTGACGGCGCACCCGGCGCGCACGAGTCCATCGAGGATGGACTTCTTCACGCCGCAATCGTAGGCGATGACCTTGAAGCGAGGCTTGGCAGGAGCAGCGAGGGCGAACGCCTGCGAGGCGGGTAGGTCATCGACGCCATGCGTGTACGCGGCATCGCAGGAGACGGTCTTCGCGAGATTGACGCCGACGATGCTCTTTGAGGCGCGCACCTTCTCAAGAAGGCTCGCGGGATCGGCGTCGATCGTGGAGATGACGGCACGCTGGGCGCCGTTGTCGCGCACATGGCGCACAAGCGCCCTGGTGTCAACGCCCTCTACGGCAACCACGTTATGCCGAGCGAGGAAATCGAGCAGCGACAAGCCGCTTCGCCAATTGCTCGGCGTCGTGCACATATCGCGAACGACAAGCCCCCGCAAAGCCGGCGAGGCCGACTGCGCATCGTCGAGGTTGACGCCGTAGTTGCCGATCTGCGGATAAGTCATCGTGATGATCTGCCCGGCATAGCTCGGGTCGGTGATGACCTCGAGATAGCCTTCCAGCGAGGTGTTGAAGCAGATCTCACCGAAAGCCTCGCCCGGCGCCCCGCAAGACGTGCCGCGAAACACAGCTCCATCCTCGAGCACGACAAGCGCGCTGCCCGCATCCCCCTTCGATGTTCCTTCCAACAGTTTTCGCGAGACTTCGCTCACCGATAACTCCTTCCACGTTTAACGCATTCCCGGATTCAACGCCTGCCCGAATACGAGAACACGCCCTCAAGACGAGGGCGTGCCAAGGGAATCCGTAGCCGGATGATGCGTATGTTGCTTTCCTTGTCGGTCTCTCTGTACCGCCCTTAAAGGTATTGATGATTATACGCCTACGGAGGCGTTTTTTCGCCGGGCAAGCGACGAAACCCGGCAAACGCAAAGCTTCTATACGAAGTATTCACGCGCCGGCGCGCGGGAGGGCTACTCGACGATACGACCATCTTCCATCGTCGCATAGCCCGCAACGTAGGTATCGCTCGCTCTCCCGATAAGGTTGAAGCCGGAAAACGGGCAGTTCTTGGCCTTCCCGACGAAGTCGGCGGCGTCAACCGTCCAAATCTCCCGCGGGTCGACAACCGTGAGGTCGGCCGCGCACCCCGGCTCGATGGCCACCCGCTCAAGGCCGAGGATGGCCCGCGGGTTGACGGCCATGAGCGCAACCAGGCGCTGCCAGGTGATCTTGCCGGTCTCGATGAGGTTGGTGATAACGACGCCGAGCGAGGTTTCAAGGCCGATGGCGCCGAAGGGGGCCAGCTCGAATTCGCGATCCTTCTCGAAATCGATGTGCGGCGCATGGTCGGTCGCGATCGCATCGACGGTGCCGTCCCCGACGCCCGCGATAAGCGCCTGGGCATCTTCGGCGGTGCGCAAAGGCGGGTTGACCTTCAAGCTGGTGTTGTAGTCATCCCCTATGGCATCTTCGGTCAAGAACAGATGATGCGGGGTAACCTCGCAGGTAACCGGCAGCCCCTCAGCCTTCGCGGCGCGCACGAGATCCAATCCGCGCGCGGTAGTGACATGCTGGATATGCAGCTTGCAGCCCGTCAGGCGACATAAGGCGATATCACGGGCGATCTGGATCTCCTCGCCCTCGGCGGGCCAGCCCGAAATGCCCAGACGAGTGGAGACGACCCCTTCGTTGACCTGGCCATCCCCCACAAGGTCCTCGTCCTGGCAATGGCTAAGGACCGCAAGCCCGAATTGGCTCGCGTAATCCATGACGCGGCGCATCATGCCCGCGCCCTGCACGCCGCGCCCGTCGTCGGAAAACGCCACCGCACCGTGAGCGACCATGTCGCCCATGTCCGAGAGCACTTCCCCGGCGAGATCCTTCGTGCAGCTGCCGCACACGTGCACGCGGCACTTCCCCACCGCGGCCACCACGGATTTCACGTACTCGACCGCCACGGCGTCGTCGACGACCGGCGCGGTGTTCGGCATAGCGCAGACGTCCGTGAATCCGCCATGAGCCGCCGCCCGCGTGCCCGAGGCGATATCCTCCTTCTGCTCGAAGCCGGGCTCGCGCAGATGAACGTGCATGTCAACCAAACCGGGAACGATGATCTTCCCGGAAAGATCGCGCTCGACGCCCTTCGGCATCGTCAGGTTATGCCCCACCTCGACGATCTTGCCGTCGCGGATAAGGATCTCGCATACCTCGTCAAGGCCGACCTGGGGGTCTATCACGCGCGCCCCTTTAAGCAGTAATGCCATCTTCGCTCCCTCCAAGCAGCAAGTACAAAGAAGCCATGCGAACGAGAATGCCCGCATAAACCTGGTCGAGAATAGCCGAATGAGCAGGATGATCAGCCATGAAACTATCCAGTTCGACACCACGATTGATAGGGCCGGGATGGCACACCAGGGCATCGGGGCGCATCAGCTTCTCGCGGCGCTCGGTTAGGCCGTAGAGCATGTTGTACTCGCGCAAGCTCGGGTAAGGCGCGCCCTCGAGCCGCTCACGCTGGATGCGCAGCATGTAGACGACGTCGAGCGAGGGCAGCGCCTCGTCGATGCTATGGGTAACCGCATCGACGCCGAGAACGTCGGGGCGCGCCGGCAGAAGCGTCGGAGGCGCGATGGCCACGACCTTGGCCCCCATGATCTTCAGCGCCGGGATCAGGCTTCCGCAAACGCGGGAATGCCCGATATCGCCGACGATGCCCACGGTCAGCCCATCGAACCCGCCTTTGGAGCGCCAGATGGTGTACAGGTCGAGCAGGGCCTGCGTCGGATGCTGATGCTTCCCGTCGCCGGCATCGATGACGTGAACACCGGAAACGTCGGCAATCTTGCGCGGAACCCCCGCGTGCTTGTCGCGCACGACGATCATATCGATCTTGTAGGAGCAAAGCGTGTTGACCGTATCCACGAGGGACTCGCCTTTAACCGTGGACGTTGAGCTGCCGCCGAAGTTCATCGATGTTGCCGAAAGACGCTTCTCGGCCATCTCGAACGATGATCGGGTGCGCGTCGAGGGTTCGTTGAACATATTAACGACCGTGAAACCTTTAAGCGTCGGCACCTGCTTTATGCGCCGTTCGTTCACCGATTTAAACCGGTGCGCCGTTTCAAGGATGGTCATGATGTCGTCGGCGGAATATTCGGAAAGATCGATCAGATGCTTATGATTGAATGCCATCGGCTATTCACCTCCAAGCGGGGCGGCCCCGATATGCTCGCCGGCGTCAACCTCGAGGATCTCAACCTCGGTCTTGCCGTCCGATTCCTCCAAGAACAGGCGCACGTTCTGATTGCGCGCCGAGGGAACGTTCTTGCCGACGTAATCGGCGCGGATGGGAAGCTCGCGATGGCCTCTATCGACCAAGACGGCGAGCTCGACGCGGCGCGGGCGACCTATGTCGGTGAGCGCATCGAGCGCTGCCCGGATGGTTCGCCCCGTGAACAAGACATCGTCGACCAAGATGACGTCCTTACCCTCCATGTCGAAGGGAATCTCGGTGGAATGCACCTCAGGCGCGAAATGCGTGGCGAAATCATCACGATAGAAACTGATGTCAAGCTTGCCAAGCGGCACCTTCGCGCCCTCTATCTGCTCGATCTTAGCCGCGAGGCGCTTCGCGAGAAGGTCGCCGCGCGTGACGATCCCGACTAGGGCGATATTGTCGGAACCCTTGTTCGCCTCGAGAATCTGATGAGCGATGCGCGTCAGCGAGCGCTCGATCTCGGCGGCGTCCATGCACACGTTCTTACCCGTTGACACGTCGGCCATACACACTCCTAACTCTCAATCGAGTGCGCACAAAAAGGCCTTCAAGGGGGCGCGGACAAGCTCTTAGCAGCACGCCTCATCCACCGACGGGAACGAAAAAGCCCTCGTCGACGGACAAGGGCTCGATAGCTATCGCAATGCACGACGTGAAGCGTGACGCGCTATGAAATTCATGCCTTGTCGGTCTCTCTGTACCGCATTTAAAGGAACGCCATCGAGTATAGCCCCGAGAGCGCCTGCGCGGTAGAGGTGTTTTCGGGAATTCGAAGAAGCTTCGGAATAGCCGGCGGAAGGCGCCGCGCCGACGAGCCGAAAAAGACCTGGGGACTTTCAGGGGCCACGGGCTACGGGCGGACGAGCCGTTTCGGAGGATAGGCTGCACGACGGCCTCAGCAGGTGAACTGCCCGGCAGCCTCAGCGGTTGGACTGCCCGGCAGCCGCGGCGGTTGGGCCGCCCACGGCCTCAGCTGGTGGACTGCCCGACAGCCGCGGCCGGTCAAGCAAGCCCTACGGGCTAGCCGAGCAGAGAGACCATGCGCTGGGCGAGCGCGTCCCAGGAAACCGATGCGGTGTCAAAACCCGTGCCCGACCGAGGGTCGCGGGCCGCCAGCGCAAGCTGATCGCCCAGCGCGCTGGCAAGTCTTCGCTCAAACGCCGGGAGTTCCTCCTCAACGGGGGTATCGACGCCGCGGATCGTCGGAAGCTCGACAAAGGAGACGGGGGCGTGCGGCAGAGCCTCGGCAAGCCACGGTCGCACGCCGGGCAAGTCGGTCACCACGGCACGGCAGCCGCACGCCATGGCCTCGATCGTCACCAACGGCAAGCCCTCAAAGAACGAGGGAAGCATGAACAGGTGCGCGGAGCAGTAAGCGCGAACGAGATCATC
>CAVHXL010000090.1:0-7755 GCA_963639885.1 bacterium | reverse complement strand
GGACATGGATGCGGAAGATGCGACGCGCGCCGCCATCATCTTCGGAGCGGGCATCGGGGGCATCGACGAGCTGCAGGACGGCTTCTATACGTTGCATGATAAGGGTCCCAAACGCGTGAGCCCCTTGTTCGTTCCCACGATGATTGGCAATATCGCTGCTGGTCATTTAGCGATTCGCTACGGCATGCGCGGGGAATGCATCGATGTCACCACGGCATGCGCGACCGGTGCCCATAACATCGGCGCGGCCGTGCGCTCCATCCGTCACGGCTATGCGGACCTCGCGCTGGCGGGCGGTGCGGAGGAATCGGTCAACCCCATCTGCGTCGCGGGCTTCGCGAACCTGGGCGCCCTTTCCGAGGCCGAGGATCCCAAGCAGGCTTCCCTTCCGTTCGATGTGCGTCGCGCCGGCTTCGTTGCCGGCGAGGGCGCGGGCGCGGTGGTGCTCGAATCGCTCGAGCATGCGCTTGCGCGCGGGGCCGAGCCTATCGCCGAGATCACCGGATTCGGCTCGACGGGCGATGCCTACCACATGACCGCCCCCGAGCCCTCCGGCGAGGGTATCCTGCGCGCCATGAAGCAGGCTCTTGCCGAGGGCGGCTTCACCCCTGCTGACCTGGGTCATGTCAACGCGCACGGAACCGCCACGCCGGCGAACGATTCCACCGAGTCCCATGCGCTGCTCACGCTTGCCGGTGAAGAGGCGGCTCGTAAGGTCCCCGTCGTTTCCGTCAAGGGCTCGATCGGGCACACCCTCGGCGCCGCCGGCGCCATCGAGGCTATCGTCACCGCGCTTTCCGTGGCGCGCCGCTGCGTGCCGCCGACCACCGGTTTCTCCGAACCCGATCCCGACTGCCCGGTGAACGTGCTCAGCGAGCCTTTGCTTGACTACGAGCAGAAGGTCGCGCTGTCGAACAGCTTGGGCTTCGGCGGGCACAATGCGGTTCTCGCGCTCTCTCCTTTCGAGGGGTCGCAGGCTTAAGGGCTCGTGAGGGCTGTTCAAGGGTGTTTTCGTTTCGTCGTCCCGCCTTGGCGCGGGACGGCACGTTTTGCAAGAAGGATTGAACATGCAGGAAATCACGTACCCGTGCGGCCGCGATGTCATCGAGCAGGTGCTCCCGCATCGCGACCCTTTTGTGTGGGTGAGCCGCATCGTGGAATGCGAGCCGGGCGTCTCGGTTGTCGCCGAGTTGGACGTTTCGGCTGATCTGCCCCTATTCCGTGGCCATTTCCCCGGCCATCCTGTTTTGCCGGGAGTCATCATCATGGAGGCCTTGGCGCAGGCGATGTCGTTTTCCGTCCTCGTCGGGCGTGGGGATGAGGGCACGCTCGGTTTTTTCGCCGGCATAGACGGTGCGAAGTTCCGTAACCAGGTGCTTCCGGGCGACATGCTCACGCTGAAGGGGACCGTCGTGAAGAACGGTTCGCGCATGGTGGTTGCCGAGGTCGAGGCTCTTGTAGGCGATAAAGTGGCGGCCACGGCGACGCAGAAGTACGTGCTTGCGCGTGCTGAGTAGCCCAAGCTTCGGCGGCGGGCGGCTGTGCCCGCTCGTCGCCGGCTAAATGCGGTTGCCGCCGATTACCGCCGGCTGCTAACGATTTCCTTCGGTTGCAGCTGGATGCGTCGACGGGATTGGAACGATTGGATGGTGCCCGGGCAAAAGAGGCTCGGGCTTGGAAGGCGGATTGCGGGTATGTGCAGCAAACAGGGATACATCTCTTACGATAACGGCGGATCGTTTCTGCAGGCGGGTTCCGCTTCCGGCACTTCGGTGAAGCAGGGTTCCCAGACTGGATTGCCTGAGGACTCATCCGATGTGGTGTATCGTCTTG
Organism: bacterium; assembly: GCA_963639885.1. Classification (GTDB taxonomy): domain Bacteria; phylum Actinomycetota; class Coriobacteriia; order Coriobacteriales; family Eggerthellaceae; genus Senegalimassilia. The sequence continues at coordinate 5,922 of CAVHXL010000090.1, read as the reverse complement.
GCAGAATCGCCGAGGAGGCGCGCGCGGAGCTGGCGGTGACACCGAATGCGGTCGGTGCGGCCGACGTGTCGGTCTACACCGCCGTCGAACCCGCCAAGGCATGCGCCATGCCCGGATCCGCCTTTGGCAGCGTCGCCGCCACCCCGAGCGACACCGGAGGCCCCGTGGCGCTCGTGGTTGCGCGCGGTCGCATGGCGAAAAAGACCATCCTCGCAGCTCAGGATGCTGGTTTGCACGTCTGCGCCGTCTATACCGACGATAAGCCCGCCGAATCGTATCTGAAGTTGGCCGACGAGAAGGCAAGCCTTGGCGAGCACTTCGCCGAGGCCCTGTTCTCGAACAGCTATGCGGTTTTGGAGGCTGCGCATGCCTGCAAGGCCCAGGTCGTGCTTCTATGCGAGGACGCCATCGCGCTTTCGAGGGTGGATACGTTTTTGGCGCGCGCGAACGCCGAGGGCATCCGCGTGTTCACCCCTCTGGGAGATTCCCCGCAGCTGGGGTGGGTTCTGTGCACCACCGACAAGGATCTTGCGGGCCGCGGTTCGTGGCGCACTTGCAAGCACTGCAAGCTGAAGTTCGACAGCGCAAGCCTTGCCGCCGGGCATTACGTGTGCCCGAGCTGCGGCGAATATTTGCGGATGAACTCCAACGAGCGCATCAACGATACGCTCGACGCGGGATCCTTCGAGGAATGGGACCGGGTCATCGCCGAGACCGATCCGCTGAAATTTCCCGGTTATCTGGACAAGCTCGAGGCTCAGCGCGAGAAATCCGGCCTTGAGGAAGCGGTACGTACCGGTTGCGGCACCATCGCCGGGCTCAAGGTCGCCATCGGCATCATGGAGTCGACCTTCTTCATGGGATCGATGGGCAATGTGGTGGGCGAGAAGGTGACGCGCCTGTTCGAGCGCGCGACCGAGCAGCATCTGCCCGTCATCATCTTCACCGCTTCCGGCGGCGCGCGCATGCAGGAGGGGCTGGTCTCCCTCATGCAGATGGCGAAGACCTCCTGCGCTCTTGAACGACATGCGGCTGCCCGGCTTCCCTATATCTCGGTCATCACCGACCCGACGACCGGTGGCGTCACCGCATCGTTTGCCATGGACGGCGATGTCATCATCGCTGAGCCGCATGCGCTTATCGGGTTTGCCGGCCAGCGTGTTATTCGCGATACCATTCGCCAAGAGCTGCCCGAGGGCTTCCAGACCGCCGAGTTCGCCTTGGAGCACGGCTTGATCGATGCCATCGTAGAGCGCGGTCGGCTGCGCGGCACGCTCGCGCATATCCTCGCCGTGCATAAGGCGACCTCGTTCAACGTGCGCCCTGATGATCCGAGCTCGGGCGAGCAGGACATTCTTGTGAGCTACGAGGCCGTTTGCGAGAACCTCGAGCATGGCAGCGCCACCTACAACACCGTCACGTTCGGAAATCTCAAGCCCGAGGAGATGACGGTTGAGGAAGAGCAGGTGTGGGATAAGCTTCGCCGACAGGTGATGGCGACTATCGCCCCCGACGGCCTGCGCAGCCCGGCAAGCAAGCGTTTGCACCGCGCAATCACCGAGGGCAGCTTCGATGCCGAGGGCGGTGTTTCGCTCGAGGTCGGCTCCGAGGCCGAGGAGGGCGCCGTGCAGGCGGCGTCTGCGGCGTCGGCGGGCGAGGGGACGAGCGCGTCTTCGGGCGTTGCCGCCGCCGTAGCGGGCGTTGCGGCCGCCGTCGCATCGGCGGTGTCCCCGAAATCCGAGGACAACCCTGCTTGGCAAAGCGTCCAGCTGGCTCGCAACGTGCACCGGCCCACGGCCATTTCCTACATCCGCGATTTCGTCGATGGTTTCATCGAGCTGCATGGCGATCGTACATTCGCCGATGACGGCGCGATCATCGGAGGCATCGGCTGGATCGGTGGCCGGCCGGTCACGGTGATCGGGCAGGAGAAGGGCGAGAACCTCAACGAGCGCATCCGTCGCAACTTCGGCTGCCCCCAGCCTGAGGGGTATCGCAAGGCGCTGCGCCTCATGAGGCAGGCCGAGAAGTTCGGGCGGCCGGTTGTCTGCCTGGTCGATACGCAGGGCGCGTATTGCGGGACTGAGGCGGAGGAGCGCGGGCAGGGCGGCGCGATCGCCGAGAACCTCGTCGCGATGGCGGGCCTGAAGGTCCCTGTCGTCACGGTGCTGCTCGGCGAGGGCGGTTCCGGCGGCGCGTTGGCGCTCGCCGTGGCGAATCGCGTGGCCATGCAGGAGCATGCGGTGTATTCGGTGCTTTCACCCGAGGGTTTCGCCTCCATCCTATGGAAGGATCGCACGCGCGCGCCTGAGGCGGCCGCGGTTATGAAGATGAGCGCTGCTGAGTCTTATGAGCTGGGGATCATCGACGCCGTGGTGTCGGAGGGCGCAGGCCCCGCGCATGAGAATCCCTCCGTCGCCAAGGAAAACGTTCGTGATTACGTGATCGGCGCGCTCGATGAGCTGTGCGACATGAGCGTCGATGAGCTTCTCGATCAGCGTTACAAACGTTTCAGGAAGTTCTAGCGTTAGCTGGGAAACGCAGGGCGAGCCCCCACCTGGGCTTGCCCTGCGTTTTGTCGCAAGTCTGCGGGTGGGGAAACGCTTGTATGCGTTTTCCTGTCTCGGTGCTGCGCGAGCGAATGCGCGGCTGCATCAAGGAACGCGCAATCGCCGCGCCGCTCGGTGAAAAGCAGAGCTTTCCGCTTGACTTGAAGCGAGCTTCAGGTGCTTAGATGCATTAAGGGAATCGGACAAGGGGGGAGCGCCATGAGAATCGCCGAGGCAAGCGAGCGTTACGGCATATCGCCGGATACGCTGCGCTATTACGAGCGAGCTGGGCTTATACCGCATGTGGCACGCACGGCGAGCGGCATTCGCGATTACAGCGAGGAAGATTGCGCGCGCATCCAGTTCATCAAGTGCATGCGCTCGGCTGGGATGCCCATCGAGCCATTGGTCAAGTACATGAATCTGTATGATGAGGGGGATGAAACCATTCCCGAGCGCGTCGCGCTGCTCAAGGAGCAGCGCGACTGCATGCGCCAGCGGATCGCTGAGATGCAGGAAGGGCTTGACCGCTTGGAATACAAAATCGCGCACTATGAAGCTTGCGAGACGTTGTTGAAGAAGCAGGCGCATCCGTAGGGCCTTTGGAGGCCGAACGGGGCGCGTCTTCGCGCTGGGGCTGTCGTTCATGTTCGGCAAGCGCTGCATTTCCGTCGGTTGTTTTCGGCTAGCCTTTTCGATGCGCTAAAACGCCTTATTCTTCCCAGCGGTTTCCTTTCGACGCGCTAACGCAGTAAAATAGGTGGTTGCAAATAATGCGCGAAAGGACCGCCTTCACCTATGACGCTTGAAGCAGAAATCGCTGGAAACTGTAACCAGCGCTCGTTTGCGCGCGGGCGCGCGATCGCCGCTTCGGACAGGAACATCCTCACCAAACAGGTGCGATATTCCGCCGAGGGGACGATCGTTAGCGCCTTCGTGGCCTCCTCGAGCGGCTGGGACGACCGCTATCGAACCTCGGTTACCGTTGACGAGGGCGCCGGCGTTGTCCTTGATTATTCCTGCACGTGCCCCGCGTTTCGCGAATATATGGGCATGTGCAAGCACTGCATCGCCCTCGCGTTGAATTTCAGCGAGCATCCCGAGCAATATATGGGTTGGCAGCCTCGTCATCAGGTGGCATCGTCCGCGTGCATATCCGAGCTTATGCGTCGTGCTGAGCGGATCGAGGAAAGCGACGTGCCTGATGGCAGCATCTCTCTTTTGCCTGAGCTTGCTTGCGCGTATGGCGATTGGTCGGTGACGTTTCGCATCGTCGGCGCTGCGGGGAGTCCTTATGTGCTGAAAAGCATCGGCGAGTTCGTGGAACGCATCGGATCTGGGCAGCATTACGCTTATGGCAAGAAGCTTGCTTTCACGCATACGAGGTCTGTGCTCGATGAGCGCTCGCGGAAAATCGAGCGCTTCTTGGAGCGTGCCTGCGAGAGCCGCTACGCATCGGAGATCTCCTCGTCGTGGTATTCGCGTCAGTTGACGATAGGGCGCAAGCTTTTGCTCACCGATATCGAAGCGGTTGAGCTGTTCGATATCCTTGACGGATCCACCTTTCCCATCAAGGGGGAGGACTATTCCACCCCGTCGGTCTCTCGCGTGCATATCGAGCATGCGGATGCTTCCGTTTCGGTCAGGCTTGCCAAAAGCGATCGTGGAGGATGGACGATCGAGCGTGGGGAGCGAGTGCGCTTGATCGAGCATGCTGACCGCGTGTTCGTCTGGCTGGGTGACGACGTCGTCTATCGATGCTCGAAGGAGTTTTCCCGTTGCGCTGATTTTTTGCGTAACGTATACGAGTCGACGGATCGGGTGCTGTTCATCTCCGATGAGGACATGCCGTTGTTCTGCGCGGCGGTGCTGCCCGTCCTGGAGGCGAGCTTGCATGTTGTGGCGCCTAAGGAAATCGATGCGTATCGCCGGGTGCCTTGCGCCTTGCGCTTCTATTTCGACAAGGATGCCAAGCGCGTGATGGGAATCGCTGAGGCCGTGTATGGCAACCGGGTGTTCCGCCTGCGTGGGAGCATCGAGGTGGTGAAGGGCGCCGACGACGAGGGCGATGGCGAGGGCGCGGCCGTGGCGAGCGGGGGCGCCGACGGACGCGACGCGCGAGAGCGCGAGGGCGCCCCGCTTCGCGATGCGCGTACTGAGAACAAGGCTTGCGCGCTGTTCGACCGTTTCTTCGCCGACCCTGCGGGAACGTTGCCCATGAAGGAGGAGGATGCTCTCGCTCGATTGGTGTTTACCGGCCTCTCCGAATTCCGCGCGCTTGGCGAGGTATTCACCACGCCGGCATTCGATAAGCTTATCCGCGATGGGAAACCGCGTCTGACCATGGGGGTTTCCCTGGCGGGGAACCTGATCAACCTGACCGTTTCGGCAGATGATCTACCGGCGGAAGACCTGGCTGCCATGCTGTCGAGCTATCGGCGCAAGAAGCGCTACCACCGCTTGCGCGACGGCGCCTTCGTCGACCTTGCGGATTACGACATGTCCCAGCTTGACCGGCTGGCATCCGATTTGGGTTTCAGCGCGAAGGATTTGGCGAGTGGTATCGTCGAGCTTCCCTCGTATCGCGCGTTCTACCTCGACGAGGAGGACAACATCGATCGCGACCGCAGCTTCGACGACTATATCGACCATTTCCGCGCGGTGAATGAGGAGGACTTTGAGCCTCCCGCGACGCTCGCCGGTGTCCTCAGGCCTTACCAGGTCGAGGGCTTCCGGTGGCTTTCGGCGCGCTGCGATGCCGGATTCGGTGGCGTGCTCGCCGATGAGATGGGCTTGGGTAAATCGGTGCAGCTGATCTCCCTTTTGCTTGCGAGGAGGCAGGAGGGCCGCGCGGTCGGGCCGAGCATCATCGTGTGCCCCTCTTCCCTGGTGTACAACTGGACGGCCGAGTTGGCCCGGTTCGCGCCCGAGTTGAACGTGCTTGCCGTTGCCGGCAGCGCCTCCGAGCGCAAGCTGGCACGTGGCAAGATTTTCTCCGATTGGGAAGCGGCATTGGCTTGCCGTGCGCGCGCTGGCGCTGAGACGCTTGATGATGAAGCGGCGAGCACCGACGGAAAGGCGGCGGATTCCCGGGGATTGCCGGTGAAAAACGGTGACCAGCCTGATGAATCGAATTTGATCGACGTTGTGATCACCTCTTACGACCTCGCGCGCATCGACAGCGCCGATTACGCGGGGCGGCGTTTCTTCATCTGCGCGCTCGATGAGGCGCAGTACATCAAGAACCCGGCAACGATGACCACGCGCGCCGTGAAGCGTCTTGAGGCCGCCCATCGGTTCGCGTTGACGGGCACGCCCATGGAGAATCGCCTATCGGAGCTTTGGAGCATCTTCGACTTCCTGATGCCAGGCC
>CAVHXL010000089.1:0-7787 GCA_963639885.1 bacterium | reverse complement strand
TGCCGTATACTGTTCGCAGCAATCGGAAGGAATTCGCATGAGCAACGTCATCGTGATCGGGTGCGGTCGCGTCGGGTCGCAGCTGGCCAATATGCTGTCGGACAACGGCAGCAACGTATGCGTGATCGACCGCAACGTCGACGCGTTCGCCAACCTGGGGCGCAACTTCAATGGATCGACCATCCAGGGTGTCGGCTTCGACGAGGAAACGCTGGAGAAAGCCGGCATCGAGGAATGCGACGTGATGGCCGCCGTCACGCAGCTCGACAACACCAATCTCATGTGCTGCGAGGTGGCCAGCCGGCTGTTCGACGTTCCGCACGTTATCGCGCGTCTGTACAACCCCGACCACGAACGAGCCTACATGCAGCTGGGCATCGACTACGTCTGCGGCACCTCGCTTGTGGCAGAGGATGTGTTCAGCAAGATCGTGTCGGGGCACGGTTCGCACATCGATTCCTTCGGGGATTTCGAGGTGCTGCGCTTCTCGCTCGATCTGAAGTGGGCCGAAAAACCCACCATCCGCGTATCCGAGCTCGAGCGCGAGCACGACATCCGCATCGTCGCTTTCGAACGCGGCGACGGGTCCACCTCGAGCATCCCCGCGAAAGAATCCGTGCTGCACAACGGCGACACCGTGCTTGCCTGCGTTCGGCACGAGCTCATCGAACAGTTCTCCAAGTACATTCAGGACTGATGGGGGCAGACGGCTACCGCGACCGGACGGCCAGCGCGACCAGGCGGCGCAAGCAACCCGGCACGCAACCGCATGACCAACCGGCACGGACCAACCCCATGCAGCAAGCAGCAAGCAACGACGCTAGGAACAAACCATGTATGTAGTGATATCAGGCGGCGGTAAAGTTGGCGAATACCTTGCCACCGTGCTTCTCGAAAGCGGCAATGACGTGGCCATCATCGAGGAGGATCTTGAGACTGCCGACCATCTTTCGGTCGTGCTGCAGGGAAGATACCTGGTCATCAGGGGCGATGGGTGCGATTCGAAGTTCCAGGAAGACGCAGGTATCCGTCGCGCAGACGTGTTCGTGGCGACGACGGGGCAAGATGACGACAACCTGGTTTCCTGCGAGATCGCGCAGCGCGTGTTCAACGTTCCCCGCTGCGTAGCGCGCGTGAACAGCCCGAAGAACCTGCGCATCTTCCGCGAGGTGGGAATCGAGTGCGTTTCCTCCACAACGCTTATCGCCAACCTCATCGAAGAGGAGACCTTGCTTGGCTCGGTAAGCATCGCATCGTCGCTCACGCATGGAAACGTCCTGCTCACCGAGGTGATCGTCCCGCGCCTTCGCCATCACTCCAACGAAAACGGCGTTCTCGCGAACGACATCGTCATGCCACCGAAAAGCCTCATAGCAGCCGTCGAGACAAACGATAACGTCGAGGTTGTCGATGGGGACACCCTGCTTTTCCCCGGCGATAAAGCCATCGTCGTCACTGATAGCGAATCGCTCGATGGGGTTCGAGCAGCATTCCGTGCGCTTTAAGCAGCGGGCCACGGAAGGCGCAGGCGCAAACCCCTACCAGCAAAAATCCAGGAAGCATGAACCCATCGCAGGATTCTGCGGGGCCAAGCGAAAACTCCGCCCCGCAGCGGGAAGCGCCATCGGATATGACGCCCATATCCCATCGCGAGGCTAACGCGGGGTAGCCGCCAGCTCATCGAGCGCTTCCTGCGGGGTGAACTCACACGTGCCGTCCCCCAACTTAACCACATCGATGCTGTCACCGGCCCGAACCTTGCCGCCCTTCAAGGCAACGAAGAAAATACCCTCACGAGGGAAAATGCAGTCACCAGCCAAATAGAAGATGGCGCATTTCTTGTGGCAAACCTTCCCCTGCTGGGAAAGCTCGAGCAGCACTTCGTCCCCGATCTTCAGCTGCGTGCCAAGCGGGAGCGCCATAAGGTTGATTCCCTCAGTGGTGATGTTCTCCGCGAAATCGCCTTCCTTCACGTCAAGACCGCGGGCCTGCGCCTTCGCGATAGATTCCCATGCCAGCAGGGAAACTTGCCGATGCCACTCGCCCGCATGGGCATCCTCGGCAACGCCGTGATGCGCCACGATTTCGATGGGACCGTCCACGACATCCTTGCGCGTGCCCTTTCGCTTCGACACGCACACCGCGCGAACCGTGCCATGCGTCGTGCTTTCGGCATCTGGGCCTTCCATGCGGCCCTTATTGAATACATCGATTCTCTCGTCTTCACTTTGAGCAGGCGTTTTGCAGGTTTCGCAATCCATCTGAGTCATATATCCCCCAATAAACCTAGTAGGCAACTAGGTGCATACTATCACAGTGCCGCGCAAGCCCGGCCCTTCCCCGCAAGCTCGCCTCATTCCGTGCTCTTTTGCGCACCCACATTCGATTTCGCGCACGGCATGCACGACCTATCGACCGAAATGCCACCATCTTCCCTAGACCCGCCGATTCGCGCGGATGACATTGGCGCGCTCCGCGCCCTTATGCTCACCAAAAGTGAATCGCAAAAAAGACCAGCTCACAGACGGCCGCTTTCGCCGGAGCCGTCGCTCCGCGCCATACCTTGATCGCCCCAGGGCCCGAACGCCCGGGAGTCGACCGGCAAGGGAGACGCTATTCGCCCTCAGCGCCTTCGCACTGAGGGCCGCTAAACCCAAAACCGCAAACCGGCAGAAACCCGCATTCGCGCGATCAAGCGAAAACCAAACCTGCAGCAAGGGGCACCCAAGAGGCGCAACGACCGCTCCAAGTGAACGTCGCTAAATCATCCTCATCTGGGCCAGCGTCTTTGCATACCAGTCCTCGTACGTCGGAGGACAATATTTGCTCGCATTCGCCAGTGAAATGGTGTAGCCATAGCCCTTCGCCAACCCTTGCGCATGCGCGCTGATGGCCTCGTCCCAGCTTCCCCAGGACGTATCGCCCATCCAACCCCACGCGTTGTGACTGCGGAAGCAGTTCCGCCCCTTCGTCGACTCGGTATTGGATATGGCCGGCGAAAATCGGGGGTCGATGCCATTTTCCCAAGCAGCCTCGGCAAATGCCGTGCCATAACCGGAAAGCACGCTCCCCGACAGGTATGCATCGATGCGGGATCCCCACTCGGAAACGAACTCCTGCTGGGAAACGTTCCAGTCGACCTCTGCCAGCCCGTTCTCTGAAGCGCCCGAATCGCTCGCATATTGAGCATCGCGGTGAGCCTCGGCAAGCTCGGTATGACGCAGATCTTCCTGTCGTTGCGCCTCTTCGGCCGCAAGGCGCTCCGCCTCGCGCTCGGCATCGATGGCCGAAGTGGCTTTCGATATGTTCCGGGTATTCGCAACGGTCAGCTGCGATATTGCCGTCGCTGACCCATCCGTGGTCGTCGCCGACAGGGAATCGGCCGATGCGGATTCAGATGCTCCTTCGTTTGAGCTGGTCTCCGCAATGCCGAACGTATCGATATCCGGAGAAACGCCATTTGCCGCCGTAGCTATCCCTATACCAAGGCAACCGACCAAAGCAATCGACAGACAGGAAAGGCCGATCACGCCAAACGCTTTGAAGGACGCTTTCTGAATCTCGTTTCTATTCAAACGCTACTGCTACCTTTCTTTTGCCAGCACACGACTGAAGGCCGCTTCATGCGGCTGACAGCTTATTTCGATGTAAAAGGGGATTTGCTGTCGCAGCTACGTATGCCGTTTTCGGTGTTGCTTATTTTACCGGATGCTTACCCAGCGACCAATTTCTGTGAAGAGACCCTTCACCTTTTGTTCGCTTGACATATTGATTAACAGTCTTTTCCCTGATGACCACCGCCGTCTTAGCATCCAGTCCGAATGCTATCGGTTGCCTTCGTCCGGCAAACGGTCCCTATACGCGAGTCTCCAGCAAGATCCGACGCGACCAGCGCAACTCCCCGAAACCCCGGCATCAATGCACTTCACCGAAGCCTCGACGCAGATGCACTTCAACGAAGCCCCGGCACCGATGCGCTTCCCTGAAACCCCGGCATTCCTTATACGACGTGGGAAAAGGGCGCCACAACGGGATATTCCCGACCTAGCGGTGTGACGAACGTGAATTCATGCATCGGCCCCGGAAACGCGCACAACTGCAAACCAAGCACGCAAAACAACACGAAGCAGAACGCGGCAGCAACGATAAGCGCCCGGTTCCTCAAGTGAATCCCCGTAATGGCAAGCGCCGCATACGCCGCAAGCAGCGGCCATAGGTTCTCGACCATGCAGCCAAACGAATCCCACGATATGATCCCCAGAGAAGCCATGAGCAGCGTCAAGCCAAGGGCGCAGCTGCATACTCCGCTTGCGAACATGGCCGACCTACGGTCGACCCTGCCCGGCACCGTCATCCGAACGAATCCGAGCACAACCAGGATCAGCGGCCAGCATTGCCACCAAACAGCCCCCTCGACAAGCGCCGACACCACAATGGAGACGCCTATGCTCAGCAGCACCGATCCACCTATCAGCGCGGCTGCAACGGCAAGCTTCAACCTGAAAGAAGAGGCGCTTATCGCATAGCTATCAGCACTTGCGGCTGCCTTAAACGACGAGCTGCTACCCTGCGATTCGCGATTCTTCTGACCATCGGAGGCGAATTCCAGCGAAGACGCCGCCGCCCGAGAGCCCTCGATCGACATCTGAGCCCCATCTTGCTGCACATCACTCCAAGCCGTCGAGTTACCGGTGGAAATCGGCGGCGAAGGCGGCATATGGGCGGAACCGAACTGTTTCAGAGCGGAAGCCATCGCAGCCTTGTTTTTCCGATCGCGCATCGCGCATGCGTCAAGATTCCCGAATACCGTCGAATGAGCCTCCTCGGGTTCCACGTCGAGAGGCTCTTCCTGCAAACGTGAATCGGAAATCGCTATGCACAGAATCGCATAGGGAACCACGGCAGCCCCCAGGGTAAGCACGGTAAGTGCGGCAAACAGGATTCGCACAACGACCGGATCGGCATCGAAATATTCAGCGATACCCGCACATACACCGCCCAGCACCGCATTTTGCGATCTTCGCAGCTGATGTTGTGCGGCCACCGTTCCTCCTACTCGTCGTCCCTTCGCTTCGATCCCGTGAAGGATTCCTCATCTTGTTCGCCAATCGGTTCTTCTTCGTTAGACCGATCGGGTCGCTCGCAATCATCTTGAGAATGCTCGGTGCCTTTCGCTGCTCCCGCAATGTTCTCAACGCGAATCCCTATGACCCGCCGGCGACGCATCGCGTTCACCGTGAATCGATATCCGCCCACTTCGAGCACGTCCCCGAGCTTGGGTACCGTATCGGTCACGGCCAAAAGCCAGCCCGCGATAGTCTCGTAATCTTCGGACTCGCGCAAAGGCCAACCGAGCTCGATGGCGTCCTCGACAGGATACTTTCCGCTCACCAGCCACGACGTATCGTTTTCCTGCTTGATTTCAGGTCGTTCGCGATCGGTCTCATCGACGATTTCGCCAACTATTTCCTCAACGATATCTTCGATCGTTATTAAACCATCGGTACCACCGTATTCATCAACCACAATAGCCATTTGTTGACGATTCGTTTGCATCTCGGTGAGCAGCGGAAAAACGTCTTTTGACTCAGGTACGAACATCGGCTCGAAGGCATAATCGGAAACAGGATCGTCGCCGCGACCGTCGAGCACGGGTGGAACCAAATCCTTGTAATGAACGATTCCCGTGATGCGGTCAGCATCCTCATGGAAAACGGGGAGCCGCGAATATCCGGTTCCCATCATCCGATCAACGGCCTGCCTAACCGTTTCGGAATCCTCAACCAAAATCATGTCGACACGAGGGGTCATAATGTCGCCGGCGTCCATATCGCCCAGGTCCAGGATTTCGTGAATCATCCGCTTCTCATCGTCGAGAAGCTCATCATTGTCGGCAACGAAATCCTTGAGCTCTTCCTCAGCAGACTGCGATGATTGACGCTGCGCGATCAAAAAGCCGAACAAGCCGCCACGATTCGGCCTGCTACTGTCTCCACCTTCATTTTTGCCGGTCATGTTCCCGTCCTTTAGCGATTATTCAATGCGATTAGCTTACACGACGTAAAGAGCAACAGCCAGAAATTGAAGCACGCTGCCGGCCACTACCCACAGATGAAACAGAGAGTGCATATAGGGAACCTTCTTGAGAAGGTAGAAGATGCATCCAACCGAATAGCACAGACCCCCTGCAAGCAAAAGCCAAAGACCACCTGATGGAAGAAGCCTGATGAGTTCAGGTATATACCAAATGATCGACCAACCTAGAGCCAGATACAGAACAGCCGATATCCACCGAGGTCGGAAAACCCAAAACGCCTCGCAGGCAACACCAGCAAGCGAGAGCGCCCACACAACGGAGCAAAGGATATAACCACCTGACTGGCCAAGCGTTATCAGGCAAAACGGCGTGTATGTCCCCGCAATGAACAGGTAAATGCAGCTATGGTCGAGAACCTTGAAGACGCGCTTGGCTCGATCATGAGCCAAGGCATGATAAAGGGTTGACATGACATACTCGAGCAGCATGGTGAGCGTGTAGACAAGGGCCGCGAATAGGTAAATGCCCGCGCCATGCCCAACAGCGCGAACAATCAAAATCGGAATGGCGGCTATAGCCAGCAGCGCGCCGATACCATGCGTTATCGAGTTCGCGATTTCCTCGCCAAGGGTATATTCGCGAATGTTATGTTTGCGATTATGGGCATTCGCCTCAGTAGCCGTAAGGTTGTTTCGTTGATCCTTCATCTGACGATACGTGCTTCCGCGTAGCTGTGAAGGAGTCCATGCACGCCCCGTCGAGGGGCATCCAGCTTCACAATCCAATGCATCCTCACGTTTCAAGTCAGCGCCGTTCATAAAATCCCATTCATTCATTCGATACTGTTTGTTCAGCTTATCACAGCCATCTAGTCGCATTGTCTCAAGGGAGTAAACGATCGGGGAACGCCAACCGGCAGAAATGAGCGGGCAGCGCACGATTGAGTGACGCAAGGGAATAAACGATCGGGGACAACAACCGGAGTATACTGAGGACGATAAACAGATTCGACGACAGGAGAACCATGCAATACAGCGAACTCAAAGACGCAATCAAAGAAGCCATGAAGGCGAAGGACAAGCAGCGTCTAGCCATCTTGCGTCAAGTTCACTGCGAAATCAAAAACATCGAAGTGAACGAACGCAGGGAAATCCTCGAGCAAGACGTAAACGATATGATCAAGCGCGTTATCAAGCAAACAAAGGAGACTCTTGAGGGCTCGATAAAGGCCGCCAACAACCAAGAACGCACAGATATGCTCGCTAGCCAGGTAACTATTCTCGAGCTCCTGTTGCCAAAGCAAGTGAGCGGTGCCGAACTGGAAGAACTCATTGATAAGGTTCTTAAGGAAACTGGAGCAACAAGCAAGAAGGATATGGGGCGCATCATGGGCGAGCTAACCCGGAGGACCGAGGGAAACTTTGATAAAGCCGCCGCTGCCAAGGAACTTCAAAGCAGACTCTCCTAAACACATCGAGCCTAAACAACAAACCTAACATGGTTCAAATAAGAAAGGCCCGCGGGGGGATCTCCCCCCGCGGGCCTTTCTTCATCTTGTCTTCCCCGCCCCGTCGGCGCCGACATCGACGGGGACGCGTGTGCGCCGATGGCATCCAGGAAGCGGACCGACTGCCCGGGAAAGGCGAGCGCACCCGGGCATCTTCCCGGGTGCGGACCCGCAAGACGGCCGTATAACGCGAGAAGGCCCGCGGGGGGATCTCCCCCCGCGGGCCTTCTCGCGCTTCCCATC
>CAVHXL010000088.1:3276-7811 GCA_963639885.1 bacterium | reverse complement strand
CGATGTTCGCCACGCTCGGCGAGGTCGCCCGCGCGCTGCCCGACGACCGCCCGCGCTACCTGATGGGCGTGGGCAACCCGACCACGCTCGTGCGCGCGGTGCGCGAGGGCGTCGACATGTTCGACTGCGTGCTGCCCACGCGCACGGCCCGCATGGGCACGGCGTTTTCCAGCACGGGCCGCATGAACCTGCGCAACGCGAAATTCACGCATGACTTCACGCCGCTTGACCATAGCTGCACGTGCCCGACTTGCCAAAACTACACGCGCGCCTATCTGCGCCACCTGGTGAAGCAAAACGAGATGCTCGGCGCCATCCTGCTGTCGGTGCACAACCTGCACTTCCTGATCGACCTGATGCGCCGCGCCCGCGAGGCCGTGCTGGCCGACGAATACGAGCAGTTCTACCAGAACTGGATGCAAAGCCCCGCCGCGAAGGACTACTAGGCCGTGCCGCTGGGGATTGCGGGCAGAGGCGACAAGGAGGAGCGCATGTCTGATTTTGATGCGGAAGAGACGCGGGCGTCGAGGAGTCCGGAAGCTGTGCCGGGCGATGGCGCCGGCGGCGTTGATGCGGTCGATGCCGCCGCGACCGATTTGGCTGCGGGCCTTGCGGGGGAGCCTGGAGAGCTCGGCGCGCTCGCCTACCACCTTTACGACACCAACCCTGAGCTTACCGAGGAGGAAGCCTTCGAGGCGTTCACCGGCTGGGTGGCCTCGCGCGGCATCGAGCTATGGCCTCATCAGGAAGAGGCGCTCATGTCCATCATGGTTGGCGATCACGTGGTCTTGGGCACGCCGACGGGAAGCGGCAAGAGCCTCGTCGCGCTGGGAATGCATTTCATGGCCATGTGCTTCGGCGAGACCTCGTATTACACGGCGCCCATCAAGGCGCTGGTCAGTGAAAAGTTCTTCCAGCTGGTCAAGCTGCTCGGGCGCGAGAACGTCGGCATGATAACCGGGGATGTGCATATCAACACGACCGCTCCCGTCATCTGCTGCACGCAGGAGATCTTGGCCAACCTCGCATTGCGCGAGGGGCCGGATGCTCCCGTTCATTCGGTCGCCTGCGACGAATTCCATTTCTTCGCCGATAGCGATCGCGGGTGGGCGTGGCAGGTTCCGCTGCTCATCCTTCCGCACACGCAGTTTTTGCTGATGAGCGCCACGCTTGGCGACGTGTCCGATATAGCGGGGCTTCTTAAGCGGCAGACCGACCGCGACGTCTCGCTCGTTGCCGACGCCCAGCGCCCGGTTCCCCTGGCCTACGATTATTCGCTCACGCCCCTTGAGGGAACCGTCGAGTTGGCCCTGCGCGCCGGCGAGGGGCCGCTGTACGTCGTGCATTTTTCCCAGGACGCCGCTCTCACGAGTGCGCAGTCGCTTGCGAGCTACGGTGTCGCGTCGAAGGCTGAGCGGGAGGCGGTGAAGGAGGCGATGCGGGGCGCGCAGTTCAACACCGCATTCGGCAAGACCTTGAAGCGCTTGCTCGGCTGCGGCGTCGGCGTGCATCATGCCGGCATGCTCCCGCGATACCGTTTGCTGGTCGAGAAGCTCGCCCAGCAGGGCCTTCTGCCCGTCATCTGCGGCACGGACACCCTTGGCGTGGGCATCAACGTGCCCATTCACACCGTGGTCCTCACGCAGCTGACCAAGTTCGATGGTCGCAAGATGCGCCGCTTGCGCAGCCGCGAGTTCCATCAGATCGCCGGACGTGCGGGGCGCAGCGGCTTCGATACCGAGGGCATGGTCATCGCGCAGGCGCCCGAGCACGATATCGAGAACCATAAAGCCGAGGTCAAGGCCGCGGGCGACCCGAAGAAGCTCAAGAAGATCAAGAAGAAGCGTCCGCCTGAGGGGTTCGTCAGCTGGAACGAGAACACCTTCACGACGCTTGTCGCCTCCGTGCCCGAGAAGCTGACCCCGCGCCTGCGCATCACGCATTCGATGGTGCTCGCCGAGGTCGAGCAGGGGGGTAACGCGAAAGCGCGCGTCGACGAGCTCATCGATGCCAGCTTGCAGCCCGATACCGAGAAGCTTGCGCTTCATGTGCGCGCCGACGAGGTCCTGCAAACGCTCATCGATGCCGACGTCGTTGAGCGCTTCGTCGACGATGTGGGCGAGGATGCCTACCGCGTCACGGACAACCTTCCCGAGGATTTCGCCCTTGACCAGCCGCTTTCACCGTTCTTGCTCGCATCGCTCGAGCTGCTCGACCCGGATAGCGACACCTATGCGCTCGACGTGATATCGATGGTCGAGGCAACGCTTGAGGATCCGCGCCAGATTTTGCGCGCGCAGGAGCGCAAGGCGCGCGATGCGGCCATGGCCGAGATGAAAATGGACGGCATCGAATACGAGGAGCGCCTTGAGCGCATCGCCGAGGTGACTTACGACAAGCCCCTGGCCGAGCTGCTTGGCATGGCGTTCGGCAAATATTGCGAAGCGGTGCCCTGGGCGCGCGATTATTGCCTTCGCCCGAAATCCATCCTGCGCGACATGATCGAATGCGCCGCCGACTTCAAAGGCTACATCCAAAAGCTCGGCATCATGCGCTACGAGGGCATTTTGCTGCGCTACCTCTCGGAGGCGTACCGCTCCCTTTCGCGCACCGTTCCCGAGGGGAAATGCAACGAGCGGCTTGGGGATATCATCGCCTGGCTCGGGGTGGTTGTGTGCGGCGTTGACAGCAGCCTGATCGACGAGTGGGAGAGCGCCGGCGATTCCCTTGACAAGGCGCCCGTAGCTGCCGATGCAGCCGAGCGGGTGGTGAAGGATAGGCGCGGCTTGGAAGTGCTCGTGCGCAATGCCCTGTTCAGCCGCGTGCGCCATGCGGCCCATCGCGATATCGCGGCGCTTGGGGAGCTGGATGGCGAATGGGGTTTCGGCGAGCGTGCCTGGGCGCAGGTGCTCGATGCTTATTACGAGGCGCATGGGGAGATTCTTCTTGATGGCGATGCGCGCTCGAAGGCGTATCTGATCCTGAACTCCGCCGACGAGGACGAAATGCACGTGTGGCATGTTCGTCAGATATTCCACGATGCCGAGGATGACAACGATTTTGCCATCGCGGCGGACGTCGATCTGGATGCCACGCAATCCGGCGACTCGGTCGTGTTTAAGGATTACCACGTTGGATTCATCGAGGATATCATAAACGACTTGCGATAATGTTGATATGTGTCCACCTTGGTGGACACATAGAATTTTTGAACCCGCTACTATGCTCAGTGTTGGTTTTCAAACAGGGCACGGTTAGGAGTTCATCATGTTCGGTCGCATTCATCCCACTGAGACGTATCTTGACGTGAAAAGCGAGTCGCGAGCGCTTGCGGGCAAGCATGCGCGACGTGCTTGGAAGCCCTCCTCGACGGCGTCCGCGCAACCGCTGCCGGCGGTCAACGCGGTTGGCGCCGCGGAGCTGGAGGACAAGTTCAACGAATTCTTCCGTATGGGGGCCGTGGTCGCCGTCGGGGAGCTCTTCGACGAGGGCCTGCTCGGCTGGCCCCTGTGCGTTTCCGACGATGTGCGTGCTTTTCTTGAAAGCTTTGGCGTGGCGAGCGTGGACGACGTGCGCGCCCTTGGAATCACCGGCCCGTACCTGGACGATTTCAGGAAGGTGTTCTCGGTTGAGGTCCATGAGCCGCCAGCTGCTTAGGCGTTGCGCACGGTGATCGGCTATCGACTGCTCACTCACTTAGGTGGCTGCTCGCCTATCTTGCCGCTGGCCGGATCGCCTTCCCGGCTGGCTGCTTGAACGTCCGGCTTCTCGCTCGCTCGCTCACTCACTCACTCGTTTCGCGGGGTGGCCGCATCGCGGCTTGGGGATGTGCCCCGAGTCGCGATGCGGCCGCATTGCTTTTGGCGGCGGCTTCTTGGGACGTTCGGTGTCCGTACGCTTTCGCTCTTGCTGCTGCGCTGCGCCGCTGCTTTCGCCATCCTCGTCGTTCATTCGTTTTCGCCGACGTGCCTTCTTGCGTTGCGCGCGCAGCCTTCGCGCTACAATACAGGGGTTGTGAATAAGATCCGCGCGTAGGCGCATGAGGAAAGGGTGGCCCATGTCATCGATCGACCTTGAGGAGCTCATCACCTCCATCCCCGATTATCCCGAGCCGGGCGTCGTGTTCAAGGACATCACGACCCTGATGAAAGACCCTGATGGCTTTGCCGAAGTCGTCGATCGAATCGCCGAGCACTTCAAGGATGCGGGGATTACGAAGGTCATCGGAGCCGAGGCGCGCGGTTTCGCGATCGGGGCCCCGGTTGCCTACCGCCTGCATGCCGGGTTCGTCCCCGCGCGCAAGCCGGGCAAGCTGCCGCGCGAGACCTTCTCGGCGTCTTATGCGTTGGAATACGGAGTCGACGAGCTGCATATCCACACCGACGCCATCGATCCGGGCGATAAGGTGATCATCGTCGACGACTTGTTCGCCACCGGTGGCACGGCGGTTGCCCAGATGGAGCTCGTCGAGAAATTCGGCGCCAAGCTCGTTGGTCTTGCTTGCCTGATGGAGCTTGAGTTCCTTCATCCGCGCG
>CAVHXL010000088.1:0-3266 GCA_963639885.1 bacterium | reverse complement strand
GTGTTGAAGGTCGGATAGGACGGCGCGTCGCCTCGGCGGCGCATGCTGACCGCGCCGCCGTCGCGTGCCGGTGCCGCCGGGCGATGCGGCGGGAGCGCTTGCCGTCGCGTGCCGGTGCTGCCGGGCGATGCGGCGGGAGCGCTTGCCGTCGCATCGTCTCCTATTTGCGCGCCGATCGATCGTCTTTAACGTTTCTTTTACAAGGCTTCGCTACACTGGCCGGGAAAAGGAGATCGCAGAATATGCAACAAACGCGAAAATATACCTTGTCCCAGCTCAGCGAGCTGCTTCCGGCACCTGCCGCCTCGGTGAGCAAATACACTCGCGGAAAAGCCGTGCTCGTTGCGGGTTGCGCTGACTATCCGGGCGCGGCCTGCTTGGCTGCATGCGCGGCCCAGCGGTGCGGCGCGGGCTACGTCGAGGTCGCCTGCGCGCCCGAATCCGTGGCCCAGGTAAGGCATGCGAGCCCTTCGCTCGTCGTTCGCCCCTGGACGGAGCTGGCCGCTTACTCGAAGCTTGATCCCGATGAGCGCGGCATCGGCGCGCCGCAAACCCCGGTAGGCGATACCTCTTCGCAGCTATTGCAGCATGCGATCTTGGCGGCGCGTCCGTCTCGCTTGGCCCCTCGCCCGCGCGTGCTCGGCCCTTCGTCTCCCAAAAACCCGCTCGCGTTCCTTGTGGGCAGCGGCCTTGACCGCGCCGACCCGCTTTCGGCAAGCTTGACCTGCGCGGTGCTCGCCGGCACATCGGCGCCTGTGGTCGTCGACGGCGGCGGGCTTGACGCGCTGTCCACGACCGAGGGCCGCTTGATTCTGCGCCAGCGCTTCGTCGACGGCTGCACGACCATCATCACGCCGCATGCGGGCGAAGCCGCGCGCCTTGCCGGCGCCCTTGATCTGCCGATCGACGACGACGCGCTTCTGTCCCGCTTGCTCTCGCTGGCCTTCGGCGTCGTGGTCATGCTCAAAGGACCTGACACCTTCGTATCCGATGGGGACGAGGTGTACCGGATGGCGTTGGGGACCCCCGCGCTCGCGAAAGCGGGAACGGGTGATGTGCTTGCGGGCATGACCTGCGCCCTTGCTGCTCAGGGCATGGGCGCCATCGACGCCTGCATGCTCGCATCGTCGCTGCACGCGAAAGCCGCGTCGGCTGCCTCCAAGCGCTTGAGCGACATCTGCGTCATCCCGACCGATGTCATCGAGGCCATTCCTCAGGCGGTATGCGAGCTGTATCGCGTGCGGGAGAAGGTCTCGAAGTAGCGCCGCGCGCCCTTGTCCTCGCGCTAACGTGCGCCCTTGCTCTCGTGCTAAAATCCGTATCCGAAACATCCAGTCCCGCGACGTGCATCGGTTCAGCTGTGGGCGGCTTGCCGCGGTTTTTCTCGCGCGCTTGACCGCCCCCCATCGCCTTCCGCATGACTTGCCGTGGGACGTGTGCTACGAAAGGCAGTGCGCATCATGGCTGATGGCGATTTCTCGCAACAAACCCTTCTCGACGAATCCGAACTTGCTGGGGCCGTGAGCGATCCGGTCGCGCGCATCGAGGCGCTGCGTCGGGAAATCGAGCATAATTGCTACCTGTATTACGCCAAGGACGCCCCGGCCATCAGCGACGCGGCGTTCGACTCCCTGATGCACGAGCTGAGGGAGCTTGAGGCGGCGCATCCTGAGCTTATTGATCCCGCGAGCCCGACGCAGCGCGTCGGGGGCTACGTCGGCGAGCAGTTCGCGCCGATCACGCATGCACGGCGAATGTATTCGCTCGATGACGCCATGGGGCTTGACGAGCTTGATGAGTGGCTTGGGCGCGTTGACGAGTTCTTCGGCGGCATCCCGCCTTTGGTTTGCGAGCTGAAGATCGACGGCAGCTCGGTGGCGCTCACGTTCGAGGACGGCAAGCTTGCGCATGCCGCGACGCGCGGGGACGGGACGACCGGCGAGGACATCACGGCGAACGTGCGCACGGTGAAGGATGTCCCGCTGCGCCTGCGCGACGAGGCGCTCGCGTCCGTTCGCGACCTGTCCGACTCCCTGGAGCTTCGCGGCGAGTGCTACATGCCCAAGTCGAGCTTCCAGGCGCTTAACGCCATGGCCGAGAAAGCCGGCAAGCAGCCTTTCGCCAATCCGCGCAATGCCGCCGCGGGAAGCCTTCGCCAGAAGGATGCGCAGATCACCGCCCATAGAGATCTCTCTACGTTCATTTACGCCATCGGGGAGGAGGCGAAGCTTTCCGTCGAGTCGCAGTGGGATTTGCTGCAGTGGCTCGCGCGCGCCGGCTTCCACGTGAACCCCGATATCGCGCTCGTCAGATCCGTGGAAGAGGTGCACGAGTTCTGCCGGGAATCCCTCAAGCGTCGTGACGCGCTGCCGTACGACATCGACGGCGTGGTGGTGAAGGTGAACAGCTTCGCGCAGCAGGAGGCGATGGGCTACACCGCCCGCGCGCCGCGTTGGGCCATCGCCTACAAGTTCCCGCCTGAGGAGAAGACGACCCTGCTGCGCGATATCACGGTGCAGGTTGGGCGCACGGGCAAGCTCACGCCCGTCGCCGAGCTCGAGCCCGTGCTCATCGCGGGGTCGACGGTTTCGCGCGCGACGCTTCATAACGAGGACGAGGTGCGCCGCAAGGATGTGCGCGTCGGGGACACGGTCATCGTGCGCAAGGCGGGAGATGTCATCCCCGAGGTGCTCGGCCCGGTCGAGTCCCTTCGTCCCGCCGATGCCGAGCCGTGGTCCATGCCAAAGGTGTGCCCGAGCTGCGCCAGTCCGGTCATTCGTGATGAGGGCGAGGCCGATTATCGCTGCATATCCATCGATTGCCCTGCTCAGGCGCTTGAGCGTTTGCTTCATTGGGTAAGCCGCGGCGCTATGGACATCGACGGGGTGGGCGAGGAGATCGTCAAGCGGCTCATCGATTGCGGGCGCGTGAGCGATGTCGCCGACTTCTACACGCTTGACGAGGTGGAGCTCTCCCTGCTTGAAACCGGCCGCACCAACAAGGAGGGCGAGCCGATTGTCCTGGGTCAGCTGATCGCGCGCAAACTCGTCGCAGCTATCGAGGAATCCAAGACGCGGCCCTTCGCGCGACCGCTGTTCGGCCTGGGCATGCGGCATGTCGGCAAGACCATGGCCGAAACCTTGGCGCGCGCGTTCCCCTCGATCGATGCGTTGATGGCGGCATCCGAGGAGGAGCTGGCAGCTGTCGAGGGCATCGGCCCGAAGATCGCCCGATCCACCTATCTGTTTCTGCGCACTCCCGACAAC
>CAVHXL010000087.1:0-7825 GCA_963639885.1 bacterium | reverse complement strand
GGGTGCGATCATCTCGACGCTATTCGCGTTTATCGTCGCTGGTGGTAGCTACTTTTTGGGAGGCTTCGGCCGGCTGTACGCCGACCAGATCGAGATGAGCGCGAATGGAACGCCGGTCTATGACTCCATCGTGCCGACGATGCTCTCCACGCTTCCCGATATCCTGATCGGAATCGTGATTGTTTTGGTGCTGTCCGCGAGCATGTCCACGCTTTCCTCGTTGGTGCTCACCAGCTCCTCGACCCTGACGCTTGATCTGCTGCAGGGCAATGTGGTGAAGAATATGTCCGAGCAGAGCAAATTGGGTTGGATGCGCGTGCTGATCGTGGTGTTCATCGTGATCTCGGCGGCACTCGCCCTGGTTCAATACAACTCCTCGATCACGTTCATCGCGCAGCTTATGGGTATCTCTTGGGGCGCGCTCGCGGGCGCATTCCTCGGGCCATTTCTGTGGGGACTGTACTCGGGGAAGATCTCGAAGGCGGCCGTGTGGGCAAGCTTCATCATCGGTGTTGGCCTGACCAGCGGGAACATGGTGCTTACATTGATGGGGACGCCGCTTATCGCGAGTCCGATCAACTGCGGCGCGCTTGCAATGCTCCTCTCGGTTGTGGTGGTGCCGCTGATAAGCCTTGTGACGCCCTCGGTGCCTTTCGAGGTGAACCCTCCTCACGTGGAAGGCGCGATCGACAGGGAATATGAGCGAGAGCTGGCGCAGGAAGGAAAGTAGCAGCTAGTTGTCCGGCGGCCCATCCGGCGGTTCTCGTTTTCGACGAGGGACCGCCGGATGTTCGTTGGCGGCGGGCTGGATAGTCCATGGCTCCTGGTCACGCTCCTGCTCCGCTGGCTTCCACCTCGCGTCCTGCAGTCACGCTCCCGCGGCCCTGGCTTCCGGCTCGCGTCCTGCAGTCACCCCCCCTCGCGCCCCTGGCTCCCGACCCGCGGCCCTACGGCTCTTGCGGCTCTTGCGGGCTAAGCTTCCAGTCCTGCGGCATCGCCCCGAGCCTTTGCGGCCATGGGCCTGTGACCCTACGGCTCCCGGGATCGGGTCGTCCACTCCCGGCCCACACCTTCCGTTCAGTCAAGCATTCCGCCGGCAGAATAGTCGGGCGCATGTCTTTCGCCATCGGTATACTTAGGCGCAACGGTGTTACCTATCTGTTGCGTAAACCTGAGAAAGGCATGGAAATGGAAGAAGCCTTCGAGCTCATCAGCACCGGCGCATGGTCTATCGTGCCGCCGCTGCTCGCCTTGGCGCTCGCCCTCATCACCAAGGAAGTGTATTCGTCGCTGACCATCGGCGTGTTTGTGGGCATGGTTATCTACCAGTTCTCGCTCAATGGCGCGGGCGTCGATCAGCTGGTGGCGTCGTTTGCCGATGTGCCGACGGTCATGGCGTTGCAGATATCAAGCAACGGCGCGCTGCTGTTGTTTTTGGCGTTGCTCGGCGCGCTCACGGTTGTCATTGCGACGGCTGGTGGCAGCAAAGCCTATGGCGAATGGGTTGCGACGCATATCAAGAACGCGAAGATGGCTCAGCTGCTCACGGCGGTGCTGGGGGTCATCATCTTCGTCGACGACTACTTCAACTGCCTTACGGTTGGCGCGGTCATGCGACCTGTGACTGATCGCTTCAACATCAGCCACGAGAAACTAGCCTGGATCATCGACTCCACAGCGGCGCCGATCTGCATTATCGCGCCGGTCTCGTCGTGGGCGGTCGCGGTGGGCGGCTACCTGGGCGATAACGGTTTCTCCACCTTCGTCGCATCCATCCCGTATAACTTCTACGCGCTGCTGACCATCTTCTTCGTGTTTTTCATGCTGATCATGAGCAAAGTCGATTTCGGCCCGATGCGTCAAGCTGAGGAAGCGGCGCAGGCGGTCTGCATTCCGAAAGAGGGAAGCGCGCTTGAGAAGGTGTCTCAGATGGGCCTTTCAGAGCAAGCCAGCACGAACCCTGACGATCCAACCGTATTCGAGTCTGTGATAACGGAGCAGTCCGATGTCGAGATGTCGGCGGCGGGCGCGGTCGAAGAGTACAAGGGTCTCAACATTTCCGATGATGGCAAGGTGTACGATCTGGTGGTTCCCATCCTGACGCTGATCGTGTTCTCGATTCTGGGCATGATGTACACCGGAGGCTACTTCGAGGGCGTGGAATTCTCGGAAGCGGTGGGCGTCAATCCGGTTGGCGGTTTATGCATTGGCGCCTGCGTGGCCCTGTGCGTTGCCGGTGCGATGTTCCTGCCACGCAAGCTGACCACGCTGTCGGGTTTCGTGGAGAGCATTTCCGAAGGCGTGCGCTCGATGGTCGGTGCTATCATGATTCTTGTTTTGGCCTGGAGTCTTGGCGGTTGCTGCCGATACATGCTGGGGACGGGCGAGTTCGTGAGCAGCTTCTTGACGAACCTGGGTGTTCCGCTGGCCATCCTGCCCTGCATCATCTTCCTGGTATCGGCGTTCATTGGCTTCTCCATGGGCACGAGCTGGGGAACCATCGCGCTTATTTTGCCTATCGTCATTGGTGTGTATCCGGATGGCGATCCGCTGTTCCTGGTGGCGATCGGGTCGGCTCTGGCGGGTGCCGTGTACGGCGACCATGTTTCACCCATTTCCGACACGACCATCCTGTCGTCGGCGGGAGCGAAATGCAATCATCTGAGCCATGTTGCGACGCAGCTTCCCTATGCAACCTTGGTTATGGCTTGCTGCTTCGTGGCGTACGTCATCGCCGGTTTTACGGCGAATCCCTGGATCAGCCTGATCGTGGGGGCGTGCATGATCGTCATCGGTGTTTTCGTGCTGCATAAGACGAACTTCGGCACGAAGAAGGAAAAGTAAGCCGGCATCAGCGAGTGACACGAGTAATTGATTCGAAGCGCGATACGATTCCGTATCGCGCTTCGCGCTTTCGGCTGCCATACGCGCACTTTCCTGCGCCTATGAAAATATCCCTTGGGCTTGGTAAGAGGGCCTCAGCATTAAGGGGAGGGCTTCGGGGTTAGCGAGATGCCTGCCTCGCGAAACGATAACCCAGTCAAGAAGAATCCCTGACGGAAGACAAAATCCTGGCAGGAGGCGAAGCCCTAGCAGGAAACTAAAACCCTGATGGAAGATGAAGTTCTGAGAGGAAAACGAAAACCCTGATGGGAGCCTTATGCGCTGAAAATGGCAGGAAGCGCCAAATCATGCGGTTCGATGGGTACGCAATCCTCTCGCTGTTCCTCGAACGCAACCCCGGCAACAAAGCAATCGGGGGAGAGCTGAGGTAGAAATCGATCATAGTTGCCGCCGCCGTAGCCCAGCCTCATATTCGAGCCGTCGAATGCGACCATGGGTACGGCCACTGCTCGAAACGTCGAGACGTCGGCAGCTTTCCAACCATCGGCTTCGAGATCGCTTATCAAGTACGGTTTGGCGGGATGGTCGAGAAACGCGGGTCGATTGATACGCAGTCGTTCCGGAGGCATACGGAAGAACACCATTCGCGCGGGCGCGTCCGGTGCGTCTTTCGCCATGCATGGGAGGTAGACCTGCCAGCCGCGTGCGTAGCAATGATCAAGCAGCGGATGAACGTCGACTTCGCTTCGCATGGGCTCGTATGCGGCGATGCGAAGCTGCTCACGTGGCAACTCTTCAGCGATCTCATCAAGCTTTTCACCGAATTGATTGCAAATCAAATGACTTTTCATGCAACGAGTTGGTAAAGGTATAAGATCGCGTTGCTTAAGCTTCTTGTTGCGAACGTCTTGCTTTGTTATCATCACATTTCCTCAACATGGTATGGGTTATCGAAGTAAATTATCCCATATGAGGGTAATGAAGACTTTTGTGAAAATCCATACTATAAAAGTGGTCTTTTCTGATTCGGGTTATAGTGTACCCAGAGGTTCGCTGTAATTTCCGACGGGACCGCTGTCGGAATTGAGGAAACGGCGCCGTATGGAAAACGGTGTCGACGATTGCCGGCGCCGTTTTTGCTGGCTTCGTGTCGATCGCTTGCTCGTTTGCAAGCATAAGGGGGAGTGAGGAGGCTCATGCGATTGAAAGCTTCGACTGAATACGGAATGCGCACCGTGTTGTACCTGGCAGAGAAGGGGACGGTCTGCTCCTCGCGCAACGTAGCTGAAGACATGTCTATTCCGCGTGACTACTTGATCCAGCTTGCGCAACTGTTGCGGAAGGCGGACATCATCATCGCTCGCCCAGGCAAGCATGGTGGGTACAAGCTTGCGAAAGATCCTTCCAAGATCAGCGTCCTCGATGTTATCAATGCGCTTCAGGAGGACCGAAAAGGCTCACCGAAGCGGAAGCAGGCTGCGAAGAGGGACTCCGACATCGCTGCGGGGGTTTCTTCAGCGTATAGCCTGATCGAGCGTGGGATCGAGGCTCATCTGAAGGCGCTGACGTTGGCAATGCTGCTGGATTACATGCACAGTGACGAAACCGACAACGAATTCGTGGCGCGCCAGATGGCGGCCGAGGTCGCACGGCTCGAGTCAGGGGTCGACAAGCTTTAGGGCTTTATGCGCGAACATAGTGCGAGATGCAGCGAAGCGGACGGGTAGCCCCGTCCGCTTCGCTGCATCTAGGCGTAAACGATTGCTGACAAAGGCCATGACCCTCGAGAGGGCGGGTGCGAGCGAATCATCGCGAGTCCCGAATGCGAATAGACCGCACTTGGCCGAACGCGCGAACCTAAGTGGTGCCTTATTCGATGCCCAGCACCTGCATTACCAGGAGGATAACGGTGAGCACGCTCACGATGGCGACCGTGAGCCAGATAAGTCCCTTGGTGACCTTCCCGTTCTTGAATGAGCCCATCACACGCTTGTCCGATGAGATGAGCGCCATGAACACGAGCAGCACCGGCAACACGAGGCCGTTCACGAATTGCGCGGTGAGCATGACGGTCATCAGGTTGATGTTCGGAATGAGCACGATGACGGCTGAGAGCACGATGACGAAAGTGAAAATGCTCTTGAACAGCGGCGCTTCCTTCCATTTGAACGACACGCCCGCTTCCCAGCCAAACGCTTCGCAGATGACGAAGGCGGTTGTGAGGGGGAGCACGCATGCGGCCAGGAACGACGCCGCGATAAGCCCGACGGCGAACAGCGCTTCGGCGTGGTCGCCGGCGAAGGGAGCCAGCGCGCGAGCGGCGTCGGCGGCATCGGATATGGTGATGCCTTGCGGGTAGAGAACGCTTCCCGTGGTGACGATGATGAACCATGCGACCAGGCAGGCAGCAATCGTGCCCGAGACCACATCGACCTTTTGAGTGAACATATCATCGGTGGTCGCACCCTTCTCAACCACGTTGCTCTGGTTGAAGAACAGCATCCATGGTGCGATGGTCGTGCCGATCATCGATATGACGAGCGAGACGAAGCTTTGGTCGCTCACCACGTGGGGTACGAACGTGTATAGCGCGGTTTCCTCCCAGTCAGGCTGTGCAAGGAAGGCCGCGATCACGTATGTGACGAACACGAGCGACAGGATGAGGAATACCTTCTCGACGCGCTTGTAGCTTCCGCCCACGATCAGCAGCCAGACGGCAACCGCTGCGACGGGTACGGCGAGATATTTCGACACCCCGAACATCTCCATGCCCGATGCGATGCCCGCGAACTCGGAGAAGGTGGTGCATACGTTGCCGATAAGCAGCGCGAGCATTGCCAAAGCCGTCAGTCGGATGCCGAAGCTTTCGCGGATGAGCGCGGCGAACCCTTTGCCGGTGACGGCACCCATTTTCGCGGCGGTCATCTCGACGACGATGAGCAGTATGCACATGACCGGGATAACCCAAAGCGTGGCGAAACCGAATTCGGCACCGACCGTTGAGTAGGTGGAGATGCCGCCCGCGTCGTTGCCGGCCATAGCCGTGACGATGCCAGGTCCAAGAGCGGCCAGAATGAGCAGCAGCTTGCTCTTCTGCTTGGTGCTCGTCGCGGAACCTTCCGTTAGAGCATCGGAGTTCGCGACGGCAGGGGTGGTCGTCTTGCTTGGGGAGGTCGCTTTCTGCTCGGAAGAACGCACGGCTTCGCCTGTCTTGAAGCTTGATCGCTCAAGCGGATTGTCCGCGTCGATGCTCACGTTGGTTTTCGCGCTGGTTTTACCGAGTTGCTTCACAACCATGCCCTACCTCCATTGGAAGCCGACGATTTGCAGCAAGACCAAGGTGTACAGGACCAAGAACAGAACCGCGCCGATGCTGATGCCAACCCATTTGAGGACCGATGCCGTGGTTTTGTCGCCGCTCACGTCGTCCTCGATGGCGTCCCATGCGTCGTCGACGGTGACGATGCCCAGAAGCATGCCATGCTCGTCGACAACCGGCATGGCCGTCAGTTCGTACTTGAAGATGTCGGCCGAAACATCTTCCTCGGTTTCATCGGGCGTGCAGGAGATAATGTCGTCGTACATGACCTTGCCGAGCGGCACGCTGTCGTCGGTTAGAACGAGCGTGCGCAGAGAGGAAACGCCGACCAGCTTGTCGTACTCGTCCAATATATAAATGTAGTGGACGGTGGGATGCTCTTCTTCCAGGCCGCGCAGCACCTCGATTGCATGCCCGACGGTATCCGTGTCATGCACGGCGACGAACTGCGTGGTCATCATGCCGCCGGCGGTTCCGTCCTTGTATCCGAGCAATCGCCTGATTTCGGTGGCATCTTCCACACCCATAAGACGCAGGAGCGTCTCCGCCCTCTCGTAAGACAGGTCGCGGACGATGTCGGCCGCATCGTCGGGGTCCATGTTGCCCAGAAGACCGGCGGCCTGCTTGTTGTCCAGGCTTTCGATGAAGTCGGATTGATACTCGTCTTCCATCTCCGAGATGGCCTCGGTAGCCTGAGCATCGTCGAGATGCTGGAAGACGTTAGCGCGCTGCTGCGGGTCTAGCTGCTCCAGGATGTCGGCGACATCGGCGGGATGCAGCTCGTCGAGGCGCTTGTGCGTGACGGACAGCTGCACTTCGGACAGGTCTCGGTCGAGCAGATCCATGTAGTTCCAGGCGATGATCTGCTCGTCGAGCTTCTTGCCGAAGACTTTGCAGACTGCGCAGGTGGCACGTTCGATCCAGGGGGCGAGCCCGCGCAGGATGCCTCGAATGCCCACCTCTGCGCCGAGCAGGCGCAGCTGCGAACCTGACACGGATAGCTTGAGGTCGTTGACGCGCACGACCTTAAGGCCCTGCGTGTCAACGATTTGGCGGTCCATTAAATCGCGCGCAAGCAGCACCTCGTCGGGCTGGAGGTAGCTGAAGCGGATATCGTGCGATTCCACCTGCAGGGTGATGCCATCCTCATCGAACTCATCGACGTACTTTCGCCAAGAGATCATGAAGGGCACGCGTCCGGGCCCCTGGAAAGCCAGGGACGTGATGCGAGGGAAAACCTCGCCGGTGGAGATTGCCAGATCAGAGATGGTGCCGATTTTTTCGCCGGTGTTGTCCACCACCGGCTTGCCCAGCATTTGCGATAAATAGAGCATGTGCTTCCCTTACTGTCCATGCTCGCGTTCGGCAGGGCTTTCAAGTGCGTCGATCATGATACTGCGAACGTATATACGCTGCGTCATGACAAGGTAAAAGCTCTGTCAAACATGAGCGAGTAGCAGCCGATCCTTCGGCCGCCCGTAAGGGATAAGGTCGAAGGTGGCTACATACTGTGAGGTTTCGAACTTCGAACCTTCAACAGTTGTCCTTTCCTTAGCCTACAAAACAAAAAACCGCATGTACCTTTCGGCCATTGCGGGTTCTTCGACAAGTGGTGCGCCAAGAGGGATTCGAACCCCCGACGTACTGATTCGTAGTCAGTCC
>CAVHXL010000086.1:0-7826 GCA_963639885.1 bacterium | reverse complement strand
CGGAATACGGGAGATGAAGGACGGAAGGCGGGGGCGGATCCGCGCTAAAGCCGTCCTCGCTTATTCGTTCCAGCTGAGGAATTCCTCGACGCTCAGCTCCTCGAAGCCAGCCATCGCATGCTCGGCCTTCTTGGCGAGCTCCCCCATGGTGCCGGCGCTGTCGTTATCGTACACGGCCAGCGTTCGATACCCCGCGTTGCGCAGCGTGTCGACGGCATACGCCGAATCCTCGACACCCCAAGTCGTCGCCAGCGGTGTTCCCATGATCTCGCGAGCGCGGTCCCACACGGCCGGCTCGCGCTTGGTCGAGTGGACGTCCTCAACGGACAGAATGCGTTCGAGCATCGGCGCGAAACCGCAGCGCTCAAGACCCGCCATCAAATACGGCTTCGGGCTCGATGATGCCACCGTCATATGCACTCCCGCGCGCGCAAGCCCCTCCACGAACGCAAGGGCGCCGGGACGAGCCTCGGCTCGATTGCCGTAAAAGTCCAGCATATACTCATCGATCATGCGAACGACATCCGGCCCCGATTCGCCCAAACCATACTGCTCGTGAAGGTAAACGCCGCACTCGGGAATGCTCATCGGACCCATCGCGGCAACATCCTCGCTCGTCAGCGTGCCACCGGCACGTTCGATCAGAACACCCTGCATCTCGTACCACACGCCCATCGAATCGATAAGCGTCCCGTCGCAATCGAATATCACGCCGATTTTGCCAGCATCCATAGGTCGTCCTTTCCTCGCTTTTCCCGAAAGCCTAACAGGAAGCGGCAGCGTTCATCGCGCGCGGCGCGCGCAACCGCTAAGAACGCACAAGCCACAAGGGGTTCGCAAGATACCTTTCGGCGCACAGAACCGTTCCCGTCTCAAGCGTGTTGCGCAGATGCGAGGGAAGCGCATCGGGATAATGGCCAGCCGCCCAGCCAAGCAACTGCAGTCGGCGAAGCATGGACAACGCGCAAGCGCATTCGATATCGGCATCGGTCAGGGCCGTAACGCTTTCATAGCCCTCCATCCAACCGAGCGCAAGCGACGTCGCCTCGGGCTCGTGCTCGACGAACGACAGCGCGGCGGCGAAATCGTACATGAACCACGAGTACCCGCAGTCATCGAAATCGATGACGGTAAAGCCACCGTCGGGACGCAAAATCAAATTGGCCGGGCGAAGATCGCCATGCACAAGCCCCCAGTTCTGCGGGGATCGGGGAACCGCCGCCAGAACCGCCTCGGCTTCCGCCTGAGCAGACGAGAACAGATCGCGCATAGCTGCATCGCTTACGCGGTCCTGCCAGCGCCCCCAACGCGGGCATTCCCCCACCATATCATCGATTCCCCAGGTGAAACGCTTGAATCCCGCCGGCGGAACCCAGCTTCTCGCGCGAATGTGCAGCCGCGCGGCCGCCTCCCCGATAGCGCGAAACCACCGACCCACCCCGGGCACGGCATCAAGAGGCTCGCCGGGGACGAACTCCATGCACACGCACACCCATTCGCGACCGCCCTCATCGCGAATGGACGCCACGGGAAAGCCGGACGCCGTGGGGATGTTGCGAACCACGCGGACACCGTCGATATCCCGCAGCGCGTTGAGCCATGCCGCCTCGGACGCCACCCCCACCGCGCCACCCGCATAGCCGGGCTGGCTCACGCGAACGACCGCGATGGGCTTGCCGTGCACGAACACGGCGAATGTCGCATTTTCCGAAACGGTGATCAGGCGAATCTCGGTGGAGAACACGTTGAGGTCCCACTCGTCGCAGACGCCGCACGAAAGCCACCAGGGGGCAAGCGACCCAACGCCGTAGGCGGCGAACGGAGCAAGATCAACCGTCCCGATGGATGTGTCGAGCTTGGGGGGCAGATGCAACCCCGGGGATGAGCGCTGATGCGAGCGGGCGGGAGCAGGCTCGGCGAACCCGCTTGAGGGCGACTCGGCATAACGGCCCGAAAACGATACGGCACGACCGCTCGGCGCCGAAGCGGGATTCGGATTCGGCGCAGACGCGATGCGGCCGCCCGAGCGGGACGCCGAAGCGTCGTAGCCATTCGGCATCGGAACGGCATGCCCTGCAGCCGGACTATGCATCAGGAAGTCGTCGGGGAGCTGCGCCGCATCCGATGCGGTTGAGTAAGCAGCCGATGATTTGCGACGCACGCGACGTTTGGGCTTCTGCGCGCTAGGTGCCTTGGCTCCGTGGTCCGAGCCGCCGAGGCGCGAGTTGCCGGGGTCCGAGCCGCCAGGGCGCGAATTGCCGTGGTCCAAGCCGCCGGGGCTCGAGTTGCCGGGACTCAACTCGTCTGCATTCACGCCCTCCGATATCCCTGCCATCGCACCCCCTTTTTTTCAAATGCTGAGTCGAATGCCTTGACGCTACCGCGAGCATGTTGCGAAAAAGATTCGTCAGCCGAGCGAAACAACATCGTTCGAAAAAGGAAACACCAGAGCAATCCCAGCGTAACAAGCAAGAAATGTACGAAACTGCAGGATGGGAATCGAAAAAGGACCCCTCATTCCGGGCACGTAAAGCCTTGGACGGCAACGCACCTGTCATAGGGGTCCTTCTATGCGGCGCGACGTTTGACCGCGCCGCATGGGATGCCTGGCAAGAGCCGCAAAACCTAACAGCAGGGTTTCGCGGGATCGAGCGCAGACGCAACCCGCGTCAAGGAGCACCGCCGAGCGCGGCGCTCGCCTTTAACGGCACCCGCCTCTAGAGGCGCTCACCTTTAGCGACGCATGCCCTTTCGACGCGCTGCGCCACGCGCCGCAGCTGTGGCACCAAGGGCCCCCGCCAAGCAGGCAATGCATGCAAGCAGCCTTTCGAGCTGCAGCGGATCACCGGTCGCGGGCGAGGAGCTGCTGGTCGCTTTACCGACAGAGGAGCTTGCACTGGAGGAATCGTCCTTGCCGTCAGAGACAACGACATTGCCGGCGTCATCCTTATTGCCATCGTTGTCGCTGCCGCCCTTATCCGCATCGGCGGTTCCGCTCCCCGGATTCACCTTGCTGCCCCACGAGTATCCCTTACCACCTTCATCGGCGGCCTTGTAGGCGGAAAGCGCCTGCAGCACCTGAATGGAGGGCATGGAGCTTGCGTCCTCTTCCTTTTCGTGCGCAAAGCCCATCGGCTCGACGTTATAGCGCATCAGAGCCGTGATCAGGTTGTTCGCTTCGTTCGCGAACCCATTCGCCGTATTCAGCGGGTCCTTGCCCAGCGCGACGAGGGCCATCAGAACCTGCGCATCCGACTCCGCGGATCCGAAGTCGCACGTACCCGAGCTCATCTTACCGCGCAGGTATTCGAGCGCATCCGACACCGCGTCGGCATTCTCGTCGGCATAGGGGGCCAACGCCTGCAGCGCGATGGCGGTCATGTCGATGCCGCTGCCCGCACCCGCCTTAAGGCCGAATCCGCCATCTTCATTCTGGAATGTCAGCAGTTTCGCCACCAGCGCGTCACGATCCCAGGCAGACCCTTCCGGAACCTGCGCCTTCACCCGATCAAGCGCCAGCAGGGCATACGCCACCTCGTTCGACAGGTCGTACGCGTTCGACTTTCCGCACAGCACTTCAACAAGATTCAGGCCCGCGACATCCGTCTCATCTTCACCCAGGGATGCCAGCGCCAGCATAACGCGCTCGGTGTCGGTGATCGATTTCGACCACGTCCCCGCATTCGCCGCAACCGACTCAAGATAGCGGTTAACCATCGTCTGGTCGATTTCGCGCCCAGCGTTCGCGAACGCGTAAAGCTCCCATTCGTCGCCATATTGGAAAGCGGAGGCGAATCGGTTCGCATCAAGATAGGCGGCCGCCGAGGCGATGCCCCTGTCAACAAGATCCGAAGCATCGGACGGCACCGCGATGCCGTCGACGGTCACGGTAAACGTCACCGGTCTCGCGCCGCCCGTCGTATCGATGGGCGTGCCCGTCACCGTAACGGTGCCCGGCTTGAGCGCCGTGATCGAATAATCGCTGCTCGCGATGAAAAGCCCGTCGTCAGAAGCCCCTTCCTCGTGCTTCCACGCGCCCGCGACATCACGATCGATGCTGACAATCCCGTCAACGCTGTAGGACCAGATCATCCCAGGTTCGGTCACGCTCCAACCCTGCGCATCGTTCACACCCGCGAATGCCAGGTCAAGCTTCTCCTGCGCACCGGCCTTCACCGTCACGTTTTCAGGCGCCTTCACGCTTGCCAGCGGATTCGCGTACTCGTACGTCACGTTGCGCGATGCGGAGATGTTCTCGCCCGTCCGCTCGTCAATATCCGGCAACGTCACCGTGAACGTGGTCGCCCCCGCAGCATATGGGGTAAATCCGATATCACCGGAAGTCGTGTAGACGGCAACGCTCGGGTTGCTGCTCTCCACCGTGTAATGATCGCGATTCGTCGCATTGTCCGGCGTCACATGCGGCTGCGCCTTATCGGTGACGAACGCCTTCGCCCCGTCGCTCAAGGGATTGCGACCATGCAGCACGATCGCCGCACCATCTTCGGCATACCCCAGTGAAACGCTCGTCGCGTCGACCTTCGACGACGACACCATCACCGTCTTCGACCCGAGGTCGGCGTTGTCGCGCGAGGTGACCGAAATAGCGGCGCTGCCAAGCTGCTTGCAGTAGAAGCACGCCGAGTAATCGTTGCTGTACAGGATGCTCGCGTCGCTGCCGGTAAATGAGAAGCGCGTGAACGACACCGGGACGAACGAGTCCTCGGCGGAGCCGACGTAATGCACGCGCACCTCAAGATTGCGCACCTCGGACCCCGACACCGTGATGGCGCCGCCCGTCACGTTCGTGCCATCGAACCAGATCTGGAAGTCATCGATGGGCTGCGCCTTGGCCTGCACCTTGATGGTTGCAACCGTGCGACACATTCCGTCCGCCGTCGTTTCGGTCGCCGTAACCGTACCCGCGGCGTTGCCGTAAACGTACAGCTGACCCGTAGTCTCGTTCACGCCGATGTTATTGCGATTCGAGTCACTCGTCGCCCAGGTCACCGAGCTATCCGCAGGCACGCCTTCGAGCGAAAGGGAGCCGATGAGGCGATCAGCCGCAACATCGTCAGGCGAAACCTCCAGCACATGGTTCTCGCCGATAGCCTGCACCGACCCGTCGTTCGCGATGAACTTCACCGCGTAGACGTCGGCCTTCGTCTCGTCATCGGGCTCGGTATATTCGCAAGCTTCGCCGAAGTGCGGATAGCCGTCCGACCCTTGCGTCCACATGCTGCCTTTCGCGCCGCGGTTCGCGTTCATCAACTCGACGAAGCCCGCCGTGCGCATATCCTTCGGATCGAGCGAGAACGAATTGGACAGCGCGCTCGCCGCAAATTGCGCCGGCTGAGCCTGATAGCTCAACCAGTACGTGTTCAGAACGCGGCCCGATTCATACGCGGCGAACAGTGCTCCGCCGGTCGCCTCGGCCACGGAATAGCAGTTCGAAACGACGCCCCCGGCAAGCGTACGCGCAAAGCCAACGACGCCCTTTCCGGAAACGGAGGTTGAGCAGTTGATCACCGCGCCGGACACGCTGTTGCCAAGCGGACCGAACGCGCGGCCATCCGTCGCCTGCTTAAGCTCCCCGGCGAACTGCACGTTCTCGATGACTCCCGTTGCCGCCACGCCATCGAACAAGCTGCGCACGCCGCCTGCGTTAGCAAACGTCACGCTATGACCTTGGCCGTTAAAAGTGCAGGCGAGCTCACCGGAGGGTCCGAAGAACCATTCGTCATCGATCACGATATCGTTGTCGAGCACGTAGTACGCCGATTCGTCCTTGACGTTCATGTACATGAAGTCGTCCTGGCTCTTGATGTGCTTCGCGGTTGCGGGAATCTCGGTCGGCATCGTCGGCTTTTTCCCCACGAGCGCGTTTTGCGCTTCGGACAGGGCGCGAACAGCGTCGTTGACCTGCTGTTGCGTGGCATCCTCGTCGTTATTGACCTGCTTGGCCGCGACAAGTGCGCCCGCAAACGCCTGCCAGCTATCGGAATCGTAAGCATCCTCGGAAAGCTGCTCAGCCGCCGCGATTGCCGCCGCGAGCGCCGACTTGTCCACGACGACCGGGGCGCTTGCATCCTTCAGCTGCGGAAACGACCCATTTGACACCCAGGAGAACCCGGTATCGGGAATGCTGGCCGAAAGCACGTCCAAGGCGGACGCCGCCGACAGGTCGGACTCGCTCACCTTTTGGCAATTCACCTTAGCGAGCGATCCGTACCCCATGGAAACCGCGCCGTCCCCAACGGTGAACAGGCAGTTCGCGACCGTCCCGCTAGAACCGGTGCCGACAAGGCCGCCCGACATCATCGCGTCGATGCTGCCCGCGAAGTACGAGTTGGTCAGAGTTCCACCGGATATCTCGCCGACCAGCCCTCCCACTTCGCCCATCCAGCCCAACAGCTTCAGGCTTGCCGTCGACCAGCACATGCGGATCGTGCCGGTGAGCGAAACGGCGATCGATCCCAGGTTGTCGGAGCTTTCGATCGTGCCCGACGAGACGACCCCCAAGTTCTGAACCGTGCCGCTCACGCTGGCCGCCAGAGGTTTGCCGGAGAGCGTGATGGTGTGCCCGCAGCCATCGAGCACGCCGGCGATGTCGGTAACCTGCTGGCCTTCGCTAAGCGCGATGTCAGCCGTCAATTTATATGTTTGACCCGCTTCAATGGTTTGCGGCAAGTCGGCAGCCGCGCCGATAAGGCACGCGCCATCGGCAGCAGAGGCAACGGCCGCGGTCTCGGCCGCGGTCACAGTCGCTGTCGCAGCCGCGGTCTCGGTTGCGGCCTCGACCTCGGTCGCAGTTGCGACCCCGGTCTCGGTCCCCGTCGCAGCTTCGACCCCGGCCCCAGTCTCGGTCCCGGTCGCGGCGGTTGCAGCAGGGGTGATCCCGGCAGCCGCATCGCCCGCAGCGGCAAATGCCGGCGTCCCCGCGAGCGACAGCGTCAAAACGCCCGCCATTGACACACGCAGCAAGCGCGCACCAGCGCCGACGACAAGTCCGTGGCTTCTTCTCATCTCGTTCCCTTTCCTTTTCCCAACGATGGCCTTCGATGACCTAAACGACGTGCGGAAACAGGAACGGCGCAAAAAACGCGCGGGTCCGCGCTCGAAACGCAAGCGCGCAATCATGGGAAGCCCGAGGAAAACGCAAGGCACCGATGCTTCCCGAAATGAAAAACCGCCCCGTCATATGGACCAAGGCGGCAAATCGAGCAGGCTGGCGACAACGCGTTCCCAACGCGCATCACATCACGTATCGTCTGCCGGAGCACAGCAGCATGGCGATCCGCCCCCGTTTGCCACAGGAGGGACGCAGGCAGGCATTCTGGCTGATCGTTCGCATGCGAACGAAACACAGTAACCGCCTTGCTCGAGATTCCCACTCGATTTCCCCGCTCACGCGCCAAGCGCGCTGCGCCCCGATCATCTATTCAACTGTCGTGGAATTGTATGGATTGCCCCTTGTCTCGTCAAGGGAGGGCAAACCCTTGCGGCGGTCCGCCGGCTAATGAGTCCTCCAGCTCGCGGGCTTGCCGGCCGGCAAGACGATTCGCCAACCGGCAAGCCACCGGTCCGCCGGCCGGCAGACCGGCGCAGCCCGCAAGCCCACCGACGTAGCGCGGCAGCCCGCAAGTTGCAAGCTGCAAGCCCGCCGGCCGGCGCGGCGCGCTATTTAACTCCGTACTGCTCGTAATACTTGTCGATGTCGGCCTTGATGGCATCATCGATAACCACTTCGCCTTCCACTTCCTTGTTGTGAAGGCACTCGGTCACCTCGGCCATGCTCACGATGGACGCCACCGGGAAGCCGTACT
>CAVHXL010000085.1:0-7861 GCA_963639885.1 bacterium | reverse complement strand
GTATTAACGGGGTGAATGTTTTCGTTGCTTGTGTCAACTTTTGAGGCTGCTGTTATTGTTTCGATTGTCTCATCTCGGGTTTTTCCGAGTTCCGTGGCCACCGCATCAAGATTTCCGTCGAATTCTTCTTCGAGGGCGTTGTATCGACTTTGCGCCTCAAGTGCGATTTGCACGGCTTCGGAATCTGGAGAGGATGTTGCGAGGTCAGCTGCCGTCATCAGCTTAGCGCCTGCCTCCTCTAATTCATTAGCTGTTTTCTCAAGTTTTTCAATCTTATCGTTGCTGACGTTTTGCAGGCAGTCTATCGCTTCCCATGCTTCTTTTTCGGCCTGGGTTCCGTCAAGTTCAAGGGGAGCCTTCAGCGTATATTGGTGTTCGGCAACCACGTTGTTGCGCAGATTCTCTGCATAGTGTTGCATTGTGGGGAGGACCGCCAGGCCGAACAGGAGCAGCAAACTCGCGAAGCCTATTCCTACGAATAGAGTTGCGAAATTGCTCAGATTCCGGAGAAATACGCGCAAGCGGAAGCGGGCGGGAAAACTGAGGTTGCTAGGCAAGGGGATTCCTCGTTTAACGCCTCCCTTGCTGGTTTCATGACGCAGAAACTCGAGCGGTGTATGCTTCATTTTCCAGATAAGTCCGATGAGTGTTATCAGAATCAAAACGGATACGGGGACTACCGTTGTCTGCGCAAAGACCCCCCAACTCCAAGTGGGGTAATAAGGAGGCAGGCTATAGGAACCGTAATAGAGTTGCTGCATCGGTTCGCTCATTATCGTGTAGCCGGCAATGTTTCCAAGGGCAGCTGCGGCAATGCCGACAACCGACGGAAGCGTCGCATAATGCGCAACCAGTTCGCTTCTGCGGTATCCGCTGGCAAGCAATGTGCCGATAATGGCGCTTTCTTCCTCGATGGTACTTGAAGTGAGCACCACGAAGACGAAAGCCATGATTGCGATGATGATATACAGAAGGGTGATCCACATCGAAGAATCGCCTTCAACGTCATCGGCGGCGTATCCGATTGCTTGGTTCGAGTCTGCGTCTATAAGCTCTTCTACTGTCGCGCCTTCATTGCTCAGCGCTTTGACCATATCCTTTTCCGCATCGGTACGTTCAGCGAGTGTTAGCCCCTCGTTTTGAAAGGTGTAGGAGTAAATGAAAGATGGCTGGCTCCCGTTTTGGCGAAGGGCCGCGAAGCCGCTCTTGGACAGCTCTGCCACGCCAAACGAAAGCGTATTGACGGTGAAGTCCGCATTGTTTTGGAAGAGGGCCTGGTTGTCGGCTGTTGTCATTATGCCGCAGACGATAAAATCACGTCCATCAAGG
Source organism: bacterium (assembly GCA_963639885.1). GTDB lineage: Bacteria > Actinomycetota > Coriobacteriia > Coriobacteriales > Eggerthellaceae > Senegalimassilia. The sequence goes on along the minus strand of CAVHXL010000085.1, from coordinate 6,532 downwards.
GTGACCGTATCCCCGATGTCGATGTTGTTATTCTTTGCGAACACCCGATCGATCGCGACTTCGTTATCCGCATCGGGAATGGTTCCTTGCGCGTAGGCGGCGAGGTCAACTTCGGTTCGATGTTCGTAGGATCTGAGGGTGCGCGTTGATTCATTATCTTTATCGGGCTGCTTAAAAGCGCAGTCAAATGCATAGTTCTGGTATATCGTGATGCCGCCTACGCTATCGTGCGCACTGTCGCATGCGGCCTCAAGGGCTTCATCGCTAGCCTCGAACGAGGTTATGAAGCGCCCATCCTCGATATGATACTTTTCCGGCATCTCATCGATGATGTTGTCTATGGAGTGCGCTGCGAGTAGAAAACCTGATGTCATTGCGATGGAAACGGACATGAGCAGGAAAATCCCGATGTATTTACCCAGGTTGTTTCTAAATTCTCTCGGGAAGCGTCTGGCCAAGGGCGATGTCATGACGCCCTCCTACCACGATAGCTCGCGTGCTGCCACGCGAGATTGGTTAACATCGTTTTCGACGAGGTTGCCGTCTCTGAGACGTAGCACTCTATGCGCCATGTGCTTGATGGCATCGTTGTGAGTGACGATGACTATGGTGCAGCCGTATTCTTGATTCACCTGCTCCATGAGCTCGAGGATCTCTTTGGAGGTTTGGTAATCGAGTGCTCCGGTTGGCTCGTCACAAAGGAGGAGCCCTGGGTTCTTCACGAGTGCACGACCGATGGCGCATCGCTGTTGTTGACCGCCGGATACTTGACGGGGAAATTTGCTTCGATGGTCATAGAGGCCTAGCGATCGGAGCAGGTCGTCGATGGGGAGGGGATTATCCGAAAGATGTGCGGTGACCTCGATGTTTTCCCGAATGGTAAGATCGGGGACCAGGTTGTAGAACTGAAACACGAAGCCGAGTTCGCTGCGGCGGTAATCCGCAAGCTTTTTAGGAGAGAGCGCCGTCAGCTCGGTTGAGCCTACGGTGATGGTGCCCTCATCGGCGCTTTCGAGCCCACCTACTAAATTAAGGAACGTGGATTTTCCACTTCCAGAAGGGCCGAGAAGAACGCAAATCTCGCCTTTGCCGATTACGGCGGAAATGCCGCGAAGGACGCTGATGCGCGCGTCGCCTTCGCCGTAGTGCTTCGAGAGGTTCTCGATAGTGAGGTAAGGGTTGAACGAGGTTCCCATGAGGCATCTTCTCCCAGCGCGTTTTAGTTTAATATGTCTAACAATATATCAGGGTTAGCTACAGTTTACAATCATTTGAATACCAGTGCGCTACCGTCCCTTCAAGCCGTCTGCGTTGCCGAATAGGCTCATCCCCATCAATTCTCAAGGCGAATAGGGGTATAATCCATTGGCTTTGTATGTAATCGGCGCGTTGGCATACGACTTGCTCAAGTGGGGCGGCGTCGAACAAGGTTTTGCTATTACGCTTCGCGCGTATGGATTGTGCGAAATGGAGGGTCGGTATGTCGTCGACATCGGGTGTCCGAGCATCATGGTCCGGGAAATGGGCTTTTATCTTGGCCGCTGCAGCTTCGGCTATTGGATTGGGAAACCTTTGGCGTTTTCCTTATCTCGCAGCCAAATATGGCGGCGGTGTTTTTCTGCTTACATATGTTGCGCTGGTTGTGACCTTCGGCTTCACCTTGATGATGCTGGAAGTTGCTATCGGCCGTAAAACGGGGCAATCGGCAATTGGTGCCTTTAAGTCATTCGGGAAGAAATACGCGTTTATCGGGATTTTCACCTCCGCGATTCCGTTCATCATCGTCCCGTATTACTGTGTTATCGGCGGTTGGGTCCTTAAATATGCGAGCGCTTATCTGACTGATGGGCCTGCTGCGTTAGCCGATGGGGGCACGTATTTCACGAACTTCATCACGGGAGGCAGTGAGAGCTTCCTGTTTATGGCGTTGTTCCTCATCTTGGTGATCGGCGTTGTTGCAATGGGCGTCAAAAACGGCATCGAGCGTGCAAACCAGGTGCTGATGCCTATCTTGATCCTCATGACCATCGGTATTGCCATTTATGAGATGACCTTGCCGGGGGCTATCGAAGGCGTTCTGTATTACATCACACCGGACTTCAGCAAGTTCAGCGTTCAACTTGTGGTTGCCGCGCTTGGTCAGATGTTTTACAGCCTCAGCTTGGCGATGGGCATCATGGTCACGTATGGATCGTATATGCGCAAACAAGACGACCTCGAGCAATCCGTGAGGAGGATCGAGATTTTCGACTCCGGTTACGCTTTCCTCGCTGGGTTGATGGTTGTACCCGCCGCATTCGTGGCCATGGGTTCTGCTGAGGCGGTTGCGTCGAAATCGGGTCCGTCGCTGATGTTCATCATCCTGCCGGAGGTGTTCCAGCAGATGGGCAGCATCTCGACGGCAATGGGTTTTCTCTTTTTCGTGCTGGTTGTGTTCGCAGCTTTGACCAGCGCTATCTCGCTTACGGAAACCTGCGTTTCCATCGTCCAGGATGGCTTGCGCATAACACGTAAGAAATCGCTGCTCATCGCGGGCGCATTCATCATCGTCGTGGCCATTGTGGTGAACATGGGGTATTGCCAGCTTGCCGTTATCGAGCCCTTGGGCCCCGGAACGACGCTCCTTGATTTCATGGACTTTATCTCCAACTCCGTCATGATGCCGATCGCCGCTCTGATGGCCTGCGTGTTCGTCGGTTGGGTAGTTAAGCCCCAGACGGTCATCGACGAGGTCCGTTCTTCCGGCAAGTTCACCGGCGAGCGTCTGTTCGTCGTGATGGTGAAGTACATCGCGCCTGTTTTGCTCGTCGTGATTCTCGTTGCTTACACGGCATCGCAATTCGGCCTCTTCAGCATGTAGAAGACGCAGGGCGCGGTGAGGATTGTTTCGAACTTGTTACATCGCTTGTTGTTCGAGTGAATCGCAAACCGTACGCCGGATATTCTCGGTAAACGATTTCAAACGGGTGTAAAGTGGCCATCAGGCAATATTTGCGTAAGTACGAAGGAGTATCGAAATGACGGTCGAGAAGAAGGACCTGGACTGGGGCAGCTTGGATTTCGGCTACCACAAGACCGATTACAGCTATGAAGCCCATTGGAAGGACGGCGAGTGGGATGAGGGCGGCCTGACCACCGACCACGACCTGCATCTTTCTGAATGCGCCGGCATTTTCCACTACTGCCAGGAGGTCTTCGAGGGCCTGAAGGCCTACACTACCGAGGACGGTTCCATCGTCTGCTTCCGTCCCGACATGAACGCTGAGCGCATGTTCAACTCCGCCGAGCGCCTCGAGATGCCGGGCTTTCCGAAGGATCGCTTCGTTGCGGCCGTGAAGGAGGTCGTGAAGGCCAACGCTGCATGGGTGCCGCCGTTCGGCTCGGGCGCTACGCTGTATGTGCGCCCCTTCATGATCGGCTCGGGCGAGGTCATCGGCGTTGCTCCGGCGCCGGAATACACCTTCCGCATCCTGGTCACGCCCGTCGGTCCGTACTTCAAGGGCGGTCTGAAGCCCATCAAGCTGCGCGTTTCCGAGTATGACCGCGCCGCCCCGCATGGCACCGGCAACATCAAGGCCGGTCTGAACTACGCCATGTCGCTGCGCCCGACCATGGAGGCGCACCGCGAGGGCTATGCCGAGAACGTGTACCTGGACAGCCAGAGCCGCACGTATATCGAGGAGACCGGCGGTGCGAACATCCTGTTGGTAAAGGAGGACGGCACGCTGGTGGTGCCGCAGTCGCATACCGACTCCATCCTGCCTTCCATCACGCGACGCAGCCTTGTGCAGGTGGCCGAGGATTTGGGCCTGACCGTCGAACAGCGCCCCGTTACCTGGGAAGAGGTTGCTTCTGGTGCGTTCGTTGAATGCGGCTTGTGCGGCACGGCGGCTGTTATCTCGCCGGTGGGTCAAATTGACAACAAGGTTTATGGCGCGGATGAAACCGTGACCTTCCCGGCTGGTTGCACTGAAATCGGTCCCGTTATGAAGCAGCTGCGCGAAACCCTCACGGGAATCCAGGATGGTGTCGTTGAGGATAAACACGGCTGGGTTTGCAAAATCGACATCGACTAAAATTACCCATCTATAATTGTTTTCGATAGCAGGGTGCCGGCAAGATTCGGCACCCTGCTTTTTTTGCCATAGAAATAATTTCATTTCTCAAACAAACGGGGCATTGTTGGTTGCATGTGGTATCGAATGCCTCTACCATCGAGGGCGAAGCAGCTGTAGAAAGGCTCTTCGATGAGGACCACGAGAGCTCGGCCACCGGCCGGGGGTCCATGTTTGAGAAAAGGGGTTTCCATGAGCAAGTACGCAGGAACGCAGACCGAGAAGAATCTGCAGGCGGCGTTTGCCGGCGAGTCGCAGGCGACCAACAAGTATGTCTATTTCGCTTCGGTGGCGAAGAAGGAAGGCTATGAGCAGATTGCGGAAATCTTCCGCAAGACATCCGCCAATGAGCAGTATCACGCCAAGATGTGGCTTCGAGAGCTTGGGGGCATTGGCTCCACCATCGATAATCTCAACGCCGCTGCTGATGGGGAGAACTTTGAGTGGACCGACATGTACGACGAGTTTGCCAAGACGGCCGAGGAAGAAGGATTCCCTGAGCTTGCCGAGAAGTTTCGTCAGGTGGGAGCGATCGAGAAGCATCACGAGGAGCGCTACCGCGCATTGCTGAAGAACGTCGAGACGGCTCAGGTGTTTGAAAAGAGCGAGGTAAAGGTTTGGGAATGCCGCAATTGCGGACATATCGTCGTCGGCACCAAGGCTCCCGACGTTTGCCCTGTCTGCGCGCATCCGCAGGCTTATTTCGAGATCACGGCCGAGAATTTCTAGGCAAACGCGCTGTCGTTGCTGTGGAGGTGGGCGTACGGGCGGTTTGCGGCATGCTGCTGCGCTTGGGGTCGCCTTGGCGAGCTTATCTGAATCATTGCGAGCGGGAGGCTTCCAGCTGGGGGTCTCCCTCTTTCGTCTTCCTGCTCTTGCTGTGCGTGAGGCTTCTGCGTGCTCGGTGAAGCTTGCCGTTGTTGTATGATAGCGATCACGAATAAACGCTCGTTAGGAAGAAGTTTCATGTCTCTTTCCATCGGTATCGTCGGGTTGCCCAACGTTGGCAAGTCGACTCTATTCACCGCCCTCACGAACAAGGGTGGTCTTGCTGCTAATTATCCGTTCGCAACCATCGAACCGAATGTCGGCATCGTGCCGGTCCCCGATTCGAGGCTTTCCGAGCTTGCGAAGATCGACAATCCGGCTAAGATCGTGCCCGCAACGGTTGAGTTTGTCGATATCGCCGGCCTGGTGGCGGGCGCAAGCCAAGGGGAGGGCTTGGGTAATCAGTTCTTGGCGAACATACGCGAGACCGATGCCATCTGCGAGGTCGTTCGCTTCTTCAGCGACCCGGATGTCGTGCATGTTAACGGAAAGGTGAATCCTTCCTCGGATGTTGAAACCATCAAAACCGAGCTGATCCTTGCGGATATCGGCACGCTTGACAAGGCCATCCCGCGTCTTGAGAAGGAAGCTAAGCGCGACAAGGCTGGCGTGAAGAAGCTCGAGGTTGCAAAGAAGGTGCTCGAGGGTCTCAACGAGGGCCATCGTGCGCGCACGCTTGATCTTTCGGAAGATGAGCAAGAAGCGGTTTACGATCTGCATCTGCTGACGATGAAGCCCATTCTCTATATCGCGAACGTCGATGAGGACCAGCTCGATGCTGACTTGGCGGAAATCGATGGCTGCGAGCCTGTTCCGATTTCGGCAAAGGTCGAGGCGGATCTGGCTGAGCTCGACCCTGAAGAGGCCGCCGAATACCTCGAGGCCATGGGTCTTTCCGAAAGCGGTCTCGCGCGCTTGATTCGCAGCGCATATGCCCTGCTTGGTCTCCAGAGTTACTTCACGAGTGGTGAAACCGAGTCTCGTGCATGGACCATCCCGGTCGGTGCGAAAGCGCCTCAGGCTGCTGGCGTGATCCATTCCGATTTTGAGCGAGGTTTCATCAAGGCGGAAACCGCTTCGTTCGATGATTATGTATCCCTTGGCGGGGAGGCAGGTTGCCGTAATGCGGGCAAGCTGCGTCAGGAGGGCAAGGACTATGTGGTGCAGGATGGCGACGTTATGCACTTCAAATTCAACGTGTAACCGATTCTCCATTTAGGAGCCGCTGATTGGCCCCGTCGCGGCTCGTTCGGGAATCCTCGAGGCGAGTCGGTGATCTCTCCCGCTGCTTGGCTACCGCATCGGCGGTTGCCGCAATTATTTGGAAGGAAATGCATATGCTGGTGACGGACATTGCCCATGCGCAGGGCAACGATTATTTGAACGAGCGCTTCCGCAGGGCATTCGAATTTCTTTCGCGGGACGACCTTGGGTCTCTTCCATTGGGCCGAAACGAGATTTGCGGGGACGAGGTTTTCGCGAACGTTCAGGAATACGACACGATCGCTGCTGCCGAAAAGCAATTCGAGGCTCATCGTCGTTATTACGATGTGCAATTCATCGTTTCCGGTGAGGAGATTGTGCAGTAC
>CAVHXL010000084.1:0-8006 GCA_963639885.1 bacterium | reverse complement strand
GCAACCAGAAGCTGATCGGGTTCTTCGTCGGCCAGTGCATGAAGCAGATGCGCGGTCAGGGCAATCCGAAGGTGATCAACCAGCTGCTCGCGAAGAAGCTGAGCGAGTAGCTGCGGCGGGCTTGCGCTCTGCTGCGGGCTCGCGTTAGCTCTCGCAGCAAAAAATGCGAAAGGCGTGAGCGAAACCGCTCGCGCCTTTTTCTTGCCCGCAGCAGCGGCCTCAAGGCCCCTCGATTGCACGATTCGTTTGCAAGGGGGTGGGGATCGAATCGTGCCTTCGAGGGGCCTTGCCAGCTCTTGGCCGAGCTTTCGGGCTGCTGACGAGCCGCCGAGTCGTCTTGCTGACGCCGGATGCCGGCCGTCGACCTGTTGGGTGTCGGCGGCCGGAGCCCAACGCGGCGCTTGCCGACGCCCGCTGGCCGCCGGCAGCCGGCCGGGTCGGCCCGCCAACTCGCCGCCTGCCGGCCCGCTAACTCGTCAACCGTCAACCGTCAACCGCCTGCCGCACCCACCGGCAGCCCCGGCATTCCGCCGTTCTAGAAGATTCCGAAGATCGACCCGCCTCCGAGGTAGAACACCACGCGCAGGCAGACGGCTCCAACAACCGCGCAGATGACGGCCGCGCTGCCGTATGCCTTCCAGTTCCCGGTCTTCTTGCCAAGGCATGCGCACGCGATGGGGCCCGCGCAGCCGACGACGATCATGATGATGGTCGGCACCAGGCTTTCAGGCCCGAAGATATTCATGCCCGAGGCGGTGATGTCCTTCATTGGGTGAGTCAGGTCGTAGTACAGCCCCACGTTGCTCACATGCGCCAGGTTGATGGTGGCCGCGGCCGCAAGGGATGCGACGGCGTTCACGATGGAGCCCGCCAGCGCGACGCTTCCGAGTGCCTGGGCATCTTCGCCGACGTTCGCGCAAATTGCGGCAACCGTTGCCGGACCCAGGATGCAGGACGCGCCGAGCAGCGAGACGACCCACAAGGCGTTGCACCAGGCAGGACGCGCCTCCATCATGTAGGAGTGCCCCATGACCACCACCAGCACCGCGCTCATGATAAGTGCCGCCCAGGCAATCCAGGCGGGCACCGCGTTGTCGTTTTTGCGCAGCATCGCCAGGTAAACGACGGCGACGATGGCAAGCACGATGATGGCGATGAGCTCTTGGGTGATGCCGGAGGTGATATGCCCGAAACCGTTGAAGATCCGCTCCCAGTGCTCAAGATGGAAGAACACCGCGATACCGCCGATGGCCAGCAGTGCCGCTGATGCGATCCAGCAGGGGACCTGCGCTTTTCCGCAAACTCCCTTCATTCCCAGGTATGCTTGGGTGGCGAAGGTGCCCGCACTCCATGCGACGAACGTGGTGAACAGGATCAAAGGCCATTGGAGTTCCATTATTCGTCCCCCTTCCATTCGCGGTCGCGCAGCACGAACACGAAACTCGGATCGTTGCCGGCGTTGGGCAGATGGTGCACCTCGGCGGTCTTGTCGTAAGGCTGCCCCAGCTCCCCGAAGGTGATGCGGTTGCCCGCGAACAGCTGGTTGTAGCCGAAGTCGTTGTTCTCGCGATCGGCCTTGTAGGCGTTGCGCGGTGCCTCGAAGCTGTCTATTCCCTTGTCGAGGTCGCCGAAGAAGCGGGCGCGCCCTCCGCATTGCGCGACGCACTGCGGCAGGCCGCCTTGGCTCGTCAGCTGCTCGCACAAGGTGCATTTCTCCACCACGCGCTCCTCCTCGTTGAGGTAGCGGACGTTGTAGGGGCAGGCCATGGCGCAGAATTGGCAGCCGATGCATTTTGCCTTGTCTATCTGCACCGTGCCGTCCTCCATCTTATGGCTGGCGCCGGTGGGGCACACCTCGACGCATTTCGGGTTCTCGCAATGCTGGCACTGGACGGGCAGGTAGTACATGTCCACGTCGTTGGTGTTCTGATAATCCTTGCGCTTGTAGGGGCCGATGCGCAGCATCTTGTTCCAGTACGACCCAACCGGCACGCCGTTGATCACCTTGCAGGAAACCATGCAGGCCATGCATCCCACGCAGCGGTTCAGGTCGGTCAAAATAGCGAACTGCGTCATGGTTTACGCCTCCTTCCGGATCTCGTAATCGGGCAGCCATTCCTTCAGGCGCGCGTCGGAGGAATCGGCGATGATCTGCGTGCCATCCTCGGTTGCGCAGGGGATGACCTTGCCATCCGGGCAGTTCTCCGGCGTCGCCTTGTAGATCTTGCAGCGCACGCCGCGCATATGGGTCGAGCTGATGAACTTGTCGGCGGCCTGCGGGTCCCATAGGCATTCCGCGTTCGACAGCTTGAAGCCGTGCGTCGGCGCCGGAAGCTCGGGGAACCACCAGCCATGCTCGGCATTGGCCCAGCCGGGGGCGATGCCCTCGTACAGATCGACGCATTCGCGGATCTTCGTGCAGTATCGCTTTCCCAGCTCGGAGTGTGCCTCGACCTCGATCCAGGCCCAGTCTCCCTGCTTGAGTCCCAGCTTCTCGGCGTCGGCGGGATTCAGCTCGAGGCGCGGCACGGGCCACAGCTCGCGGCACCACGGCAGCTGCCGGTGCTCGGAGTGGAAGTACACCGGGATGCGCCTGCCGGTGGTCAGGATGATCGGGTATTCCTCCTGCGCCTTGTCGGAGTCCCACTCGCCGGTCGGCGCCGATACGCACGGCTCGTAGTTCGGCATGATCTCCTTCATGACGTCGAACTTGCCGGGCTCGAACTCGTTGGCCTTATCCAGGCAGTACGTCTCGAACATGATGGACCAGATCTCGACTAAGCCCGACGGCGTGGGGCAGCCGAAGTTCTTGTCGGTCGGCGTTCCGTCCTCATTCTTCGACCAGGGGCTTGCGGTGCAGGCGTCCTTGCCCATGCGCATCCAGCCGGTTTCGAAGCGACGATAGGTTCCCCAGCGGTTCGGCTCGAGCACCTTTGCGTTGAACCAGCCGTGCTCCTGGAAGTCGTCGACGTAATCCTGCATATGCTGCCATTTGCAGCCGGGGTACTTGTCGCCAAAGCCATCGATCTCGTTGTGCGCGCGGAACCAGTCTTCCATGCGCTCGTCGGAGTCGTAGGCGCCCGGCGCGTCGCCCTTGATGTTCGTCCAGGTGCCGTTAGGGTTGCCCTGCTTCTCGAATGCCTCGAAGATCAGGCGGTTCACGTCGTAGTCGAACTTGACGTCGGCGGGCGGGTCCACGGCGCGGCAGGTCATCCCGATGCCGCCGGAGGCTCCTTGCGAAACGCGGATGTTGTTGATCTCCAGCCAATGCGCGACGGGCAGGCAGATGTCGGCCATCTCCGTCGAGGGGTGGTGGAACATGTTCAGGTCAACCCACATGTCAAGCGATTGAAGGGCGTCCCAGGCAAGGTTCGCGTTGCCCTCGTTCATGAAGCTGCCGGCCTCGTTGATGCCCGCGCGGATGGGGTAGGGGTCTCCCGTGAGGATCGCCTCGTACATGCTGGTGACATCGCACCATTCATTGTACAGCGCGGTGATAGGGTATTTGTCCGCCCCGACCATGTTCTTGTAGACGTCGTATTGGTCCGGCAGGTCCGTGATCTCGTAGTGCGGCACCGTTCCCTCGTACATGGGCGGCAGCGATCCGAGCCCGGAGAGCACGTGCTTGACGGCTTGAGGCATGTTGGTGCCCGGCGCCGCGGTCGATTGCTCGTCGACCGGCGTGCGCGAAAGCCCGCGGTTGCCGGCCGGCCCGTCGAAGTTACCGGTGGTGTAGCTGAGGTTGAGCACCGCGCGCACCGTCTGCGTGCAGTTGCCTTCCTGGTCCGGCGACAGGTTCAGGTGGATGCCTCCGTTGCCGTACTTCTGACCGGCCGGGCGCGTCGCCCAGGCCAGGCAGGCGTCCTCGATGAGCTGCGGGTCGAGCTTGGTGATCTTCGAGCACCATTCGGTCGTGCAGTCCTTCACCGATTCGACCAGGTACGACCAAACGGGGCGGACGGTGTGCACGCTGCCGTCGGCAAGCGTCACCTGATGGGAGCCCGTCATGTCGAAATCGATGCCGGCATCCTCAAGCTCTTGATAGGAAAGCGGGGGAAGATAGCCCTCCTGCGAGGTGCCCTCGTAGACGACGTCCATCTGATCGCGCGTGGGCGCCGTATGGTGGCATCCTTCCCATTGCGTCTCATCGGTGTCCCAGTAGACCAGCCCGCCCTGGCCTTCGTTGGCCTTCTTGTTCCAGGCCATGAAGCGCCTGCATGACCCGCCTTCCTGCAGATCGGACTCCTTGAGCAGGCGCGTCTTGAGCTTCTCGCCGGTGAGGTCGGGCATGACCTGCACGTTCGTCGAAAGCGTGTGGTAGCGTCCGCCGGTGGGCTCCATATCGTCGACGACGAGGATGGGGCTGTTCGTCCAGCGTTTGACGAATTCCCAGTCGACCAGATCGTGCTCGATGATGATGTGCTGCCAGCACAGCGCGAGCGCCCCGTCGGTGCCGGGTTCGAGGTTCAGCCAGTAATCGGCCTCCTTTCCGGAGCCGGACAGGCGGGGGTCGATGCAGATGTGCACGTCGGCCTCGGTCATCTTGTCGACGATGTTGCGGCAGCTGTCATCGTAATTCGAATTCTCGGGCGCGGTTCCCCATTGCACGTAGACGCGCGGCCCGTCACGCAGGGCGAACCATGGTGCGCCGTCCACCGAGCTGATCCAGCCCATGAGGCGTCGCGGCCCTTTGCAGATGGATGAGGCGACGCGGGCGTTGGGGCTGTCGAAGAGCCACTTGTAGAACGCGTAGGGGCCGTAGACCCACTGACGCGACGTGCCGCACATGCCGAAGCATGCCTGGCCGCCGTACTTCTGGATGACCTCGTTGAATCCCTTGCCGATAGCCTCCATGGCCTCATCCCAGCTGATGCGCACCCAGCCTGGCTCCTCGCCTTTGGGGTTGGTGCGGCGCAGCGGATGGTAGATGCGCTGCGGGTGGTAGCACGCCTGCAGCGACGCCTGCCCCTTCGAGCAGTGGTTGCCCGATGACTGGCTGGACGACTGGTCCCCCTCCGTCTTGATGACGCGCCCGTTTTGCACGGTCACCCAAACGCCGCATTCCATCTTGCCGCAACCGCGGCAGCAGGAACGGATGCGCTTGATCTCGGACGCCTCGGCCTGGCTTACCGTGTTCTCCGCAAGCGCGCTGCCGGTTGCGCCGGATGCCAGAACGCTTGCCGCGGCGGTTGCCGTCGCGAGCTTGGCGAACGTGCGACGCGTGATGCTCAGCTTGGCCATGTCCCTCCTCCTTCGCTTCCTCGTCTGTCTGGAGGAGGGCGTTGCGGTCCCTGGCCGCTTCCCCCCTCCATGCCGGATCCCCTTGATTCGGACTCTTCGAGTATGGATGCCCAAGGGCGCCCGCGCATCATGCAATTGATCGGAAATCGGGGAGCTCAAGAGTGGTAGACGGTCTACTATGTTTTGCATGATATGGATGAAATACCAGCTCAGACGCTTGAGGTGCCGAATGCGCCGAACGAGTTCCCCTAACCTGTTGGTGTACAATGGGCGCATGGGGGACACGGATGCTGGGGGGCGCTGTGCAGATCAACTACTTCGAGATAGCTATCGAGCCGGGCGAGGATCCTGCGCGCGAGCATTCCCTTTCGGCGTTCGTGAACATGCGCGTCTGGGGGTTCGCGCTGATTCGCGCCTGGGTGTACCTGATGTTTCTGGGCATGGGGGTCGGCATTCTCGCGCCGGCCAGCGAATCGTATGCGCCGACGGTGTATCTGTGGTCCTCGATCGCGTTGACGATCACGCTGTTCTCGGGTGCGCTGGCGCCTGAGCGCCTGGAGTTGGCGTTGCTGAGCTTGCGGGGGCAAATAGGCGCCGTCGCCTTGACCGTTTCAGGCTCGGTGCTCGTCTTGCTGGGAGGGTTCTCGGCCGCCGCCGTCGACATCCTGTCGGTTGCGGGCGGCGTGGCGACCGGGGTTGGCTCGGGCCTCATCCATCTGGGATATGGGGAGATCCACCGCGATCACCCGCCGGCGGAGGTGGGGATAGAGGTGCCCATCGCCGTGCTGATTGCCGCGGTTATCTTCGCCGGCGTGTCCCTGCTGCCGTTTCCCGCGCAGGCGTCCGTCGTTTTGCTGCTTCCCGTGGCATCGGGCGCGATCATGGTGTCCCAGCAGCGCTCCCTGACCGTGCGGCAGGTGCGCGCCGCGCTGAAAGCTCGTCGCGGGCTGATCCTTCCGACGCCGAAGCTGATCATGCGCATCGGCTTGTGCGCGTGCGGCATCGGCCTTGCCGACGGCGTGACCCGGCAGGTTTTCATGTCGGCGACGGGGATGGCACCGGTTTCGTACTACCATCCCGCCATGCTGACGAGCAGCATCGTTCTCGCGGTGCTTCTGGTGGGTTTCGAGCTCTTGCGCCGGGACAACACGTTCCGCGGGCTGTACAAGCTCATCACGTTCATCATCGCGGCCTCCATCGCCTTCACGCCATCGCTCATCGGCCTGCCGGATTACCAATGGCTCGGGCCGATCATCACGCTGGTGGGCTACAACGCCTTCAACGCGTTCGTTTGGATTCTGCTGGCCGACGTCACGTACAACTTCCGTTTATCGGCGGCGGCCACGTTCGGCATGGGGTGGGGGATGCTCACGCTGGGCTCGACGGCCGGCCAGATGCTCGGCGTGCAGCTTGGCGAATCGGGTGTTTTGGGCCCGCAGGTGATCAGCCTTCTGGCGGCGAGCGCCACCCTTGCCGTGTTCGCCGTTTGCCTGTTCGTCATGAAGGATAACGACCTGGTCGATATCAAGGATGCGCGGGCGATGGTCGAGTCGGTGGGGTTTGGCATGGGCGAGGAAGGCGACGATTCGGAGGGAGTCGAGGCGGCGGACGTCGAGTCGGAGGGCGTCGAAGCGTCGAGCGTCGGGTCCCGGCGCCTTGAAGGGGCCTCGGCGGGCGCGGCGGCGAAGGCGTGCGCGGGGGCGGGCGCCCTTGCGGGTGCGCAGCCTGCGAGGCGGGCGCCGTTCCGCGAGCGTTGCACGCGTTTTGCCAGCGAGCATGGCCTGACCCCGCGCGAAACCGAGATCCTCATGCTGTTCGCGAAAGGGCGATCCGCCGCGCGCATCCAGGAGGAGCTGGTCATATCGCGTGGGACCGTGACCACGCACCTGCAGCACATCTATCGCAAGGCCGATGTCCATTCGAAGCAAGAGCTCCTCGACGCGATAGAGGGGCAGGGGCAGTAAGGGTCGCCGGGCGGAATGCCTTTATCTCACCTGCGGATATACCGTTCACCCTGCATATTCGCCTCAAATGATAGTGTTTTGGTGACAGTGCGCGGAGGGGGTTAGAATAGCCGCGGATGAACCGGCCGCGCGTCATCGCGCATGCGGCCGTGAATATGAGAGGTATTTTGTTGAACGAAACGCTTATATATCTGGATAACGCCGCCACCACGAAAACCCTGCCCGAGGTCGTCGAGCGCATGAACGAGGTGATGGCGACCGCTTGGGGGAATCCGTCCTCGCCGCATGTGGCGGGCAGGCGTGCCGCCGATGTGCTCGAGGAAAGCCGCACCATCATCGCCGACGCGCTCGGCGCCCATCCCGACGAGATCTACTTCACGTCGGGTTCCACGGAGTCGAACAACCTCGCGGTGCGCGGGGCGTGCCTGGCGCGCCGCGACGAGCCGGGGCAGATCATCACGTCATCGCTCGAGCACGCTTCGGTCACCCGCAGCGTGCGCGGCATGCGCCGCGACGACGCCTGGCCTTGCAGCTACGTGGAGGCACCCGACGGAAAGCTCGATCTTGACCAGCTGCGCGACCATCTGCGCGCAGCGCCCACCACGCTCATCACCATGATGCGCGTGCAGAACGAGGCGGGCTGGATCTTCCCCATCCCCGAAGTCGCGAGCATCCGCGACGAGCTTGCTCCCGATGTGCTGCTGCACACCGATGCCACGCAGGCGTTCGGCAAGCTGCCGGTGGATGTGAACGACCTGGGCTGCCAGCTGCTCACCGCCGGCGCGCACAAGATCGGCGGCC
>CAVHXL010000083.1:0-8032 GCA_963639885.1 bacterium | reverse complement strand
ACGTCGCCCTCTCAAGGCGAAGGTCGCCGGTTCGAATCCGGTCGGAGCTACCAACTATGTAAGGCCGGGATTCAACCCGGCCTTTTGCATATTGATAGCTGAATGTCCGATTGCCTGGAGCCTGAAGATGAAAACGGGCTCTTAGAGCTGAATTGAGGCCAATAGGTGACGAATATGCCGAAAATCACCCACTGCGGGGTATGCCAAACGCACTGCGACGTGGCAAAATAGCAGATGCTCTGGGGAGAGCTTTACTCGATAACGTCGGGGGTGGCGGTATCGAACGAATACGAAAGGGACCGTCATGACTAACTCGGGACATGCGCAGCAAACGCAGACCGAAACACTCGCAAGCGCCTATGGGCTGCCCATCCCAGTGCGACAAGGGCTGTACCTCGTCCATGTCCCGCTACCTCATAGCCCGCTTCAAATATTGAATTCCTATATCATTCTTGGACGCGACGAGACGACCGTCATCGATGTCGGGTATGACAACCCGGCTTGCGAGGAAGCCTTGACACGAGCCCTTCATATGCTCGGGCGCGATTGGGATAGCGTGCAGGTGGTTTTAACCCATTCGCATCCCGATCATACCGGTAATCTAAACCGCGTATACCGGGAGGGCATGCATGTGTATGCCCACTTCAACTCCTTCCAGGAGGTTCAACGACTGCAGGACATGGAGGACAATGTTTCCCATCCCCTGCTTAGACGGGTGGCCAGCGACTACGAGACCGAGCTCATCGAAGCGGGAAGGCCCCCGGTAACCGCTGAGCGCCTTCCACATGAGTGCCAGGCGCATATAGAGTATCTGGAAGAGGGAGATACGTTCGTAGCTGGAGATTTCTCCTTCAAAGTCATTGAGACGCCAGGGCACAACCTTTGGCATATCTGTCTATACGATGAAGCGCAGAAGCTCATGATCATGGGGGATCATCTTTTAGAGCATTCGACCCCGGCAGTGACCTCGTGGTTCACCTCTTATAACGCTCTTGCGATGTATCACCAGAGCCTGAAAAAGATATCCGAATACGAGATCGATCTGGTTCTCCCCGGTCATGGAACGCCATATTCGAATCCGACCGCTCGCGCAAACGAGATCATCAAGCATGACCACGAGCGCCTTGAGGAAATCTACAATCTGGTTGCCGCGGGGCATTCGGACATTGTCGACATATCCGCTCACACGAAATGGCGCCACGCGAATTGGGACAGGTGGCCAATAGATCAGAAGTTCTACAGCCTCGGAGAGACGATGGCCCATTTGATTTTCCTTGTTGCGAAGGGGAAAATCAAGCAGATCAACTGCGCCGGGCAGCGCAACTTCGAGCTTCCCTAAGATAGCGCAAAAATACAGCCCCCCTGTTTGCAATAAAGCAGCGACCCTATTTGCGGCAAACCAATGTGATAGACGAAAGTGCCCTTGCTTATATAGCGAGGGCACTTTCTTTACCATATCGGTACTGGCACGATTTCAGCTGAATGAGATCTTCGGCGCCTCGTGACACCACATATGATCCAAGGGGCCGCTGCCTGATCCGAGATCAAGGTCGGACGAAAGGGCTCCGCGCACATATGCCTTCGCCCTCCGCGCAGCATCCGAGATATCCAGACCCTGCGCAAGACCGCAGGCAAGCGCACTTGAAAGGGTGCATCCTGTTCCGTGGGTGTTCTTGGTTGCGACTCTTTCGGCGCGAAGCCAAAGGAAGCTTCCATCAACGTCAACGAGCAAATCATCAGCTGCGCCTTCACGATGACCGCCCTTTACAAGAACGGCGACGCCAAGGCTCTTCGCAATCTTGGAGCCAACGCGCAAAGCATCCTCATCAGAGGCTATGGCGAGCCCCGAAAGGGCTTGAGCCTCAGGGACATTCGGCGTGATGACGCTTGCGAGGGGAAGTAGCTTGCGCCGCAGGGCATCTACCGCGTCCTCGCTGATAAGACGAGCTCCGCTTGTGGCGACCATCACCGGATCGACCACAACGCATCCCGCGTCCCACGCTTTAAGCCTGTCGGCTATAACCTCGATGATGGGAAGCGAGGATACCATTCCGATTTTCACCGCATCGGGGCGGATATCCTCGAACACCGCGTCGATCTGAGCGGCAACAACCGAAGCATCGACATCCTGGACGGCGCGAATCCCGCAGGTGTTTTGTGCCGTGATCGCGGTTATAGCGGATGTTGCGAATAGACCGAGAGACTCTATGGTTTTGATATCGGCCTGCACTCCAGCACCACCGCTCGAGTCCGAGCCAGCTATGGTAAGTACGGATTTCATGCTATTCGTTATCCAGATCGATGACCAAGCCGTCCATGATGGAGTTCACGGTACGAACAGCGCACATCTTGCCGCACATCGTGCAGGTACCCTCATTTGCCGGTGGCGCGCTTTCGAACACTTTCCGCGGGCGCACGGGGTCGATGGCCAACGAGAACTGCTCATCCCAGTCCATTCTACGGCGTGCATCGGACATACGGTTGTCACGGTCACGGGCGCCTGGGACGCCCTTGGCGATATCAGCAGCATGGGCGGCAATCTTCGTCGCAACCAAACCATCGCGAACATCCTGCGCATCAGGCAGCCGCAAGTGCTCGGCAGGCGTGACGTAGCAGAGGAAATCCGCGCCTGTGCTTGCTGCGACCGCACCGCCAATGGCAGCGGTAATATGGTCATAGCCGGGAGCGATATCAGTCACAAGAGGGCCGAGCACATAGAATGGCGCGTTGTGGCAAAGCCTTTTCTCCAAACGCATATTCGCCTCGATCTCGTTGAGCGCCATATGCCCCGGCCCCTCCACCATCACCTGAACCCCGGCATCCCAAGCGCGCTTGGTCAGCTTGCCGATTTCGATTAGCTCGGATATCTGGCCAGCATCGGTCGCATCGTAGTTGCACCCCGGACGCATCGCATCGCCAATGGAAATAGTGACATCATGCTCGTGGAGAATCTCAAGCACTTCGTCATAGTGCTCATAGAAAGGGTTCTCATTGCCCGTAGCTTCCATCCAGGCGAAAATCAGCGAGCCGCCACGACTCACGATGTTCATCAAACGCCCGGTCTCTTTGAATGACTCGATCGTTCGGCGGTTCATGCCGGCATGGATCGTGACAAAGTCGACGCCGTCGGCGGCGTGGCGACGCACGACGTCGAGGAAGTCCTCAGCCTTGATGGCGACAAGCGCCTTCTCAAGATAACCGATAGCGTCATACATGGGCACAGTGCCTATCATTGCGGGAGATTTTTCAATCAGCCGAGTGCGAAACGACTGCGTTTTACCGCTGTTGGAGAGATCCATGATGGCCTCAGCGCCCAACTCGAGCGCGATGTCGACCTTTTCCCATTCCACGGCCTCATCGGCAAGATCGCCCGATATGCCGAGATTGACGTTCACCTTGGTGCGAAGCCCCTCCCCTACGCCTTCGGGACTCAAGGACGCATGGTGGATATTGGCCGGAATGGCGATACGTCCGTTCGCGACGCCATCGCGAATATACTCCGGCGTGCGCCCTTCCTTTTCCGAGACGATGCGCATTGCCTCGGTGATTTGACCCGCGCGCGCGTAGTCGATTTGCGTGATGAGCTGAGGATGGTTTGCAGCAGCTGTCATTCAAGACTCCCTTCGTTGGCATTACCCATACAGGTTTTACGGGTCGAAGCGTATCGCCGCTCCCTCTCAGCCTGCGCGCCTTGGCATGCAAGCTCCCCGGTTCGTTAACGCTTTTCAGCACGATAGCCAGGCAATCGCGAAAAGCTCCTTTGGAATTATACGTCTGCTTGATTCCGCGTCAGATTCGGCAAAGGGTAAAAGACATAAAGGGTTCCCGATTCGACGGCAATGGTCGCCTCATCGCCGAGAAGCTCGTTCGAAAGCCCAAGGCTCGTGCGATTGGTAAGGGGCTCATCATCGAGTGAATATTGCATGCCTCGCTCAATAACCCCCTCGCAACGGTCATTTGCGGCGAAGACAGACACCGTGCCGCTGTCGACATCAGGTGGAATCGTGAATGCGTCAGGGCCGCTGACGGCTCTAATCGCGAAAGTATCGGCGATTGCCGTCACGTACAGCCCCCGCTCCGAGTAGCTTGCGATAAGCGCAAGGTTGGCCAAGGTATGGTCAAGGCGACCACCGATGCCTCCGTACATGTACACACATTCATGCTTGAAGTTGAACGCCTTGGTGAATCCGATTTCCATATCGGACATATCTTTTTGCTCGGGATAGCGCGACACGCGCTTAGCATGCGGGACATATCCCAAAGAGTCGAAATCGCCGACGGCCATATCGGGCTTGATTCCGATCTTCTCCAAGAAGGCGAATCCTCCATCAACAGCCACGACGCAATCGAATTGACCGCTGTTGTAGCGATTAAGGAAATCTTGCTCGTTGAAATATGTTGCTCCGACTAATGCACAGGTTGTCATGATGCTCCTCGGTAGTTTTCGATATGGTAGAATACCACACGCGAGTGGGCCAGACGACCGCGCGGCGGCATTGCCGACGTGAGGAAAGTCCGGGCTCCAAAGGGCAAGATGCCAGCTAACAGCTGGGCGGGGCAACCCGACGGACAGTGCCACAGAAAAGGAAACTCCCCCGCTTGTCGGGAGAAAAGCTGAAACGGTGCGGTAAAAGCGCACCAGCACGTTGGTAACAACGCGGCTTGGTAAACCCCATCTGGAGCAAGCGCAAATAGGAACGCGATACGGCCGCCCTTCCGTGCGTTCGGGTTGCGTGCTTGAGATGCGCGGTGACGCGCATTCGAGATAAATGGTCGTCCAACGACAGAACCCGGCTTATCGACTCACTCGCTCTTGCAAATGAAAGGCCCCTTTACGGGGCCTTTCGCACATCTTATCGAGGATGAGATTCTCTCGCGCTCATACTGTTTCCGAGAGAGGGCGCAACAGTTAGTCGAGGTCGTCCATCTCGAAGTCGTCTGCCGCATCGCCGAATCCGGAGAAATCCTTCTCGAAGCCGGCGGGTTTCGGAGCAGCCGTTGCCGGAGCAGAGGTTGCACTCGAAGAGGAATCGACCAGCGCTGAAGAGAATACGGAGGAGCCATAAGCGTCCGAGCCGTCGATAGCCATGGCGGCGGGAGCAGGCTCGAACTCGCTCGTGACGGCTGCGGAATTGGTGCGAGCGTGAGCGCTATGGGTGTAAGCCGGGGCTTTCTCCCCAATCTCAGCGAGCTTACGGTTCGCATCGTTGATGTAATCGGTCAAAAGATCGCGATACTCCTCGCGCGCATCCTCGCGATCATCCTCGAGCTTCTTGATAGCATCCTGCACCTTCTGGCGATCGTTCTCAGCCTTGTCAAGGATGCGAGAAGCCTCATCCTCAGCGTCCTTGATGGTCGCGGCAGCATCAGCTTTTGCATTCGAAAGGATCTCGTCAGCGGAGCGCTGGGCGATGATGAGCGCTTGAGCGATGGCGTTGTCGTCAGCCCTCTTGCTTTCAAGCTGAGCCTCGAGCTCGGCGATGCGGGCGTTTTTCTGTTCAAGCTCGGCCGTATCAACCGTGGGCATGACATGGGTTTCATCGGCGGAAGCAGGCTCTTCGGCAGGCTCCTCATCGAAATTGATCGGAGTATCGAAGCCGGCGAAGGCATTGTCGTCAAGCTGCGCGCGCAGCGACTCGATCTGCCCATTCAAGCCGTCGATCTCATCGGCGACATGCTCAAGGAAAACGTCAACCTCGTCAACGTCATAACCCTTGCGATCAATGGAGAAGCTTTGGTTGTGGATTTCAGCCGAGGTGATAGCCATCTGTGACCCCTTCGTCAAACGGTTCGAAATGAGACATTCGCCTTAGAGTAGCCTTACGATAAAACTAGCTACAAATTGTAGTACAAGCAGCGCGAGGATGGGCGTTACATCCACCATACCTCCAATTGGAGGTATCAGGCGCTTGAACAGGTTCAAATACGGATCACACACCTTGGCCAGAACGCTGTTGATATCCGCAAGGATACCCCGGTCGGTCGGCAACCACGACATGATCACGTAGATGAAAATAATGACGCTATACGCTTGCGCAAGCGACATGATCAGATACTTGATACTTATCACGCAGAACTCCTTGCGGTTGCGAGACAGCTGCTAGCGTTATGAACGCTAGAGAATACCCTGGTTACTCAAGCTCTTGCGCTCGTCATCGGTAAGACCCTGACCGCGTGCGATCACGAAGACCTTATCGGCAACGCAGTCGACGCTCGCATCGAGGGCGCTTGATGCACCGAACGAGAAGTCGAGCACGCGCTTGGCAAGGGAATCGGGCGTCTGGGCCAACGTGAGCACCACGGCGTCTCCCGCCTTGAGAGCCTTCGCCACCAGTTCGCATTCGCCATAGTTCTCCGGCTTGACAACGGTCAGCGAACGCGTCGGGTTGTGCCTGACCGATGTGGACCCCTCGTAGGCCTTGTAGGGGTCGAAAGAGGGTTTGGATGCAGCCTCTGCCTTTTTCGCATTAGCGGCAGCAAGATCTGCCGTGCTATCGAAGAGGGAGTCGAGGCTTTCCGAGCGCTCCTTGGCCGCATGCGCGCCATGCGCGGCATTTGCGGAATTGGGCAGCGGGGATTTAGCATCAACCGTGACGCGACCAGCAAAGGAAGGAGTTACCTTGCGCTGCGGCAACGGGTCGCGGTTGAGACTGTCCGGAACGGTGGTGTGAGCCCTGACATCGTCGATTGAGACGAGCTTGGCGGGACGATAACCGCTGCCGAAAGAGGACGAAGACACGCGGCTGCCACCTGCAGGACGCGTCGTGACCGGAGAGTAGGGCTCGTAGGTCTTGGGCGCATCTTCTTCGTAATCGTCGTCGTAATCATCATAATCGTCATCGTAATCATCGTAATCGTCATTGGACTGACGCGACCTTGACCTGCTACGATAGCTGGAAGTCTGAGCATTGTCCGCGAATCCAAGCTTCGACTTGATGCCATCGAGCATGCCGCCGTCGCCGAAATTTCCGAATGCCATACCGCTCTCCTAGTTCGTTTTCCGTGGCGGACGCACCGCCGCTGCGTTTATCGGTATTGCGAGCCGTGCATCCCTAAACATGGGGGAAAGCATCACTGAAAAGCGCACGGCCAATCCTGATCATTGTAGCCCCGGCCGCAACAGCCTCGCGCCAATCCTCGCTCATGCCCATGGAAAGTTCATCGAAGAGCAGGGCTTTCTCAGCAGGGAGCGCATCGCGCAGGTCTTCACGGAGGCGACGCAGGTCCTCGAAGCACTGACGAGCGATTGCGAGATCGCCCTGAGGAGCCATTGTCATGAGCCCGCGCACGCGAAGATGAGGAAGCTCGATCGCCTCGGCGAGAACCGAGGACACCTCCTCGGGCGCCAAACCGGATTTGCTCAGCTCTCCAGAGACGTTCACCTCAAGGAGCACATCCTGGATTTTTCCAAGGGAAGCGGCAGCGGCATCGAATTTTCGCAGATGGCTTTGCTTGTAGAGGGAATGGACGAGCGTTGCATGCTCGACGATCTCGGGAATTTTCCGCGATTGGATATTCCCGATGAAGTGCCATGTCTCTTCGGGAAAACGAAGAGCCTTTTCAGCAAGCATGTCAGGACGGTTCTCGCCAAAATCATGAGCACCGGCCTCGATAGCCTGCCCAACCGTGTCGGCATCAACCGTCTTCGAAACGGCGATAAGCTTGACCTCAGCGGGATTCCGACCGCACTCGCCGCAAATGCGTTCGAGTTCGTCAAGCGTATCCGAATAATGATTGGAGAATGGCATATGAATCAGGCCTTTCGAAAAGCAAGGGCGCCGTGGCGTCCGCATTTGCCGCCCGTCGCACGATAGGAATAATACTTGTCCGGTTCGCAGCGGGTGCAAATCCCCGCATCGCAAATACGACGCTCATCGATACCAGAGGCGGAAAGGGAAACGCGCATCGCCTCCACCATGCTCACATGAAAATCGTCGGCAAGGCAGGTATCGCCGAATTGGGACCTGAACCGCTCCGAGACCTCAGCGCCAACCTCGAAGCATTCGGAGCGAATATGCGGCCCGATGTACAC
>CAVHXL010000082.1:0-8079 GCA_963639885.1 bacterium | reverse complement strand
GCTTCCAAGTGGACGCTTTGGATGCGCTGCTGACATCACGCAGGCAATAAGCATCCGCGGACGCGTCATGGGTCGCCCCCTGAACCAGCATAGTAACGTTTTCAAGCGAAATCATTGCAGCGGAGGCGAATATACCGTTCGCGTTGTTCGACGAACCGGACGTTTGAACGGTTATCGTCTGGCCGGCCGGCGAATCCGAGCGCGCGCTGAAAGCACCCGAAGTGCTCACCGCCACGGCGGATCCGGAAACAGCTTCGACGGACACGGGGGTGTCGACGAGCTCCACGGATGCCGAGACGTTGCGGCAGTCGATAGCATAGGCGCTGTTCGAGAAGCCCGATTGCAACACCGAGATGCTGCTTTCGGCAAATGAGACGCACGGCGATCCGGTACCGCCCTGAATGTAGATGCCCGTGGCGGTTGATGCGGAGGGCGTTAACGTAAGGGATGAGTTCTTAAACGTTACATTACCGGTAGAGTCAGCTGATTCGGGTTTCGTGAGCAAAAGCCCGTACATGGCATACTGCTTGCCCGATGCTGAAACGTCGATGTTCGAAAACGTGAGGGCACCAGCGCCACGGTGATGAACGGATACTTCGTAACGGGTTCCGAACAAGCTGAGAGAATTACCGCCCGTTATCTTTCCGCGTGCCGCACTTGACGTCACCGTCAAATCCGCAGCACACGCATTGGAAAGAGACTCGATGCTATGGCCCGCTAAATCAAGCGTAACGGATTGACCCGCCTGCTTTCCGGAAACGGAAACAGCATCAGCATCGCGGGCAAGCACCACCGTCTCATTATCGGCAGCAGCGGCAAGCGCCTCGTTTGCCGAAGAGTACCCCGTCTGGGATCCGTCGGCATGAAGAACCGAAGCCGCTGCCCTGTCCTCGGCAAGCGCGAAGCGCACACCGTCGGCGCTCGCCTTGATATCGCAAGAAGCATCTGCGCCCAAACCATTGGTAAGATGAGCCTCGATATCGGAAAGCTGGGCAGCGCCGGGCGCGAACGTGAACGCGCCGATCGTCATGCCGGAATTGTTCTCGGCACCATCGACGCGAACAAGAGCCGACGCCTGAACGCCCGCAAAGCCCACTCCCACTTTAAAAGCCGAGTCGACCGATCCATAAATCGTTGCTTGGCGGCGGGGACTCGACCCGTTGGCGGTCGACAACGAAACCGGCGCATCAAGTACAACGCCGGACTCGCCCGTGCTCTGCACTCCCGCGCAGACATACTGAGACGATGCGGTTACCGCCAACCCTTTGCCCTCAATGGAGGAATTTCTCGCGAGCGTGCCGATGGCCATGCCTTGCGCGGCGCGCACCGTAACCTGGCATCCGTCGATCGTGGTTTCGTTGCGGGATGCTGCATATACGCCGTATGCGCTATATCCGGCACCCGTGAACTCGACATCGGCAAGATCGTCGCTGTTCGTGCTGATGGTTACCGGCGACGCCGTCACATTGATGCAGCTATCCTTGATGGAAATGGTTGCCTTCGAATCATTCGCAGCATAGATGCCCGCCGGATGAACGGCAGGCAGCGTGAGCAACGTGGTGGTGATGTTCGATTGATCCACCGTCAAGTCGCAAGAACGAACGGAAACACTACCCGCGCTTGCGTTCACCGCTCGCGTGTTCAGGCTTCGAACCGAAGAATGCTCGATGGAGGGGCGCAACGTCACTGCAACGTTGTTCATGTCCAAAGAACCCGTGGAAGTCATGCGAACGCCATCATAAATGGTTGATCCGTTGCCGTAGATGGCGCCCTTCTCCCCCGTTTGACTCGTGCCGCCCACGATGGATAGGTTCGCGCCCTCCTGGCAACTGACGCAATAGCCGACAACCGGCTCGGTTTCGAAGATGATTTTGTGGCCATTCAGCTGCAGCGTCACATCGATTTGCCCCGTGATGAGCAGATACGCCGACGTCGAGACCTTAAGGTCGTCTGACAGGAAATAGGTACCGCTTTCGCGAATCGCGAATCCGGATTGCGTGTCGGTCCATGCCTTGTTCAGATCGATGGATGCATCAGCGAGGCTTGCGAGCACCGACGGCATTTTAAGGGGAGACCCCTCGACGGTGACGTTCAGAAGCGGGTTGGCAGCATGCTCCGATGTCGTAGCCCGATCGGCGCTTGGCTTGCTTGCCCCCGCCGACGAGGCGGCGCTCGCCGAGGAAGCGTCATCGGCGAGACCCTTATCGGAGCCCGCGACCTTATCGCGTTTGGAGAAAACAACCTTGTTGTCGCTGGCCTTGCAGGCAAGGCTGCCCGTCGCATCGGAGAACCAGTTGGCGGCCCTGCTTGCAAGGTCTTCGTTGGCGCAGGTTGCCGCGACCTGATCAACACCGACCGCGCCGCCGAACATGCTCAAGGAACCCTCGGCATCAAAGTCGTCCATAAGCTCGATGGAATCGGCCTGCGAAGCGTAAACCTGCACCGCACCGCCGGCAGATGAAGCATCGGCCCTGAAGGTGCCGGCCAGCTTCACGCCCTTCGCCTGCGAATATATATCAGCGGCGATACCGGCATGCTCGCTTGGCATCCATGCCCCATCCGAGCCAGCCCATGCGTAAGCATCGCCACGCGCAACCGCCTCATCTGCGACAACGGCTGAAAGGGAAACATCGTCAAGCGTTAGGGGAAGATGCGGGTCGCTCTCATCGTAAGCAACGCCCGCATACACGGCATAGCAGCCAAGCTTCTCGTTCTCCGCAACGCTTGCGGCGACCGTGAGCAAAGCAGCCTGCACCTTCACGTGCGACAGCGACAGCGAGCGCTCTGAGCCTTTCGTGCCCTCAGCGGCATTCCAGCGAACTGCCGCCACCGACGAGGACGAGGAGGTGGAGATAAGACGTATGCAGGCGGAAGCCTCATCGTCATCTTGGCGCTCGCCCGCGGCAAGCGCCTCATCGAATGAGGAATCGCAGATGACCACCGCGCCCTGAGCGTCGTCGACGATCACGGCGGCCTGCGCGTCGCCCTTCACCTCGACCGTGTGACCCTGCAGGTCAAGCGTGACCGTTTCACCCTCAGGCGCTGCGATAACCAGGCCGCCTGCACTATGAACATCCCCGGTGAGCACATAGCGGCCGCCCTGCGTGATCGTCAGGGCACCGGCCCTCCATTGGCTTGTGATGTCCGTCGCCCCTGAAGCATCGGTCACGGCAGGGGTCGTATCCAAACTGGAGAAGCTATTCGCATCAGCGGTGGTTTCGGCTGCTGCCAGAGTCGGGCAGAGCGAAGCCGCAAGCGAGCAAGCGAGCACCACGTTGGCGCCCTTGCGAATGAAACTCTTCATTTCGGATAAACGATAACAAAACATAGTGGATCCTCACGCGCTGCCCCAAAATGCAGGGCATCGAATAACGCACATCGGGGGACCCGCATAAAACGAGTCCCCCAACAAGCCGCGAATGCGGCGCGCTTTCATCGAAAAGCGGTCAAATTGAAACCGTGATTAGAAAACGCTCTTGCTGATAGCGTTGTACATGATCTTCGCCATGGTCGAGCGATCGATGGCGACCGTGGGCCTGGCATAGCGGCCGTCGGCCTCATCAACGCCATTGATGACCTCTTCACCGGCGCACCATGCCATCGCCTGCACAGCCCAGTCGTCGATGGTCTCCCAATCCTTCATGTTCTTGAGCTTATCGGTTGAAGCACCCTCGATGTCTGCCCCGAGGAACTTCTGAGCGGCGTTGGCAACGGTCTTGCACAGCTGCTCGCGCGTCATATCATCCATCGGGCCGAAGTTATTGTTGTTGTCGTAGCCAGTCATGATGCCATTTGCGACAGCCCAGTTCACCGCCTCGGTGTAGTACTGGCCACCGAGGACGTCGTCCTTACCGGTCTCGTTAACGGACTGCGTTTCATCGTAATCATCCGCATAGGCATTGACCGGATCGAAGAAGCGCCACAGCACAAGGGCAGCCTGTCCACGCGTCAGATGATCATACGTGCCGAACACATCGAACGTGGGAGCATAGCCATTCATGATTCCGTTGGCGGAATTGAACTGAATTGCCTCATAGCCCCAATCACTAGTCGTCAAATCCTTGAAATAAGCACCATCGGTGATATCGGTCCAGATGCGGAACTGCGTGGTGAACGTGCACTCGTAGTCGCCCTTGGCGGTGACGGTCGCCGTCGCGTAACCGTTGCCGGCATTGTCGTTCTTGGCATACGTGACGTCGTAATCCTTGCCGGCAACGAGCAGCGCATCGCCGCAACGAACGTTCAGCGCAGGCGTCAAAGCCGAGCCCTTGTACTGCTGCGCCGGGATGTAATCCACATCCAGGACATAGAACTGCTGGGTGATCTGACCGGTGAATGCGCCCTTGCCCTTGATGGTTGCCGTGGCGATGCCGGAAGCGGTGTTGTTGCTGTACTCGACCTCGTACTCAACGCCAGGGGCGAGCACCGAACCGTTGTAATGGACGGTCACAGAGGGCGTGGAGGCGCTGCCGGTGAGCTTCTGGGTGGCGATGGGGTCAACGGTGACCTTGTCGTAAGCGGCCTCGTAGCTGATATTGACGCTTTGAGTCGTGGCGTTCCTGGAAGGAGCAAGGGTGCTCGGGGCATCAGCGCCGAGCGACTGCAGGTACGCCATGCCGCGGTTGATCTTGGCCTGAACGGCAGCCTCGCTGTAGGTGTCGGCGTCAGCGGCGGTCCACTCAGTGCGGTCGCCCGTGGCATCCCAGTTCACAACGCCGTCCATCGCGTTGTCCATAGCATCGCCAAGCTTATCGGACTTGATGTGGTAGAAGTTGTCGAAGTAGTAGGCGACGAAATCGTCCTGGTCGATGTACTCAGGATACAGGCAACCCAGGATGCGGCCGATGTTGGCCGCGTTCTCAACGGAGTTCATGGTCACGCCATAGCACGAGCCCGCGTTGGAGCCGGTGGTGTAGTAGGCCTTGGCTTTCTGGGAGTCGCTCAGCGAGGCGATCATGTCATCCTCGGAAGCGCCATCCCCCTGGCTACCGAACATGATCAGGTCGCATTTGTCAAGGTCGGCAGACGTGCAGGTGGTCTTGCCGATGATGGTGTTCAGCTGCGTGGAGACGTTCTCGACGGTTTCGAGATAACGGTTGGAAGCAGCGGTACCATCCTGCACGTGCGATTCCATCAGCGTGTAGGTATCGGTTTCCTTGTCGTAGTTCGTGATCAGCGCAACGACCTTCTTCTGGGCACCGGTCGCCTGAAGCTGGGAGAGGATATAGCCCTGCGTGCCAAGGATATACTCCTCGTACTGCACGGCAATATCCTTGGCGCTGCCGTAACGCAGCTGCTTGCCGGTGTTGGCGGCCGTGGAATCGCCGGCATCGGCGATGTCGTACATCGCGGTGATAAGGCCGGCGTAATTGCTGAAGCCGTAGTTAACGCCGATGACGGAATAATTGGCTACCCCTTTAGCTTCGGCGACGGCTTTTGCGTACTCCTTGCCATTGTAATCGACGCCATTCGCGTTGCCGATGATCACGTCGGGGAACAAATCCCAAACCAAATTGGACCAAGAGTTAGCTCCGGTTGAGTTGTAAGCGGGAAGCGTGGTGTTCGGGCTGCCCTTCATGTTGGTCACCGCGATCTTTTTAGAATTAGCATCACCGTAAAGCAAGTTGTACATGTACGGATTGGGGTTCACGTTGTACTCGGAGGTGCCGAACAGGTAATACTTGGGGTACTGCCAGCTCAATGCGCTCGAAGGAAGGTTCGAGCCATCGAAAAACGCGGTAGCGCACTCCTCAACGCCGGACAGTCCCAAGATCTCGGGTGCGGGAGCCGCGGCGCGGCGGGCGGCGGCGCTGACGTAGTCGCTGGTGTCCAACGAGTCGGCGAATGCCGGGGTGGCCATGATGCCGACGGCAAGGCCGGTGGCAACGACGACCGAGACCGTACGCGACTTGAAGCCGAACATTTTCTTGTCCATGAAATTCCTTTCCTTTGCTGGACGACTATATCGTTAAACCGATCATGCCGTGGTCCTGATGCCGTCCGCGTAATCGACGACAACCGAACCGGCGGCGCACCGGTAAAACGTCTGATAAAAATTATTCACATACGTGGAGCATGTCGACAGATCGATGCCTGATCCCGATGCATGGAACGCGCAGTACGCCCACGGAACGAGCAGGTAGCTTTCGGGCGTGCCGTTAAGCCAGCTGCCCGAAAGGCCGCTTGGAACCACGTAGACGCCATAGGCCTGCCCCACGTTGTAATAACCATTTGAGGTGTTCGCCGAGGCGATGATCTCATCGGCGATAGATTGACTGCTCACGATGACGGCGGGGAAAGACCCATCTCCCACCGTCGTCCAGCTCGAGCTGTCGCCCGAGTTCGATGTCTCGCTGAACCACAATGCCGAGGGCACGCTGCGACGCGATACCGCCGATTCGATGCCCAGGGTGGAATACCCGCCCGCGACGATGGGGCTCGGCTTCGTCGAATCGGGCTTGCCGTACTCATAGGCCTCGTTCACGACGCCCGCGCATTGCAGGTAGTAATCGGACAGGATGTAATCGAGCGAGGCGTTGCTGCCCATGGAAAGGGCGATGCCGCTCACGGACAGCGTATCGTCGGCAGCCGACAAGTAGGCCATGGACGCGTTGTTGTACCTGCGCTCGGAAGCCATGCTGGAAGGCACGTTGGTCGACCATGAATCGATAACGGCCGTAGCCACGCGATTCGACGAGAAGCCAACGGAATCATCGCCGGAACCTTGATAAACAGCACGGCTGCTCGTGCCGTTAACCATCTTGTAAGCGTAGCCGCCATTGGCCGAAACGCAGTTGTCGATAGCTT
Organism: bacterium; assembly: GCA_963639885.1. Taxonomy (GTDB): domain Bacteria; phylum Actinomycetota; class Coriobacteriia; order Coriobacteriales; family Eggerthellaceae; genus Senegalimassilia. The sequence goes on along the minus strand of CAVHXL010000082.1, from coordinate 1,272 downwards.
CGTCGTGCATGGTTTTATACGTGGTGGCCATGCGCTGCGCATCCGGATAAGCATCCTGCATCATCTCGCCGACAAGCATGACATTGCCCACGATAGCTGAATCGGAGGTGGTGGTCTCGCCCAGCTTGCTCACGACGACCACCGTGGTGGAAACGCCCTGTTCCTGCATAGCGGACTTCTCATCCTCGGTAAGCTGGCGCGTGCCCGCCTCCTCGATGATCACGTTCGGGCTTGCGGCAACGAGCGCCGCGAGATTCGGCGATCCGTCGTCGGTCCATCCAGCAGCAACGTGATTGAGACCCTCGGCCTCCACGGCATCGCTGGAAAACGCGCCCTTGGCCTGCATGGTACTCGCCCAGCTTTCGTTGGCGGCCACCAAAGCCCCGTTTCCGCAGAGCATCTGAACGATGGTGGCTTCATTGTTCTGCGCGGCGACGGTGGCCACGTTTCGCGGAACCTCCGTGTTGGTGCCCGTGTTGTCGATCGTGGTGACGGAGCCGCCCTTGCCCCCCGTGGGGTTTTGGGAATCGTCTTGCCCGCCGCCACCGGCGCCATCGTTGTTGCTCGCGATTTCCTGGCGCTTGCCGGCATCGCCCTCTTGCTTGCCCTGCGTTGATTCGAAGTCGTGCGAGGTGTTCTGCTGCTCGCGCTGCTCGGTTTGCTGATCAGGCTCGGTAGGCTGCTGCTGGGCGTAGACCGCCTTCGATTGCTCCTGCTGAGCTAGGTTGTCGTTCTCGGATTGATAGGTTGAGTTGCGCGTCGGATCGGGTTCGGCGTTCGGCGCTTCCTGATACAGCGGCTCGAGCGTTTCATCGAGCTCGCCGATTTCCTGATCATTGATAAGCTCGTTGAGAACGTCGGAATCCTTGCACCCCGCCAAGCAGGGTGCAAGGAGCAACGTCACAACACAGGAAAGCGCAACCAGATTGCGCCTCATTTGCTTGCGACATATGGCATTGTTGGAGGATGCGCGCATATGTCTAAACCTATTTGATCTCTAAATGTTTCTGTCCTGTAATTAATTATAGTTCAGCTGCTATAGTTGCGCACAAAAACATTATAGGCAGGCGGAAATTACCCCTAAAAGGTATATATACGTCGGCGCATAACAGGGAATGTCCGCAAGAACGAGGGCTTCACGGGAAAAGCTGGCGGGAAAAGCTGGCGGGAAAAGCTGGCGGGAAAAGCTGGCGGGAAAAGCTGGCGGGAAAAGCTGGCGGGAAAAGCTGGCGGGAAAAGCTGGCGGGAAAAGCTGGCGGGAAAAGCTGGCGG
>CAVHXL010000081.1:4227-8123 GCA_963639885.1 bacterium | reverse complement strand
CGCCTACCTGTTCGACGACAGCTTCAGCGCGCTCGACTACAAGACCGACACCGCCTTGCGCCGCGACCTGGCGGACAAGCTCGGCGGCAAGACGGTCGTCATCGTGGCGCAGCGCATCTCCACCGTGCTTTCCGCCGACAGGATCGTCGTGCTCGACGAGGGCCGCGTCGTGGGCATAGGCACGCATGACGAGCTGATGGAGTCCTGCGAGGAGTATCGCGAGATAGCGCTCTCCCAGTTGTCGGAGGCTGAATTGAAAGGGGGTGATGTCGCATGAGCCGCACCGAGGATTTGAAGAAGGTCACGCGCAGGCGCCGTCCGTCGCCTGAAGATCGCATGATGGGCGGCGAGAAGGCTCAGGATTTTGGCGGCACCATCGTCAAGCTGGCCAGATTCATGGGACGCTACAAGGCCCCGCTCATCGCGGCGATCGTGTTCGCCATCGGCTCGGTCGTCTTCAACATCGGCGGCCCGAAGGTGCTCTCGCAGGCCACCACGGAGCTTTTCAACGGCATCGTGGCGAAGGTCGCGGGCACGGGCGGCATCGATTTCGATGCCATCGCGCGCATCCTCGCGGCCACGCTCGTGCTGTACCTCACGAGCGCCGCGTGCAACTTCGTGCAGGGCTGGATGATGACGAGCGTGTCTCAGCGCACCTGCTACGGGTTGCGCCGCGCCATCGACGAGAAGATCAACCGCATGCCCGTCGGCTATTTCGAGCGCACTTCCACCGGTGATACGCTCTCGCGCATCACCAACGACGTCGACACGCTTGGCCAAAGCCTTAACCAGGGCGTCACGCAGTTGATCACCTCGGCCACCACCATCGTGGGCGTCGTGGTGATGATGCTGACCATCAACCCGCTCATGACCGGCATCACCGTCCTCATCCTGCCGGTCTCCCTTGTGCTCATCATGATCGTCGTGAAGATATCGCAGAAGCACTTCCGCGCGCAGCAGGCCACCCTTGGCCAGATCAACGGCCAGATCGAGGAAACGTTCTCCGGTCATGTGGTCGTGAAGGCCTTCGGGCGGGAGGGGCAGACGCAGAACTCCTTCGACAAGGTCAACGCCAAGCTCTACGAGAGCGCCTGGAAGTCGCAGTTCCTATCAGGGCTGATGATGCCGGTTATGAACTTCGTGGGGAACCTGGGATACGTGGCGGTCGCGCTTTCGGGGAGCATCCTGGCCGCGGCGGGAACCATCACCGTCGGCGACATCCAGGCGTTCATCCAGTATGTGAAGAACTTCACGCAACCGATCACGCAGCTCTCGCAGGTAGGCAACGTCTTGCAGCAGATGGCCGCCGCCGCCGAGCGCATCTTCGAGTTCCTCGAGGAAGAGGAGCTTGCCCCCGAGCAGTCCCGGGCCGATATCCGCTCGGTGCCCTGCGACGTCGAGTTCGATCATGTGCACTTCGGCTATGACCCGGCGCATCCGATCATCGAGGATTTCTCGGCGAAGGTCGCGCAGGGTCAGACGGTGGCCCTTGTCGGGCCGACGGGCGCGGGCAAGACCACCATGGTCAAGCTGCTCATGCGCTTCTACGACGTCGATCAGGGCTCGATCAAGCTTGGCGGCCACGATCTGCGCGATTTCACGCGCGAGGACGTTCGCAGCCAGTTCGGCATGGTCTTGCAGGACACGTGGCTGTTCAACGGCACGGTGCGCGAGAACATCGCCTACGGAAAGCTCGATGCGGCCGACGAGGAGGTTGAGGCGGCTGCGCGCGCGGCCTACGTGCATCACTTCATCACCACGCTGCCGCAAGGCTACGACACCATCATCAACGAGGATGCGACCAACATCAGCCAGGGCCAGCGCCAGCTGCTCACCATCGCCCGCGCGATCTTGGCCAACCGGCGGATGCTTATCCTCGACGAGGCGACCTCGAGCGTGGATACCCGAACCGAGGAGCGCATCCAGCGCGCCATGGACAACCTCATGCAGGGCCGCACCTCGTTCGTGATCGCGCATCGCCTCTCGACGATCAAGAACGCCGATCTGATCCTGGTCCTGTCGCATGGCGATATCGTGGAACAGGGTTCTCATGAAGAATTGCTCGCGCTTGGAGGTTTCTACGCGGAACTGTACAATAGTCAATTCGAAGAAGGACAATCCGAATAGCCTCGCGCGGTTGCCCGGATGCGCGCATCCGGGCTGCGCGCGGCTTCGCGTACGATAGGGATCGCGTACATGGACGAACCAAAGATGCAAGCGCAGGCTGACGAGGGGGGCAAACGCAGCCCCGTCAAGCTGGTCGCATTCGATTTCGACGGAACCGCCCTTGATGGCAATTCGCCGGTAATCCTTGTTAAATACCTGGTGAGGCGGCATATGTTGCCACCAACCGTCGTTGCGCGCATCATGGCTTGGGGAGCCGCCTACAAGCTGCGCCTCCCTCAGAACGAGGCATGGGTGCGCGGGCTGGTGTTCCGCGCGTTTTCCAGCATGCCCGCCGATGACGTCGATCGGTTCCTGCGCGATTTCTACGACGAATGCGTCGATGAGCGTTTCCGCGTGCAGGCTGATGACGCTATGCGCGCATGGCGCGATGAAGGTTGCAAGATCGTGTGCGTTTCGGCAACCTTCGAGCCCATCATCTTGCAGGCGATGACGAAGCATCCTATCGACATGCAGATCTCGACCCGCATGAAGAGGGCCGATGACGGCACTTACACCTGCGAGGTGGACGGAGAGCCGGTGGAGGGCGATCAGAAGATGATCGAGCTGCGCCGGATGGCGAACGCTCAATGGGGCCCGGGTGGCTGGGAGCTGGTGGCCGCATACGGCGATCATCATTCCGACCGCGCCATGATCGGCGCCGCGAAGCAGGGTTTCGCCGTCTGCCCGGACAGGCCCTTGTCGCGCACGGCGAGGGAGCAGGGCTATACCGTTTTGGAATGGTAGGAATCCAGGTCGTCCTCAAGAAGCGTTGAATGATTCGGCTTTCGCGCCTTGGCGCCGGCGGTAGGGAATCGTCGCCGGCGGTTGGGGCGCGCAAACGCCCGCCTAGGCTCCGCCCGCAGGCGCCTAGGCGTCTGCGGCCCGCGCGCTCATCGCGCGGGCCGAATCTATTTTCCCGTCTTATCCCCATTTGGTGCGATTGATCGAGAATGGGTGTACTATCGGGTAGAATCCTTGTTTTAAGCAAACAACGAATCGAAGGAGGGTGAGCCTGTGTCGAGCGAAGACGTCAATAGCGCACCCAACCCGCAAGATGATATGTCCGCCCTGGTCGGCGAATACCTGCAACGAGCAGCCGACGCGGCGGCCGGGGGACAGCGCGCCATCGCGCTGCATTTGTATTTAACGGCATTCGAGCTGGGTCGCCAGGACGCGTGCGTTCCGGTCGAGGACAGCATTCTGGCGATCAAGCATGCCTGGTCGCTGGCCTACGGTATGCGCGAGCGAAGCATTGCCGAGTACGTTTTCGAGCGCATGGAGCCGTTTTTGACCAACGCGGAGGTCACCGCATGCGCCGAGCAGCTGCAAGAGCTCGCCCTCGACAAGCTTGAGGAGTTCGGGCTGTCCCGCGAGGAGCTCGAGGACATGACCGACATGATCTCGCAGGACTTCCTGGCGGCGGACCCGCGCCTGCTGCGCGTCGAGCATCTGACCACGCCGGGCAAAAGCGCCAGCAGCTTGCCGTCAAGCCCCGCCGCACGCGTTCCCGGAACGCCCGATGGGGGCACCTTCGAGAACGGCCGTTTTGTTCCCGATCCGGACATGAACAGGCGTCTTGAGGAACAGGCCCGCATGCGCCGGGAGGCGGGGGAGTCCCGCGATGCGCTCGGGGAACCCGATGGGGCCCATGCCGCGCTGCCGCCCTCCCTGCTGCCCGCCCCCGACTCCGATGCCTCCAGCGCTCAGTCGAGCGTTTCGTCCGCCGCGCC
>CAVHXL010000081.1:1381-4217 GCA_963639885.1 bacterium | reverse complement strand
GTCATGGGAGACGAGGATCATCTGACTTATACCGAGCTGGTAGGTTACGACAAGGCGGTCGATGCCATGCGCTCGCTCGGTATCGGGATGCAGCACGATCAAGAATTCCAGCAGCTGGTTTCCCAGCTCAACAGCCGTCATGGGCTTGATCGGATGCCGGCCTGCGACACGCTGCTCATCACCAGCCCCGCTCGCGAGGACGCCAATCACTTCATGATGGCGACCATAGGAGAGCTGGGCCTTCCCGTCATTCGCATGCGCATGGAGGAGAACATGCAGGGGATGCCGGTTCTGTGCGTGATGGCGCAGGCCGACAACCAGCCGAAGCTGAATGCCGCTCGCAACGCGTTCGAGGCGCCCGGCGTGCTCGTGATTGAGGATATCGATATGTGGACGGCTCCGGACACGGAGCCGAGCTCCGTCGAGGATTTCGGCGGGCTCATCATGGCGAGCCTGTCCCGCGGCGCTCGTGAGGCCGTCAACCTTATTCGCAACGCGGCCGACAATCCCGATGTCTTCGTGCTCGCGACAGGCGCGTCGGGCTGCGATGTCGATCCGTTCTTCGTTGATCTGCTCGGTCCCGCCTCCACCATCGATATCGACTACCCCACCGATTCGGAGCGCGCGGACATCTGGATGCAGATCGCGCTCGAACATCCCTCCGCTCGCGGTGTCGACCGCGGCGCGCTCGTTCGCTATTCGGCGGGCATGCCCCGCTTCGACATATACATGGCCGCGCGCGAGGCGGTCGAGGAGGCATACAAGGAAAGCCTTGCCCAGCGTAGGTACGTTTCGGTTACCTCCGACAACCTGTTCGATAAGCTGGCGGCCTATCAACCGCTCGACTCGCCGGAATATAAAGCGCTCGAGCAGGCGGTGATCGACGATTTCAAGCAGGAGCTTGACCATATAGACGACCTGTTGAAGGGGGCAGGGGAGTAATGGACATCACACGCCGCTGCGACTACGCGTTGCGCATCCTGGAGGCCGCTTATCAAAGCGGGGACGCCTATGTTTCCGTCTCGGATATCTCCGAGCAGGAGGAAATCCCGTACGCGTTCGCCCGATCGATCCAGCATGATCTGGTGAAGGGCGGTCTCATCAAGACGGTGCGCGGCGCTCGCGGCGGCCTGGCGCTTGACTGCGACCCGGCGAACATCACGTTGCTCGAAGTGCTCGAGGTCGTCCAAGGTCCGGTGAGCGTTTCGCTGTGCACCGTCGACAAGGAATATTGCAAGCGTTGCGGCGGATGCTCCTACCATAAGCTGTGGATCGGGGCGGACAGCATCCTGAACAGCTATTTCGACTCCATCACCCTCAAAGAGCTCATTGATTGCGGCGGAAGGCTGCCGCAGATCTCCGACGCCATAACCCGCTCGCCTGAAAAAGCGCGCATGAACTGCCCGATCGACTCCGATGCACAGGCGGCTGGCACCGATGACGCCAACGGCCGAGCGGGCGCTGCGCAGACGGGCGCTTCAAGCTAGCATGCGTGCTTACGACGTGGCCGAGCTGGCCGCATCGGCGGCGTGGCCCGAGGACTCACCTCTTTCGTTGGATGATTTCGTCGCCTTGGTTCTGCGCGAGGGCGCAGCGCGTTACCGGGAGCTTCCCTGGCGCAATATCGATGACGCATATGCGGTGATGGTTTCGGAGGTCATGCTGCAGCAGACCCAGGTGAAGCGCGTGCTGTCGTATTGGGATCGTTTCCTGTCCCAGTTCCCCTCGCTCGATGCGCTTGCCAGCGCATCGACTGCCGACGTGCTCGAGTGCTGGCAGGGGCTTGGGTACAATCGCCGCGCGCTGGGGCTATGGCGTTGCGCATGCGAATGCGCGCAACGTTATGCCGGATGCCTTCCCGCCACCGCGGATGACCTCATCGCGCTTCCGGGAATCGGGCAGGCAACGGCTGCCGGCATCATGGCGTTTGCCCGCGACGTACCAAGCGTTTACATCGAAACCAATGTCCGCACGGTGTTTCTGCATCATCTCCTTGAAGGCGCCGGTGCGGTAGATGACCGGCAGCTTGCGCCGCTCGTGGCGGCGACGTGCCTTTCGGCGGGCGAGCCGCGTCGGTGGTATTACGCCCTGCTCGACTACGGGGCGCATCTGAAGACGCAGGTCGTAAATCCCTCGCGCCGCAGCGCCCACTACGCGCGCCAGTCGGTTTTCGAGGGCTCTCGTCGCCAGAAGCGCGCCGAGCTTGTGCGCATCGTCTTGGCCGATCCTGGCATCGCGCAAGGCCGCGCGCTTTCGCGGCTTTGCGCCGAGGAGCGATCGCAGGGGCGTGACGCCATCGACCATGATCTGTTCGCAAGCCTCGTTGCTGATCTTTCCCGAGAGGGTTTCTTCCGGGTGGAAGGCGATCGGCTTCTTCCGTAAGCGCGCACCTTTTCGCCAAAAGGTCAACCGTGGTTGACGGATGAAGAGGCGTTGTGCGTGGGTATTGCGGCTTGCGCGCCCTCTCTCGCGTGGTACAATCCCGAAATCCCGTGGGGGAGTAGTCGGCGTCTTCTCAAGGCGCGGCAGGGTCAACATACTGCTTGATAAAGCTGGCCTTGCATGAAATGACAAGACTCGCGGTGTGGCGCCCAAGCCGCACCGTTTTTTGTGCGAACCGGCGTCTAGCGTCGGTTTTTTTGCGCCTATGCGCTCGGATAGGGGGAAATATGGGAATCGTTGAGTTGTTGCTGATCGGCGTCGGTCTGTCGATGGATGCCTTCGCGGTGGCTATCTGCAAGGGCTTGGGCATGAGTCGCCTCAATATCAAGCAGGCGGTCGTCATCGCGCTGTTCTTCGGCGTCTTCCAGGCGCTCATGCCCTTTATCGGCTGGGC
>CAVHXL010000081.1:0-1371 GCA_963639885.1 bacterium | reverse complement strand
GGCGATGAGGATGACGAGGCGGGCGAGATGGATGCCAAGCTCGATTTGAGAGAGCTTCTGATGTTGGCCATCGCCACGTCCATCGACGCGCTTGCCGTCGGCATCACCTTCGCCTTCCTGCAGACCGATATCGCAAGCTCGGTTGCCATCATCGGCTGCACGACGTTCGTCATCAGCTTCGCAGGCGTCGCCATCGGGCATTTCTTCGGCGCACGATTCGAGAAGCCCGCGACCATCGTCGGCGGTGTCGTGCTCATCTTGATCGGCGTGAAGATCCTGCTCGAGCATCTGGGCGTCATCGCTTTTTAGGGTTGGCGCTTGGCGCGGGGCTGCAGGGTTTTCCTCCCGCGCGAAGGGCTTCGCGGTCATCCGCCAAGGTTGAGGTTTGCTTTTCGCTTGGAGGCTTCGAGGCTTTCCTGCTCGGTGCGACCGGAGCTTGCGCCATGCAGGGAATCCTCGAAGCGCATCATCGCTTCAACGCGGGAGCGAAGCTATCGTGACGCGTTGCATCCCGTCAGCAAATAGGGTAGCTGCCGAGCACCTTCACCTCGCGCAGCTTCAGGCGCAGGCAGTTGAGGGCCGTCTGCACCGCCAGGTCGTTGACCGAACCTTCGATCTCGACGAAGAACATGTAGTCGCCAAGTGCCTGCTTGGTCGGGCGGCTCTGGATTTTCACCAGGTTGATGCCCGCGTAGGCGAATTCGGACAGGATCATCAGAAGCGCGCCCGGGCGGTCTGTTTGCAGGAACAGGGCGAGCGAGGTTTTCATTTTGCCGCCCTCAAACACCGGCGCGTGGGCCTGACGGCCGATCAAGGCGAACGAGGTCTGGTTTCCGTAGTGGTCCTCGATGCCGGCGACCTCGATGCGCGCTCCATATAATTGCGCGGCGAAGGCGTTTCCGATACCAGCGATCGATTTGTCGGCTGCGGCCTTGCGGGCGCTATCCGCGGTTGAGGATACCGTCATCGTGGGGATTCCATGCATGTGGTCGTTGAGATAGCGGCGGCACTGCGCAAGCCCTTGGGGGTGGCTCACAATGGTTTTAACATCTTCGCGCGTCGCGTCCGGGTGCATGATCAGGCAGTGATGGATGTCCAACACGTGCTCACCGAGGATGGTTGCCGAGGAGCGGAAGGCGAAGTTGTCAAGCGTCGCGGTCACCGGACCCTCGAGCGCGTTCTCCACGGCCACCACGCCATATTCGCATTTGCCGCGGTCGACGCAGTCGAACACTTCCGAAAGCGACGGGCATTCGACGAGGACGGGCTCTTCGATGCCGAGCCGCGCGGCGAACGCCCGCGCGGCTTCGTCGTGGTAGGTTCCGGCGGGGCCGAGATAGGCGAACGAGTTATTCGATTGGTCGGACATGC
>CAVHXL010000080.1:0-8397 GCA_963639885.1 bacterium | reverse complement strand
CATGCGAGGGCTCCAAAGAATGCGAGGAGCAGGCAGATCCGCCCGAAACGCCGAAACCGCGCATATCGAAGCGCAGGATGAGCGTCTCGCTTTCCAGATCATCGACCAGGACATGGACGATGTTGGGAAGGAATTCCTCGCTACGAGGCTCGACCGAGACCGTGGCCCTAACGCCTGAAGTGCGCGCGAATGCCGCGTAGAGCTTGTCGCGCAGCGCGCAAAGGCGTTCGCGCTCCGCCGCCTGCAAGCCGCACGCCGCCTCGATCGCCGCCGCGAAGGACACCGCGCCCGCGACGTTTTGCGTGCCGGAACGCCGGCCGGCCTCCTGTCCTCCCCCGAGCAGATACGCCTCGAAGGGCGTGCGAGATTTCAGGTACAGCGCGCCGACGCCCTTCGGGGCGCCGATCTTATGCCCCGAGAACGAGGCCGCGTCGCAGCCCCACGCGCCCATGCAAACGGGGATCTTCCCAAGCGCCTGCGTCGCATCGGTATGGAACAGGGCACCTTGGGTATGGGCGACCCGCGCAAGCTCGGCGACCGGCTGCACGCTTCCGACCTCGGAATTCGCGGCCATGATGCTGACGAGAACCGTGTCCGGGCCGCATACGGCATCGAGCGCATCGCACGTGATGAAGCCCTGCGCGTTCGGGCGAACGCGCACGACGTCGAACCCTTCGGCGGCAAGGCGCTTCGCAGGCGCGAGGATCGCGTCATGCTCGATCGCGGAGACGACCACGCGCGGCGTGAAGTCCCCCGCCCCGGCGCGCTTGCGCGCATCGCGGGCCGCATGCGCAAGGCCGACAAGCGCCGCGTTATCGGCCTCGGTGGCTCCGCTGGTCAATATGATCTCGTCGGGACGCGATGCGCCAAGCGCGCCGGCGATGCGGCGTCGAGCATCCTCCAAAGCCGAAAAAGCCGCCCTGCCCGGACTATGCAGGCTGTTCGCGTTCCCTCCGCAAACGATGCCCGCGCGGCCGGGCACCTGGTACGGGGCCAACGCACGCGCGGCCTCCTCGCACAGAGGGGCGGTAGCCGCATAGTCGAGATACACGTAATCGTCGGGGATCTTCAGCGCCATCAGGCTTAATCCTCCTTCGCGGAAAGGCTGCCCGCACCGGAAAGCGCGGCGCGACGGGCAAGTTCGGCTGCCTCGGTCACCTGCGCGATGGCCTCCGCAGGGTCAGCGGCGGCGCAGACGGCCGAACCGCACACGAGGACGTCCGCGCCCGCCGCGGCCACGAGCGGGGCCGTCGCGGGACCGATGCCGCCATCAACCTCGATAAGGGGGCTCGCGCCGACCGCTCGCGCAAGCTCGACGACGCGCGCGACCTTGCGGTCCGACCCTTCGATATAGCTTTGGCCGGAAAAGCCGGGCTCGACGCTCATGACGAGAACCATGTCCAGATCGGCCATCACCGGGGCAAGCACCTCGACCGGGGTTTTCGGCTTCACCGACGCGCACGCCAGGGCGCCCGCCTTGTGGATGCGCTCGACGGCGCGCTCGAGCTGCCAGCCGGGGCATGCCTCGGCATGCACGGTCACGATGTCCGCTCCCGCTTCCAGAAACCAATCGAGCTGCTCGAGCGGATTCGAGATCATCAGATGCACATCAAGCGGCAGCTTCGTCACCCTTTTCAACTGCTTGACGTGCGCAACCCCGATGGTCAGGTTCGGAACGAAGTGCCCGTCCATGACGTCTACGTGGACATACCCCGCCCCGCCCTGCTCGATCACGCGGATATCGCGCTCGAGATTCATGAAGTCCGCCGACAGGATTGACGGAGCTATTTTCACCGGCTGGAACAACTTGCGCCCCCTTTCACCGCCGCTGCCGCGGCACCTTGCTTATCGATGAGCATTCTAGCGCATGGATTCAAGGCGCAACCGCCGCGTTGAAGGATGCAAGAAACCAAAAGAATCGGGCAAGGGGAAGTATACTGTTGGGAAGCAGAAGGGACGGTGCGCGATGGATACGGCAGGACCGGTGCATTACATCTACTTCACGCCGGCTGGACCGGTGACCATCGAGGCGCGCGCAGAGGCCATCACGCGCGTAGAGCTGGGCAAGAAACCCCTTTGCGGGACGTTTCGCCCGAACGCCCTCACCAACCTCGCGGCCACCGAGATCCAGGAGTATCTCGCCGGGAAGCGCCGCGCATTCACCGTTCCCTACCGACTTTGCGGCAGCGCGTTTCAGCTCAAGGTGTGGAAGGGGCTTTCCGGCATCGACTACGCGCAAACGACGACGGCGGCCGAGCTGGCCCGGGCAATCGGGCACCCCGGCGCCCATAGGGCGGTCGGAGCCGCCGTGCGCGCGAACCAGCTTTCGATCATCATCCCCGACCATAGGCTCGTGCGCGCCGACGGCAGGCCATGGGGCGAGGGGGGGAAGGCGCGCGTGCGGCAAGCCTTGCTGAAGCTGGAGCAGGCACCGAGGCGCTGAGCGGCTCGTCGCGCGGCGCAGGCCGCGGGCGGCAGGCACGCGGACCGAGCGCGGACGACGGGGACGCGGACCGAACGCGGGCGACGGGCACGCACGGCACGGACGCCTCGCGGCCCGCGACGAGCCGCACTACGCCAAGACGTCGCGCAGAAGCGCCGTCAGCATCCAGGCGGCTGAGGCGCGCCAAGCTCCCGAATCCGGATCGGCCGCACGCTCGCCCGAGGGCAGCTTGACCCCGGAGATGATTCCCGCATCGACGCACCAGCCGAAGCTGGGTCGGGCCCACTCGGCCACATCGCCCGAATCGACCAGCGTGTCAAGCTTTTCGCACGTCGAAGAGGTGTCAACATGCGCTATCTGGCGCGCGTAATTCGCGAAAATGCAGGCAACCTCTTGACGGCTCGCCATCGCGTCCGGATCGAAGCGGTTCGTCCCGTCGTAGCCGCGAACGACGCCCGTCGCGCGCGCCCAGCTGATGGCATCGCCGTAAAACAAGGAATAGTCGACATCGTCGAACCTTTGCGCGCTGACGTTTTTCTTGCCGGCTGCCCGCCAAAGCATGGTCACCAGCTGTCCGCGGGTGATGCCGTCGTAAGGGCCGAACAGCGTCGTGCCCTCGTACCCACGCAGGTATCCCATCGACACCGACCAGCCGAAACCATCTGAGGCGGTGTACCAATCCTGCGCGTCCATATCGGTGAATCCGCGCACGGGATCTTCGGTGACCACCTGACACGCCTTGTCGAGCCGCATGATTCCCCAGCCGTAATACGGATCGCGCCCCGGATCGCCGGCGTCATCGGCCGTCTCGTAAAGCGCTTGCTCCACATCATGAGCTGACAGGTTCGGGTTGGCCCCACGTAAAACGGCGAGGGCGCCTGAAGCCACGGATGCGGCCATGGAGGTGCCGGACAGGGTTGCGTACGACGAGCTTCCCCCGCTTGAAAGGCTGTAGATGCCAACCCCCGGGGCCGCGACGGTTTTATGGTCGTTGTGCCCGGAGAAACTCGCGATCGTATCGAACGAATCGATGGCGGTCACCGAGACAACCCCCTCGTAATCCGATGGATAATAGGGGCTTTCCCCCACGTTGTTGCCGGCTGCGCACACCAAGCAGACGTCTGCGGCGATAGCCTCGCTCACCGCAGCTTGCAAAGCGGCATCGGCTTGCTGCGTGCCGATGGAAAGGTTGATCACCTGCACCCCAAGGCCAACGGCATAGCGAATCCCGGCCGCAACCGCCGACGTGGGGGCTTTTCTCGTATCGCCCGCACCTGCCGAATAGGTGCACTTGATAGGCACGATGCACGCACCGAACGACAGGCCGCAAGTCCCGATCTTGTTGTTCGCGACCGCCGCGATCGAGCCTGCCACGTGCGAGCCATGCCCGACGGTGTCCGCAACCGCATTGATGCCGGCGGTCGCGGTGTTCGAGTTGTAGGCGTCATCGGCATCGATCGCACCCGAGAGATCCTCATGGCTTGCGTTGATCCCGGAATCGACGACCGCGACCTTGACCATGCCATTAGACCGCGCGCTCGCCCAAGCCGCATACGCCCCGACCCGGTCATACTGCCAGCAGCGATCCACGTCGCTGAACGCCGGATCGTTCGGGATATATTGGGTGGTTTCGGCCAACGAGGCGGCGAGGGGATCAGCCTGCGACGTGAAGCCGGCACCGGAAGCGTCAAGGGAGTCATCCACAAGATCGTACAGATAATTCGGCTGAACGGCCGCAACCTCGTCGGACGCAAGCAGCTCGTCGGCCACATCCGAGAGGGCAGCCCCCTCATCAGCCCTTAAAACGGCAACATCCCCCGCGCTCAAACCGTCAGAGGCAAGGCGCGCACCATCGTCATCGGCGCGCACGACGCCGGCCAGCGACGAGCCGGCATCCGCGGCCACCTGCTCGACGTCGGAGAGGGACGCATCGCCCGAAAGCGTGATGAGAACCTCATCGGCCACGTAATCCTCCCCAGGCACCAGACCTTCAAGAGGGCTCGCCTCCCCGGCGCAAAAGGATCCGCCAGCAGAGACGGTCTCGATCGACACCGCAGCAACTGCCCCATCCGACTCACGCGCGTCCGCGGCGGCCTCCTGGGCAAAGGCCTTATGGGGCACCGGCAGCAAAGCGCACACCAGAGCAAGCGCCACCAGGCATCGAACCGCGCGGCCCGCATGGGCAAGGCATTCCCCCTCGAGCAAGCTCGCCGATGGCGCGGTCTGCCCCGCGCAATCCGTTGCCGGATACCGCGCAGATTTCTTGAACGCCGTCATTTCCGACTCCTGAAGGATTTTCACCACCTGCCCGTTCGCGCTACAGATAATCTCGATGCAGCACCGTGACCATCGAGGCCATCGATGCGCGCCACGCGCCCTTGCCCGGGTCTATGTAGCGCCCGCCATCACGTTCGACGCCATTGATGATGCCCTTATCCAAGCACCAGGAAACCGACTCGCGCGCCCAGGTGTTAACCGTAGACGCATCGGGCATCTGCCAGAAGGCGTCGTAGCTCGTCGAGGTGTCCATGCCCGCGACCTGCCTCGCATAGTTGGCGATCATGCGCGCCAGCTCCTCGCGCGAAACCGGCTGGTCCGGGCTGAACAGGTTCGTGTTGTCGTATCCCTTGACGACGCCCGTCTGCCGCGCCCAGCGAATCGCGTCACCATAATATTCATCGTAATCGACATCATCGAAATCGGCCACGTCGCCCGAGGCCGCCGGCGTGCCGCACAAACGGTGGAGCACGGTGACAACCTGACCGCGCGTGATGAAATCCCACGGGCCGAACAGCGTCGTGCCGGAATAGCCGGTCATAAGCCCGTTGCTCACCGCATACTCGAGCACGCCCTTATCGACGAACCAATCACCCAAATAGCAATCGCTGAACAGGAACGATTCGCGCTGCTCCTCGGCTGCCGCCCAGCCCTTCGAAACACGGACGTTGCCGAACGTGTCGCCGTAGCGCAAGGTGTAGCCCCGCGACGCGAGGGAGCACGGCTGGCTATCGAAAGCATAGTTGGAGTCGAGCATGATGAAATTGCCGAGGGAGAGATTATCAGGATCATCAACGTTCTCGTAGCCGACGATGGCGACCCAATGCTGGTTGTTGCTCGTCGTGGTGACGTACAGGATGCAGGGATGGCCTGAGTTGATGGAGTCGTAAAGCGCGCGCAGAGTGGCTTGCTGATCGTAGTAGTTAAAACAGTCGAACTCACCGGTCATGTTGCGGCCATAGAAGTTGTTCTCGTCCCATCCCCCGTAAAAGTCGAATTCGCTCCAGGAATGATACTGGCCCGTGGTGATGATCTGGCAATAGGCAGCCGCATAGCCAAGGCATGCGCTGGACCATGCGCCATTTTGCACCCCGAGGGAGTCTATGAGGGATTGATCGTAGACGAGCTTGCGGCCCTCGGAGGCAAGCCCGCAATCCGTCAGATCCGCTTCGGAGGAATAAGGGAACTCCTCGGGGGAGCGTGCCTCGAAGGGTTCTTCGGCAAGCGCGAGGCGCGGCGTGGCGGATGCGCCGCCAACGCCCTCCTGAGACGCGACGGACGAAGATGAGGCGGCCTGGGTTCCATCCGAAGAAGACGCGCAAGCCACCGCTTGAGCATCGGACGCATCGCCTCCAACATCGGCGAGAGCGACATCGCCAAGCGGCGGGAGTGACAGCGAGAGCGCGGCGATGGCTCCAACGACGCAGGCTCCAGCTCGTCGAGGCGCCTGCGCAGCATGCTTCGAAATTAGATTATCCATGCAATTTCGCCACCTTTATATACAGCGGAAACTTCCTTAAAATGAATGAGATGCGCCCTTTTGCGCATCATCTAGCCGGAAATTGTAACATCCGCCCTTGGCAAACGATGCAACCGAGGTCACGGGGATCAAATGCCCATCCGCAAGAAGGGGAAATCCCAATATCTTGCGTGCGAGTATGAAGAAAACATGACCGCATGACGAAATTCTCCATACCCATCATCAGCGCGGCGGCGCCGTTCACGTCGCCGCCTCCCCTTATGGGCGCAGGTCCTCATCGCCGGCACCGAGGACCCGCCAACAACCTCGGCGAGATACGCGCGTTCACGGCAAGCGCCGTGCACGGCTCCGGTGCGCCGTTTGACCCGCGATGCATCGGGATGGCAACATGGGCGGCAAGCCCAGGCGTGCGCGCTTGACGAGCACGGTATCGAGAAGAGGAGCTCCTTATGATCAACGGCATCATCGGCAAGGCCCGAATCATGGCGCTTGACGGGATCGAGCGGGCGCGGGCGACGCGACACGTTCTCGATGTGGAGAGGGTCACTCGGCTGGAAAAGGCGATCGCCGAAGCAGGAACGCCTCTCGACGAGCTGATGAGGCGTGCAGGGGCCGCTTGCGCTCACCAGGTCGAGGCAGGGGTTCCCGATCCCGCGCTGGTGGTGATTCTGTGCGGCAGCGGCAACAACGGCGGAGACGGATGGGTATGCGCCCGCCTGCTCGCGCAGGCGGGCTGGCCCGTCACGTTGGTCACGCCGTTGGCAGCCGATGGGCTCAAGGCGTGGCCGGCAAGCAAGGAAGCGAAAACGACCTGCGACGCGATCGTGCGCGACAGGCTACCGATCAAGCTGCTTATCGACCCGGACCCAACGACGCTTTCGACCGAGCTGGCCTGCGCGGCGGCCATCGTCGACGGCATGCTCGGGACGGGATTTACCGGCAACATGGTCAGGGAACCCTATGCAACGTGGATCGAGCTGGCGAACAGGCGCCGGACCAAGGATTCAGCGAAAGCCAAGGATGTCCCCTTCGCCCTGTCGATCGATGCGCCCAGCGGGCTTTCGGCTCAAACCGGCGCTGTGGCCAAGCCCTGCTTTCAGGCGGACGAAACGCTCACGATGCTGGCGCTCAAACCAGGCCTTCTGAAAGCGTCAGCCAAACCATACACCGGATGCGTGGAATTAGCGGAGCTGATCAATGAGCGGGAATGGCCGAAAGGAGCGCTTGGGGAAGACATCTAGGTTCGCCTCGCGAGTGCCCTCTCCCGTCCGCTATTGCTTCTCGGCCTTCCCGTGCATCTCCTGCAAAAACCTTGCCACCGGGCCGAAAAGGGTATCGCCCTCCCCCAGCTTGAAATGCCTGATGGGAAGCTGCAGCTTGCGCTTATCCGACAGATAACGACCGCCGCTTCGACGCAAGGACGTCATCTTGTCGCGCGGGATGTCGATAGGCTCGATCGTGAGCTTTCCCGCCACCACCGATATCGTCTTGATGTGATGCTCATTCGCGAACGCTTTGATACGCGCCTTCTCAAACAGGTTCTCTGCCGCTATCGACATATCGGGCCGCTTCGCGCGCAAATCGCCATAGACCTCCTCAACGGCGCTCAACGTCGCCGCACTCGCGATCTTCCGATACCACAGCACGCGCTCATCGGCATCGGGGACGTAGTCCTCAGGCAAATACGTATGTCCGGGGAGGTTCACCGTGATATCGGACAGCGCCGAGGGCAGCCCATCGGCCGAAAGGTCGCCTTCGCGCGTTGCGGCAACCGCCGCGCCGAGCATCTGCGCGAACAGATCGAAGCCAACGGCCGACATGTTCCCCGATTGCTCTGCCCCCATGATCGACCCCGCCCCGCGGATCTCAAGATCGCGCATGGCGATGCGCATGCCGCTGCCCAAATCAGTATGCTCGTCGAGCGCCGTGAGCCTCGCTTGGGCCTCCTCGGTCAGGTTGACCTTCTCCGGGAACATAAAGAAGGCGTAGGCCTGCGTCGAGGATCGGCCAACACGACCCTTGAGCTGGTACATCTGCGCGAGGCCCAGACGCTGGGAGTCCTCGATGATGAGCGTGTTGGTATGCGGGTTGTCGATACCCGACTCTATGATGGTCGTCGCAACCAGAACATCGAGCTGACCGGCCGAGAACTCCTCCATCACGCGCTCGAGGCTGTCGCGGTCCATCTGCCCGTGCG
>CAVHXL010000079.1:876-8658 GCA_963639885.1 bacterium | reverse complement strand
CCATGTATTCCGCGGAGTTGTAGCACGGAATGGCGAACGAGATGGTTTTCATGCGCTTCCTTCCAGGCATTGATGCGCGTCGCGGTTGCATGATGCGTATCGCGCAGCTAGCCGCTTATGTGCGATGACGGCTATTTTACCGGCAAGTTCTCACGCGATCTGCGCTATCATCGAACACTGCGGATAAAATCCAAGCGGAAACGTCAAGCCACCCGGAGACATCGTCCGACGTGGCTCCACCGCAGGCGGGACATCGGATCCCACCGGAACACGGAAGGAAGAGCACATGAGCTCGTTTTTGGAAACCATGCTGGACCGCGCCGCAGCTGACAAGCAGACCATCGTCCTGCCCGAAGGCGACGATCCGCGCACGCTCGAGGCGGCCGAAACCATCCTGTCCAAAGGGGTCGCGAACCTGATCATCCTCGGCGATGTCGAGACCATCAAGGCATCGGGGCGCAACCTCGAAGGCGCCGAGCTCATCGACCCTGCCGCGTCGGATTTGGCCGAGGAGTTCGCCGGCGTGCTCTATGAGCTGCGCAAGCACAAGGGCATGACGCCCGAGCAGGCAGCCGAGAAAGTGCGCGACGTGCTCTTCTTCGGTGTGCTGATGGTGAAAACCGGCCGCGCCGACGGCATGGTGGCCGGCGCCTGCCACGCCACCGGCGACGTTTTGCGCCCGAGCCTGCAGATCTTGAAGACTGCCCCGGGCGTGAAGCTCGTGAGCAGCTTCTTCATCATGGTGGTCCCGAATTGCGAATACGGTCAGGACGGCACCTTCCTGTTCAGCGACTGCGGCCTGGAGATCCAGCCCGACGCCGAGAAACTCGCGCACATCGCCGTGAACTCCGCGAAATCGTGGAAGACGCTCATAGGCACCGAGCCGGTGGTGGCCATGATGTCGCACTCCACCTACGGTTCGGCGAAAAACGACGACGCGAACAAGGTGGTCGAAGCGGTCAAGATCGCCCGCGAGCTGGCTCCGGAGCTTGCGCTCGACGGCGAGCTGCAGGCCGATGCGGCCATCGTGCCGGCCGTCGGTGCCGCAAAGGCGCCCGAAAGCAAGGTGGCGGGCAAGGCGAACTGCCTGATCTTCCCCGACCTCGACGCCGGCAACATCGGCTACAAGCTGGTGCAGCGCCTCGCGAACGCCGAGGCGTTCGGCCCGGTGACCCAGGGCATCGCCGCTCCGGTGAACGATCTGTCGCGCGGCTGCGTGGCCCACGACATCGTCGGCGTGATCGCCATTACCTGCGTGCAGGCGCAGGCGAAAAAGGCCGCCGAATAACTGAATGCAAATAGGCTTTGACCAGCTATGACAAAGCGGAAGCGCCCTCCGGACCGGAGGGCGCTTCCGCGTTCGGCACCCCATCCCACCGAACACAGCTGAAAACAACGTCGCTTCTGACGCGGCCTTGGATCTTTGTCGCATTCTCCCGCGGCCATGCGAACCATATCATCGCCGCGCAGCCTTGCGAGCAAATGGCACTCGCACGCGTTTACCCGTGGCAGATCTCGTAGGTATCACGCGCGATCATGTACTCCTCGTTCGTGGGAATGATGATGATCTGCACCGCCGAATCGTCGGTGGAGATGATGCGCTCGAAGCCACGCTGGCGATTCTTCTCCTCGTCAAGCACGATGCCAAGCGGCTGCAAGCCCGAGAAGATCATGCGACGCATCTTCTCGCAGTTCTCGCCAACGCCTGCCGTCAACACGATGGCATCCACACCGCCCATGACAGCGATGTACTGCCCGATATACTTCTTCACCGAATTAGAGAACATGTCGTAGGCCAGCATCGCGCGCTCGTCGCCCGCCTCGGAAGCGGCGCGAACGCTGCGCAGGTCATTCGACACGCCCGAGATGCCCAGCAGGCCTGACTGCTTGTTCATCAGGTTGTTCATCTCGGCGGCATTAAGATTCTCATGCTCCATGATAAACGGCACGATAGCCGGGTCGATAGCACCGCATCGCGTGCCCATCATCAGACCGTCCAGCGGGGTCAAGCCCATCGAGGTGTCGACCGCCACGCCATGGTCGACGGCGCTCGCCGAGCATCCATTGCCCAAATGCAACGTGATCAGCTTCAGGTCTTCGAGCGGCTCGTCGAGCACAACGGCCGCACGCTCGGAAATATAGCGATGCGAGGTGCCGTGCGCGCCGTACTTGCGGATGGCATACTTCTCGTAAAGCTCATAAGGCAGCGGATACATATACGCCTTCGGAGGCAAGGACGTGAAGAAGGACGTGTCGAACACGGCGACCATCGGAACGCCCGGCATATGCTTCTGACATGCATGGATACCCATGAGCGCCGCGCCGTTATGCAGCGGAGCCAGCTCGGCCAGCTCATCGATTTTCGCGATCACATCGTCGTCGATAAGGACGGAATGCTCGAAGTACTTGCCGCCCTGCACGATGCGATGACCCACGGCGTCGATCTCGGAAAGCGACGCGATAGGCGCATCGGCGCCATGGACCAGCGAATCAAGCACAAGCGCCATCGCATCGTCATGGTCGGCCATCTTTGCATCGATGACGACTTCGTTATCGTCGATGCCATGCTTATGAAAAGCCTCGGACGACCCGACGCGCTCGCAGATGCCCTTGGCTTTGAGCGCCTGCGTCTCAACATTGATAAGCTGGTATTTCAGCGAAGACGAACCCGCGTTGATCACCAATACGTTCAACGGCCAGCCTCCTTCATGTCGTTTCGTATCTGAGCTATTGTAGCGAGGCCGAAAAGCCTCAAGCGCCGCATCGCATGCGAAGTCGGCAAACGGCTTTAAGAGAGGGTGTTATCGCGAGCCTCGTCGGAAATCTCGGGCTCAAGCTGCCCCATCAGCACGTCGACCTTCTGCTGCGCCGCGGAAAGCCTTCCCTGCAGGGCACGCAGCAATGCGACGCCCCGCTCGTAAGAGGCGAGGCTGTCCTCCAGCTCAAGCGTATTGCTCTCCAATACGCCGACGATGCCATCTAGCTCAGCCATCGCCTCGCGAAAGGTAAGCTCTTCAATAGGTTTCAAGTTCTGCTCAATCATCACAGATCGCCTTTCATGGGAACGACATCGCAAAGAATAGGACTGGCCTCGCTGACACGGGCGCTGATAACGCCATCCGCCACGGAAACCTCAATCGAGCTTCCCGCAGGCGCCTGCTCGATGGACTTCACCACCTCGCCTGCATCGTTGCGCGTGATCGAATAGCCGCGCGCGATCACGGCAAGCGGGGACAGCGCATCGAGTTTCCCGGCCGCAAGGCCAAGCCGATGCGAAAACGGGGTCGTGAGCGAGGCGCCCGTGGAAGAGAGAGCACCCCTTGCCCGCTTCTCATCCGCGCGAGAATCGTCAAGCGCATGCTTAAGAGCCCCCCGCAAGCGCGTGCGCTGCCGATCCACTTGCGCCCGATCGCGATCAAGGTTCGCAGGCAAGGCACGCATAAGGCGCTCCGCAGCAAGGTCAAGCCCCTGCGCCTCGGCGGAGAACAAGGTGTTCGGATCGGAAAGAACAGGACGCGAGGCGGCATGGTCGAGCCTTGAAGCCGCGCGCTCGAGGGTGCGCGCCATCGAGGCGTTCAGCGATCCGGCGCGGGAGTCGAACAGCGCGTCAAGGCTCTCGCGCGCCGGCGAGACCTTCTCGGCAGCAGCCGTCGGCGTCGAGGCGCGCAGGTCGGCGACCATATCCGCAATGGAGGTATCCGGCTCGTGGCCGATACCGGTAACGACCGGCACGGGACACTTCGCGATCATGCGCGCAAGGTACTCATCGTTGAACGGCATGAGGTCCTCATATGACCCGCCACCGCGCACGACGAGGATGACCTCGGCACCAGCATGGGCAACCGCGCGCATGCCCTCGACGATCCCCGCAGCGGCCTTCGGCCCCTCGACGGGAACCCCGGCGAGCAGAACGCGCGCGACGGGAAAACGGCGGCGCAGCGTGCGCAGAACATCATGCACCGCGTCACCGCGAGGAGACGTCACCACTCCGACGACCTGCGGCATACGGGGAATCGGCTGCTTGCGGGCCTGATCCATCAGCCCCTGCGCCGCAAGCTTTCGCGCGAGCTCGGCAACCTGGGCACGCAGTTTTCCCTCGCCGGCAAGAGATATGCGCTGCACATCGAAATTCATGCGCCCCTTCGCCGCATACAGGGTGAAACGCCCGACGATCTCGACGAGCTGGCCGACGGCGAGCTTCACGTCCGCCGCGCGATAGCGATTGTTCCACATCATGCAGGGAAGCGCGGCCTTGCTGTCCTTGACGGTAAAGTAGACGGCCTTATATCCGGGTTTGTTGGAAAGCTCGGACACCTCGCCGATCAGGCATACCGTCACGCCCTCGAGAGCTCCTTTCGCCAATTGCATAGCCGCGGAGACGGACAGCGCCCGAGAACCCGCGTCAACAGAGGCATCATCCGGTGACGAGCCTGCGCCTGCAGGAGACGAGCCCGCATTGAACCCGAACGCCGAAGCAGCCTCTCGCGCCGCCGCCACCGGATCGGGCGATGCATCTGAAAAGCGCGCATTCACCGAGATCAAGCCCTACTCTTCACTACGGGCCAAAAGGAAGTAGTACAACAGCTCCAAAATCGAGGTGAGGGCGGCGGCCACGTAGGTGAGCGCGCATGCGCGCAGCACCTTGAAGGCGCCGGACTGCTCGGAGGCCGAAAGGCCCTGCGTGGACAGATATGCCAAACCGCGACGGGAGGCGTTGAACTCGACAGGCAGCGTCACAAGCTGAAAGAGGACGACAACGGCATAAACTACGACCGCGAGCATGGTAAGACCGGAGACGTGCAGCGCGATACCGATCATCAAGATGAAGATCCAAGCATTCGACGCAAGGTTCACGGCGGGAACAAGCGCGCTGCGAACCTTCATGGCCGTATACCCCTCGGCATACTGGCACGCATGGCCAACCTCATGGCACGCGGTGGCGATAGCCGTGACGGAGGTGCCGTGGAAGGCGTCCGGATCGAGCGTGATGGAGTTGGTGCGCGGATCGAAGTGATCCTCGTTCGGGCCACCCTCCCTCACGGCGACCCCCGCGACGCCGTTCGCGGCGAGCATGCGTTGAGCCATCTGAGCGCCCGTCACATTGGTGGATGCATGGATTTTATTGTGCTTGTTTATCTGCATCCTCACATAGCCGGAAGCGCCCAAACCGATGATCATGGTCAAAACGATAACCGAAAGATAAGACATAAAGCCAAGCCGCTCCTTCTTGAAAAGAATCGATGCGTCGGCGCATTGCGCGCCGATACCTCCAACAGTGTGCGAGAAGTATACCGAAGAGGATCCGCGCGTCGTGAGCTTAGGCAGGCGAGACCGGGAAACGTTCGCATTCCGTTACCAGCCCTGCACAGCTCAGGCTTAAAGCGCATCAACAGGCGCAGGCGCCGTCGGACGCGCTACTCCTCGCCGTCGGCGCGCTTCACCACGAGATCGAAGCCGGAAACGGACAGGAAAAGCTTTCCGTCGAGAAGCTCGAGCAGCTCCTCGCCCACCAACGCACGACGCCACCCGCGCAGAAGATCGATGCCATCCCGATACCCACGGGCAACGCGCAACAGGTCATCATGACTGGCGAGCGTAGGGAACGCGACGCCGTTCTCCTTCGCGCGAAGACGGACCAAAGCGCTCATCAAATCCAAGGGCGCGTCGACGTTCGGCTCGTTTCGACCACCGCGATCCATCTCGGGCCAAGTGCTCGGCGGCGCATCAAGGGCGGATTTCATCAGGGCAGCCACGGCCCGCGCATCGCGCGTTCCGAGCTTCTCGCGCATGCCGCGAACCATGAACAGGTCGTCAATCGTGCGCGCCTCGCGCTTGCAGGCCTCCACGATCTGCTCGTCGGTGATGACCCACTTGCGCGGAACGTCGCGCTTCTGAGCGGTGATCTCGCGCCACGCCGCCACCTCGCGCGCGCAGGCAAGCTGACGGCGAGAGAGCTGGCCCACGCGCTTGAGGCGCTTGTAACGCTCGCGTTCGTCGGAAACGAAACGAGCCGGCGAGGACATCTCCTCAAATTCCGGGTCGAGCCAATGCAGACGGCCTAACCGCTCAAGCTCCGAGCGCATCTTCTCGTACATCCGCGGCAAGTAGACGACGTCGTCGGCAGCGTAATCAAGCTGGGACTCGGATAGCGGACGGCGCGACCAATCGGTGAACGAATCGATCTTCTTAAGCTGCACGCCGCACACCGCGTGCACAAGCGCGCCATAACCGATCTGCTGGGTATGGCCAAGCAGCGCCGCGGCCACCTGCGTATCGAACAGAGGCTTCGGCATGCAGCCAACCTCATGCCAGATGATCTCGAGATCTTGGCCGGCCGCGTGAAACACCTTCATGACGTTCTCGTCCTCGAGCACCCCGGCCATAACGCGGAGGTCCTTGAGCTCGAACGGGTCGACGATAGCCACCTCATCGTCGGTTGCAAGCTGAATCAGGCACAGCTTCGCGTAGTACGTTTTCTCACGAAGGAATTCGGTATCGATGGCGAGCACGCTCGACGATCGCGCGCGATCGAGAAACGCCTCGAATGATTCTTGGTTTGCTATGTACACCCGGCTGTTCCTCACGTTGACGGGGTTGATGTGCGGTACCATGCAATGATATAGCAGTCCCACCCACACGTCCACAGCCCGATGATATGCCAGGTGAAGCGCCGAAAAGCCGCTTCCGTGCGCAAGCCTGGTACACCTCGCGGTACAAAAGCGCCCGGAAACCGGCTCTCCCGGGCGCAAAAAAGGCCCCGACGGATGCCGGGGCCTTGCTCGCTCCTCTTTTGGGCTTACAGCTTGCCCAGCAGCGTGTCGAGCTTCTGGGTGAGCGCGTCGAGCTGGTCGGCGATGTCCTGCGTGCGCCCGTCGATGTGCTTCACGCGGTCGTCGATCCAGTCGATGCGGGTGCGGGTGTCGCCGCCGTCCCCGCCCTCGACCGCGCTCTCGTGGTACTGCACGTGCTTCGCGGTCTCCCGGAGCTTGGTGTAGCAGTCCCAGCTGTCGGAATCCCCGTCGTAGTGGTACGCCCAGATGCGGGCGATGTCCTCGTCTCTGATCATGTCCTCGTCCTCTCCGTCGATTATCGCGTTTGCCCTCTGCGCTATCTCGCCCAGGCGGTCGTACAGAACGCCGGGGCAGAACGTCGCGTAGAAGTCCTTGTGCCCGAACAGGTTCTCGCCGACCACGTAATGGCCGAAGCCGTGCTCGCGGCTCTTGTCCGCTAGCCACTCAACGAGCGTGTCGATGGTCTCCTCGGCCACGGGCCACCCCTCCGCATCCCCGCCGGAGTTCAGGCACTCGATTGAGATGAGGTTGTTGTTCGCCCAGGTGTTGGAGCACGCCCAGGCGTTGCAATCGTCGGCGAGGTACTGGCAGACGTGCCCGGGTTCCACTCCGTAATGGGCGGATGTCTGGCGCGCGGTGTCCTGGAACGTCCTGCCGATGCCGTCGAAGTCCGTGCCCGCCGCGTGGTGGATGCACACGCCCACCTTGGAGTAGCCGCCGCCGTTGGTGTTGGGAGACCACCATGTGTCGGTCGTGTAGCCCATGCTATCCCTCCTCCGGCTCGTCGTAGTCCAGCGCGCGTGCGCTGTCGCTCACGCCCGCCGTCGTGGGATCCACCACGATACCGAGCGCGAGCAGCACGTTGATGATGACCGCCACCAGGTTCGTGATGCCGTCCTGGCTCACGGCGGGCGTGATGCCCAGGATGCCGAGAACCTGGTAGACGAACGCCACGACCGCCAGCAAAAGCGTCGTGAGCGTGGCCTTGTTC
>CAVHXL010000079.1:0-866 GCA_963639885.1 bacterium | reverse complement strand
CCTTCCGCATTCCTAGCGAGCCTCAGCTCGTCGATGCGCATCCATTGCGTCTGCACCTTCTGCTCCAGGCCGATGATGCGCCTCTCGTGGTCGGTGAGCGTCGTGCGCGTCTGGCGCATCTCGGCCTTGATGTCGGCGACGTCGCTGCGCAGCTCCTTGGTGTTCTCGTCGATGCGCACGATGCGCTCGCGGTCATCGCCGCTCGTCTTGGCGTTGCCCGTCCGTATCGCGTACAAGGTGCCCGCCATGGCGATGACCCCGAACAGTATGTAGAGCGCGTCCCTCATCGCGATCGCGTTGTCCATCAGCCCCCCTAGTAGCAGCCCCGAACCTGGACGATCTTGCAATCGATGTTCGAGCTGCCCGTGCCGAAGGCGTATCCGCTGATGGGCATGTTCACCTGCGACGTTATCTTCACCGTCTTGGATGCCAGGTTCAGCGTGCCGAACACGACCCACATCGTCCCGGAGGTCACGCCGTGCGTCTCGAACGGGCAATCGCCCGCCGCCGCCTTTGCCGTGACCCAGTGATGCGCTCCCTGGGCGTTCTTGATGCATACGAGGATGTAGTTGAAGCCCGTGATGGCCGCCGAGAGGGATACGGATGTCGCGCCCGTGGTGTTGCTGTACAGCGAGGTCGATACGGCGTGCTTGATGTTCGTCGCGTAGTTCGTCCCGCTCAGGTACAGGTTCGTGAAGTAGCCGTTGGCCGCGGGGTTTGCGGCGCTTCCGATGTTCTTCGCGTACAGGTTCGTGAAGTAGCCGTTGGTCGCGGGGGTCGACGAGCTGCCGATGGTCGTCGCGTACAAGCTCGTGAAGTAGCCGCCGTCCGTGTGGGATGACGAGCTGCCGATGGTCGACACGTCC